>URLZ01000029.1 GCA_900548895.1 uncultured Akkermansia sp.
CCCCCCCTCGCCGAAGCTGAGGCCGCACCCCCGAGCCTGCCGCGAAGCCCTGCAACGCAGGGCTCGCCGACGCGGAGCCCCGACACCGCCAAGGACAACGCGTTCGTCCTGCGAGTTCGATTCAACTAACTTAAAAGCAAGCCCTTCGCCGCCGCCCGCTGCGAAGCGCGCAGCCGCCGCTTTTCTGAAAAGAGCTGACACTTTAGACTTGAAAAACGCGTCATATGGTAGTTTAATGGCTGGGCACAAGAGTGGCCGGAGGTGGCCGCGGATTTCCTGTATATGAACACGACCAAATTTGTACAAGTGCCTGATGCAGCGAGCGCTGCCATGGATTACCTCAAAAACGACGCGGACGACCAGGGCGAGCTGATGACACTGAACATGGGGCCCTCCCACCCCGCAACACACGGCGTGCTGCGCCTCAAGCTTGTCATTGACGGAGAAGTGATTGTATCCTGCGATCCCGTCGTCGGCTACCTGCACCGCGGCATGGAGAAAATGGCGGAAAACTGCCATTACAACCAGTACGTCGCCTACACCGACCGCTTCGACTACCTCGCCCCGATGAGCAACAACATCGCCTACGCCTGCGCGGTGGAAAAACTCCTCGGTTGGGAGCTGCCCGAGCGCGGGCAGGCCATCCGCGTGCTCTGCAGCGAACTCTCGCGCATCTCCTCCTACTTCCTCGGCGTCGGCGTCTACGCCATGGATGCCGGTGCCATGACCGCCTTCCTCTACTGCTACGAAGAAAAAGAGCGCGTTCACAACCTCTACGAACTCATCTGCGGCGCCCGCTTCACCTCCAGCTACACCCGCATCGGCGGCATGACCCGCGACCTGCCTGCGGGCATTGAAAAACCCATCCTCGAATTCTGCGACAGCGCCGAAAAGACCGTCGAAGAACTCCGCAAACTCCTGCTGCACAACAAAATCTTCATCGACCGACTCGTCGGCGTCGGCGTCATCACGCGCGAAATGGCCCTCCAGAACGCCATGACCGGGCCGAACCTGCGCGCCAGCGGCGTCGCCCGCGACCTGCGCAAAACCAACCCCTACCTCGGCTACGAGAACTACGACTTCGACGTCCCCGTTGCACAGGAGGGCGACTGCTACGCGCGCTTCCAGCTGCGCCTTGAGGAAATCCTCCAGTCCGTGCGCATCGTTCGCCAGGTCATCGCCAAGATGCCCAAGGGCCCCATCTGGGTGCAGCTTGACAAGGGCATCCTGCCCCGCAAGGAAGACGCCCTTCAGGGCATCGAAGAGCTCATCCGCCAGTTCATGGTCAGCACCGAGTGCGTCAACGCCCCGGCCGGTCAGGTCTACTTCGCCGCCGAAAACCCGAAGGGCGAGCTGGGCTTCTTCCTCGACTCGCAGGGCGGCGGCATCGCCAACCGCCTCAAGATGCGCAGCCCCTCCTTCGGCACCCTCGCCATCCTCCCCGAGCTGCTGCCCGGCCACCTCGTCAGCGACGTCGGCGCCATCCTCGGCTCCCTCGACTTCGTGCAGGGCGAATGCGACCGCTAACCACAACCGACGAACCACCTTTCCACCATGTCCGATACCCCCAACGCGATTGAAGCCCTCGCGGCCCACCGCCCCTCCCCCGGCGAGAAATACTTCCCGAAGTTTGAAGCCACGGCCGAGCTCGTTGAAGAAGCCCAGCGCCTGGTCGCCCAGTATCCCGAGGGCAAAGAGCAGTCCGCCGTTCTGCCCATCATCCACCTCTGCCAAGAGAAGTTCGGCTACATCAGCCCCGAGAGCATTCCGTGGATCGCCGAAATGTGCAAGAGCACCCCGGTGCACGTCTGCGGCATCGTCACCTTCTACCCGGGCATCCACACCAAGTGCCCCGGCAAATACCACTTCCGCGTCTGCCGCTCCATCGCCTGCTCCCTGACGGGCGGTGAAGAGCTCATCCCCTACATCTGCGGCAAGATCGGCGTGGACGCCGCCTCCATCACAGACGAAGACCCCATGGCCGTCAGCCCCGACGGCCTGTGGAGCATCGAGCCGGTCGAGTGCCTGGCCCACTGCGGCTTCGGCCCCAACGTCCTCATCAACGACACGCTCTACTCGCAGGTCACCTATGAGAAGATCGACGAGCTCATCGCCGAATACAAGAACAAATAACTTCTGAGCGAACCATGAGCAGCCCCATTCAGTACCTCCCCGGCAAAGAACCCCATCCGCGTGAAACGCGGCGCATCTTCCGCAACATCGACCGCGTCGGCTACAACCCCTCCATCGAGTGCTTCATCGCCGACGGCGGCTATGAAACCCTCGCCAAGGCCATCAAGATGGAGCCCGCCGACATCATCGGCGAAGTCAAGAAGAGCGGCCTGCGCGGGCGCGGCGGCGCCGGCTTCCCGACCGGCGTCAAGTGGACCTTCATCCCCAAGGGCAACACCAAGCCCGTCTACCTCGTCTGCAACTGCGACGAATCCGAGCCCGGCACCTTCAAGGATCGCTTCATCGTCCATCAGGACCCGCACCAGCTCATCGAAGGCATGATCATCGCCTGCTACGCCGTGCAGGCCCACTTCGCCGTCATCTACATGCGCGAAGAATTCCCCGAGGCCGCGCACATCATGCAGAAGGCCCTCAAGGAAGCCGAGGAGCACAACTTCCTCGGCAAAAACATTCTCGGCAGCGGCTTCGACCTCAAGATCGTGCTGCACCGCGGCGCCGGCGCCTACATCTGCGGTGAAGAAACCGGCCTCATCAACTCCATCGAAGGCCAGCGCCCCTACCCGCGCATCAAGCCGCCCTTCTTCCCCGCGGCCATCGGCCTCTACGGCTGCCCGACCATCGTCAACAACGTCGAATCCCTCTGCCAGGTGCGCCAAGTCATGATGCGCGGCGGCGAAGCCTACGCCGCGGAAGGCGCCAAGCGCTCCCCGGGCACGCGCATCATCGGCGTCTCCGGCGACGTCAAGCACCCCGGCTACTACGAAATCATCTCCGGCTCCATCACCTACGGCGAGCTGCTCTACGACCTCTGCGGCGGCCCGAAGGACGGCCGCAAGTTCAAGGCCATCATCCCCGGCGGCGCCTCCGCGAAAGTCATGCGCTGCGATGAAGACCTCAAGAGCCGCAACCCCGACGGCAGCGTGCGCCACATGAGCATCTTCGACGTGCCGATGGACCTCGACTCCATCGCCCAGTTCGGCTCCATGAGCGGCTCGGGCGGCGTCATCGTCATGGACGACTCGCGCAGCATGCCCAAGATGCTCAACGTGCTCAACCGCTTCTTCGCGTGGGAATCCTGCGGCCAGTGCTCCCCCTGCCGCGAAGGCAACCCCTGGATGCTCAAGCTCTCCACGCGCATCCTCAACGGCCAGGGCTCGCCCGAAGACGTCGACCTGCTCAAATCCGTCGCCGACAACATCTGCGGGCGCACCGTCTGCGCCTTCGGCGAAGCCTGCTCCTGGCCCACCCAGGCCTTCACCACCAAGTTCCGCGAGGAATTCCTCGCGCTCACCCGCCCCATCAACGCCCTCAAGCCGCACTCCGCCGAGGCGGCCGAGGCTCGCAAATTCCTGACCCGCGAAGACTAACCTTAGAAGAGAATGAGCACAACACCCGTCACACTGCCGAAGGACGAGGCCGCCGCCGAAGGCAAGGTCAACGTCCAGATCAACGGCAAATGGTATCGATTCCCGAAGGGTACGCGCATTGCAGACGCCTGCAACTCCGTCGGCGTCCACGTCCCCTGCTTCTGCTACCACCCCAAGCTCTCCGTCGCGGGCTCCTGCCGCATGTGCCTCGTTGAGCAGGGCATGCCCCCGCGCCTCGCCCCCGGCGCCACCCCGACCTACAACGAAGACGGCTACCAAAGCATCCAGTGGATGCCCCGCGCCGTCATCGCCTGCGCCAACACCGTCGCCGAGAACATGGGCATTCGCACCGACGGCAAACTCTGCACCGAAGCCCGCCGCGGCGTCCTCGAATTCCTGCTCACCAACCACCCGCTCGACTGCCCCATCTGCGACCAGGCCGGCGAGTGCAAGCTGCAGGAATACACCACCGACTACGGCAGCGGCACCCACCGCTTCACCGAAAGCAAGACCAAGAAAGGCAAAAACCTCTCCGTCGGTCCGCGCGTCAACCTCGACCAGGAGCGCTGCGTGCTCTGCCGCCGCTGCGTGCGCTTCATGAAGGAAATCGTCGGCGACCCCGTCCTCGGCGTCGTCGGCCGCGGCACGCACAGCCGCATCACCTGCTACCCCGGCCGCGAGCTCGACAGCAACTACTCGATGAACGTCGTTGACCTCTGCCCCGTCGGCGCCCTCACGAGCAAGGACTTCCGCTTCAAGATGCGCGTGTGGTTCCTCAAGAGTACCCCGACCATCGACATCAACTGCGGCACCGGCACCAACATCAACATCTGGACGCGCGAGCAGCAAGTCTACCGCATCACCCCGCGCCAGAACGACGAAGTCAACAGCTGCTGGATGCCCGACAGCCACCGCCTTAACTACAAATACATCAACGCGCCCGAGCGCCTGCTGCACCCCCTCGTCAAGACCGACATCGGCGCCCAGCAGCGCCCCTCCACCTGGGATGCGACCATCAACCTCATCGCCGAGCAGCTCCACAAGTGCGCCCCGGCCGAGATGGCCCTCATCTTCTCCGCGCGCATGACGAACGAAGAAATCTACATGGTGCGCGCCCTCGCCCGCCAGCTCGGTATCACCAAGTACGACTTCGTCGCGCGCACCGGTGAGAGCGACAACATGCTCATCAGCGAAGACCGCAACCCCAACAGCACCGGCGTCAAACTCATCACCGGCAAGACCGGCA
The DNA here is from genome assembly GCA_900548895.1 of uncultured Akkermansia sp. GTDB lineage: Bacteria > Verrucomicrobiota > Verrucomicrobiia > Verrucomicrobiales > Akkermansiaceae > Akkermansia > Akkermansia intestinavium. The sequence continues at coordinate 4,807 of URLZ01000029.1, forward strand.
GCGGCCTCGCCACCATCCGCCGCGGCGTGCGCAACGGCAGCATCCGCTCCCTCATCGTGCTCGGCGAAGACGTCACCGCCGAAGCCGGCTTCACCGAGGAAGACCTCAGCGGGCTCGACTACCTGCTCGTCATGCACCACAGCGAGAACGCCACCACCAAGGCCGCCGACGTCGTCCTGCCCGGCGTCACCTTCGCGGAGAAATACGGCACCATGGTCAACGTCTGCGGCCGCATCCAGCGCCTCAACAAAGCCATCGAGCCGCTCGGCGAGGCCCGCTCCGACTGGGACATCATGCGCGAACTCACGCAGGCGCTCGGCTGCGACTGCCCGCGCGTCATCGCCTGCCCCAGCCCCATGATCATCCTCGAAGAAATCGCCGCCGAAATCGACGCCTTCAACGGACTCACCTGGGGCAGCATCGGCAACGAGGGCAAAGTCATCACCGAGACTGGTGTCACCATCCCCCTCATCGAGCGCGAAAAAGCCAAGAAGTAACCCCTCCATCACCCCACCCATATGATTGACTTCATCTGCAATTTCTGGAACGACCTGATGAGCAGCGAGATCTGGTTTTACCTGATCACCACGCTCGCCAAGCTCGTGCTCATGTTCGCGGTGATACTCGCCTTCGTCGTCCTCTCCGTCTGGATCGAGCGACGCGTCGCCGGCTGGATTCAGGATCGCCCCGGCCCCAACCGCGCCGGCATCCCGCTCTTTCTGCTGGAGCGCTTCGGCAGCAAGCAGAAGCAGCCGCTGAGCAAAGTCCTCAACTTCTTCGGCATCAGCGAAAACGGCAAAATCGCCAAACTCTGCACCTGGCTGCGGCTCGACCGTGAAATCCCCACCTTCGGCCTCATCCAGCCCTGCCTTGACGGTGGTAAACTCTTCCTCAAGCAGGAAATCACCCCCAGCTACGTGCGCCGCGCCTACTTCATCATCGCGCCCATGCTCGTGCTCGGCCCCCCGCTGATCTCCGCCGCCGTCATCCCCTTCGCCTCCGAAGTCAACACGATGTACGGCACCATCAACATGAGCGTCGCCAACGTCGGCATCGGTCCGCTGTGGATCTTCGCCGTCTCCGGCCTCTCCGTCTACGGCCTCACGCTCGCCGGCTGGTCCTCCAACTCGAAGTACCCCTTCCTCGGCGGCCTGCGTGCCACCGCGCAGCTCATCTCGTATGAAGTCGCCATGGGCCTCTCCATCATCCCGCTGCTCATGATGTTCAGCACGCTCAACCTGCAGGACATCGTCGGCTTCCAGGCCGCCAACGGCTGGACGCTGCTGCCCCTCTGGGGTGAGGGCCTGAGCCTCCAGCGCTGGCTGCTGCTCATCCCCATGCTCATCAGCTTCGTCGTCTTCGTCACCTGCGTCTTCGCCGAAGCCAACCGCACCCCCTTCGACATGGCCGAGTGCGAAACCGACCTCGTCGGCGGCTACCACACCGAATACTCCTCCATGAAGTTCGCCTCCTTCTTCATGGGTGAATACGCCGCCATGGTCATCGGCTCCGCGCTCGTCGTCAGCCTCTTCCTCGGCGGCTGGTCCATCGGCTTCGGCGCCGACGCCTGCCTGGCAGCCTACTCTGAGTGGCTCGCCGTGATCTGCCAGTTTATCGTCTTCCTCGTCAAGCTCGTCGCCTTCATCTTCTTCTTCGTATGGGTGCGCTGGACGCTGCCCCGCTTCCGCTGGGATCAGGTCATGCGCCTCGGCTGGCTCGTCTTCCTTGAAGTCACCGTCGCCAACATCTTCCTGACGGCAGCCATCCTGTATTTCACCAAGTAACCCATCTTCCCGAACCATGTCCTACATCCCCATCAAACGCCCCAAGTTCTCCCTGCTCGACAAAATCTACATCGTCGAGCTCGTCAAGGGGCTCTGGATCACCGTCAAGCACCTTGCGCTCTCCGTCTGCGGACGCAGCCGCAACAAAAAAGCCTTCAACGGCAAGGGCGTCGGCGTCTGCATGCCCTTCCCCGAGCAGCGCTGGGACAGCCGCCTGCCCGAATACTATCGCGGCGCTCCCACCCTCGTGCGCGGTGAAGACGGCCGTGAGCGCTGCGTCTCCTGCCAGCTCTGCGAGTTCATCTGCCCGGCGCGCGCCATCCGCATCACCCCCGGACCCGTCAGCGCCGACGCCTCCTGCCAGAAGCAGGAGAAAGCCCCGCAGGAGTTTGAGATCGACATGCTGCGCTGCATCTACTGCGGCATGTGTCAGGAAGTCTGCCCCGAGCAGGCCATCTTCCTCTCCAAGGAATACCTCATCACCCTGACAGACCGCAGCCAGGCCGTGCGCAACAAAGCCACCCTCTACAAACTCGGCGGCACGCACAAGGGCCTCGTCAACAAGTGGAACCAATACAAATAACCTCCGGCCATGGAATACCCCATCTGCAACATCCTCTTTTACATCTTCGCCCTGCTGGCGGTTCTCTTCGCCTGCAACATGCTGCGCACCAGCAACCCGGTGACCTCGGCGATGAGCATGGCGCTCTGCTTCGCCTGCGTCGCCGCCATCCTCTTCGGGCTCGGCGCGCAGTTCCTCGGCATCGTGCAGCTCATCGTCTACGCCGGCGCCATCCTCGTCCTCTTCCTCTTCGTCGTCATGATGCTTGACATCAAAGCCGAGGAGCACAAGAAAGGCCGCCTCGGCGCCGGCATCCTCGGCGCCATCGTCGCCGGCGTCTTCGCCGGCATGGTCGCCAACATCGCCATCAACCTGCCCGGCGCCCACAACGGCACCTGCCCCGTCAAGGCCCTCTGGTGCGGCAGCTGTGAAGACGGCAGCACCTGCGCCATCGCCTGCGCAGACCCGCGCGCGGCCGCCCTCGCCGCTGAGCAGCCCGACAACTTCGGCGGCCCGCTGCCCGTCGTCGACCCCGCCGCTTCGGACAACGACGCCAAGATGATTGCCGACACGCTCTTCACCAACTACAACATCCAATTCGTCATCCTCTCCTTCGCCCTGCTCGCCGGCACGGCAGGCGCCGTCGCCCTGGCCCGCAAGATCCGCAAAGACTAACCCTCAAGCACACACCATGGTACCTTTAGCACATTACCTGATCTTCTCGGGCATCCTCTTCGCCATCGGACTGGCGGGCGCTATCATTCGGCGCAACATCATCGTCATCCTCATGAGCCTCGAAACCATGCTCTGCGCCACCGGCGTCTCCCTCGTCGCCTTCTCCCGCGCGCAAGGCACCTGCGGCATCCCTGACTACGACGGCCAGGTCCTCGCCCTCTTCATCGTCGCCATCGCCGCGGCCGAAGTCGCCATCGGCCTCGCCCTCATCGTCGCCATGTTCCGCGCCCGCAAGTCGGTGGAGACCACGGCACTCAACACTCTGAAAGACTAACCCCCCGGCCTTCATATGATACAGAATCTCCCCTGGTTATTCCTTCTGCTGCCGCTGCTCGTCGCCGCCGTCGACTGGCTCTTCTTCAGCAAGTGCCCGCGCACCGCGGCCACCCTCTCCATCCTCTCGGCGGCCGCCACCCTCGGCCTCACCATCGCCTACCTCTGCGGGCTTGATACCGGCGTGCCCGGCAGCTACACTTGGATGCCCGTCGAAAGCGGCACCTCCCTCTCCATGGGACTGCTGCTCGACCCGATGGCGCTGCGCATGATGCTCGTCGTCACCGGTATCGGCTTCCTCGTCCACCTCTTCTCGGTGGGCTACATGAAGGGCGATCCCTCCAACCACAGCCGCTACTTCGCCGGCCTGAGCATCTTCATGTTCAGCATGACCTGCATCGTCATCGCGGACAACCTCGCCATGACTTTCATCGGCTGGGAAATGGTCGGCTTCTCCTCCTACCTGCTCATCGGGCACTGGTTCAACAAGGAGAGCGCCGCGGACGCCGCCAAGAAAGCCTTCATCACCAACCGCGTCGGTGACTTCGGCTTCCTCATCGGCATCGTCCTCACCCTCGCCGCCTTCGGCACCCTCAACTTCAGCGAAATGGGCAACATCGCCGGCGGCATCGCCCCGGCCCTGCTCACCGCCACCGTCCTCTGCCTCTTCTGCGGCGCCGTCGGCAAATCCGCCCAGTTCCCGCTGCACGTCTGGCTGCCTGACGCCATGGAGGGCCCGACGCCCGTCTCCGCCCTCATCCATGCCGCCACCATGGTCGCCGCCGGCGTCTACATGATGGTGCGCCTGCAGGTCAGCATGGGCACGGAAGCCTTCACGGACACCGCCTGCCTCGTCATCAGCGCCATCGGCGCCATCACCGCCGTGCTCGCCGCCCTCATGGCCATGCAGCAGGATGACATCAAGCGCATCCTCGCCTACTCGACCCTCTCGCAGCTCGGCTACATGATCATGGCCGTCGGCCTCCTCGCCGGCGAAGCCGCCATGTACCACCTCTACACCCACGCCTGGTTCAAGGCTCTGCTCTTCCTCGGCGCCGGCGCCATCATCGTGCGCTGCCACCACGAGCAGGACATCTGGAAGATGGGCGGCCTTGCCAAGCGCATGCCCCTCACCAGCCTCTGCTTCCTCATGGGCACCTTCGCCCTCATCGCCATCCCCGGCTTCTCCGGCTTCTTCTCCAAGGAGGCCATCCTCGATGCCGCCCTTGAGAAGAGCCCCGCCTTCTTCTGGATCGGCGCCGGCGTTGCCGCCCTCACCACCTTCTACATGATGCGCCTCTGCCTCGTCGCCCTGCTCGGCAAGGCCCGTGACGCCGGCGCCGAGCACGCAACCGAGGCGGGCTTCAGCATGGCATTGCCGCTCATCGTGCTCGCCGCCATGGCCATCATCTCCGGCTACGGCTTCGTCGCTGATTACCTCGTGCCCTTCGGCGGATTCACGGCCCACGGCTTTGCCGTCGGCATGCCCTTCTACGTGAGCCTCGGTGCCCTCATCCTCGGCATCGTCGTCGCCCTCGCCATCTACGGCTTCGGCCGCCGCAGCAAGGACCCGCTGGCCGGCAACGCCCTCTCGACCGCCCTGCGCAAGCGCCTCTACATCGACTGCTTCTACGACAAGGTGCTCATCGCCGGCATTCAGCAGAACGTCGCCCGCGTCATCGAAGCCTTCGACGAAATGGTCATCCGCGGCCTGATCGCCCAGGGCCTCGTCTGGCTCACCAGCCGCATCGGCATGCTGCTGAGCTGGATCCAGAACGGCGCGCTCAACTGCTACGCCTTCGTCACCGGCATCGGCATCGTCATCGTGCTCTTCCTCATGGTCTTCATGCTTAACTTCTAAACCAACGTTTCACTATGCTTACCCTGATCGTTGCCGTCCCCGTGATCGCAGCGGCCCTCATCGGCCTGCTGAAGACCCCCGGTAAACCCACGGCCATCATCGCCGCCGCCGTCATGCTCATCCTGAGCGCCTGCGCCATCTTCGGCTGCAACGCCTGCTGCGGCAGCAGCTGCACCGAAGCGCCCGCTCTCTGCAACCTCAGCCTCGATCTGCCGCTGAGCAAGATCATGCTCGCGCTCACCGTGCTCGTCACCTTCGGCGCCGCCCTCGGTCTCAAGGCCCCGAACCCCGCAGCGGACCGCAGCTGGGCCATCTCCACGCTGCTCATCTCCGCCGGTGCCGCCGGTGCCTTCATGTCCGACAACCTCATCTCCTTTTACGGATTCCATGAGCTTGCCCTCATCCCGACCTTCGTGATGATCGGCTACTACGGCCGCGGCGACCGCCGCACCATCGCGTGGACGACCACCATCTACCTCGGCCTCGCGTCCATGGTCCTGCTGGCGGGCATCCTCCTCCTCGGCTTCAGCCTCGACGCCTGGAGCTTCAGCGCCATCGTCGCTCGTGTTAACGGCTTCGCCGCCGTCGGCTGCGCCCCCTACATGTCGGAAAGCGGAGCCTCCATCGCCGCCATCGTCGGTCTGCTCCTGCTCATCGGCTTCGGCACCCTCGTCTCGCTCTTCCCCTTCCACTCCTGGGCTGCCCCGGCCTACGCCAGCGCCCCGACGCCCGTCGCCATGATGCACGCCGGCGTCCTCAAGAAGTTCGGCCTCTACGGCCTCTTCACCCTCGCCTGGGCCATGGGTCCGCTCGTCGGCTACTTCTTCGGCGACTGGGTCAACCTGCTGCTCGTGCTGCTGCTGGGCAACATCCTGTGGGTGGGCTACGTCACCGTCTCGCGCACGCGCCTCGATGACATGCTCGGTAACTCCTCCGTCATGCACATGGGCTACCTCTTCCTCGCCCTCGCCGTCTTCATCAACAGCGGCGCCCAGAGCGAGCTCGCCTTCAAGGGCGCGGCCCTCCTCATGCTCGCCCACGGCCTGACCATCGCCATGCTCTTCCTGCTCACCGGGCAGATCGAGAGTCAGACGCGCACGCTTGAGCTCGACTCCATGGGCGGCCTCGCCCAGAAGCTGCCCAAACTCGGCTTCTTCTTCGGCCTCGCGGGCCTCGCCTCCATCGGCCTGCCCCTGCTGGCCAACTTCCCGGGTGAGTTCACCATCTTCATGTCCTGCTTCGACGGCTGGCAGCCCGGCACGGGCGCCGTCGAGGGCGGCATGCTCGGCAGCATCGCCTCGTGGTTCGGCGGCCTCGGCCCCGTGCAGCTCACCCTCATCTTCGCTCTGTGGGGCCTCGTCATCAGCGCCATCTACATGCTGCGCGCCTTCCGCCGCATCTTCACCGGCGACGTGCGCCTCGCCTCGGAGCGCGCCACCCGCCTGAGCACCTGCGACATCCTCTCGGCCGCCTTCCTGGCCTTCTTCATCGTCCTCTTCGGCGTCTATCCCGGCGTCTTCTTCTGATCCAACCGACATCACCGCACAACCATGACCGACACATTCTCCTCAATGTACAGCTGGTGGGAGTTTGCCCCCGCCATCGGACTGGCCGCCCTGGCCATCCTTCTGCTGATGGCCGACACCTTCCTGCCGAAGTTCCCCAAGCGCGCCTACGCCGCCGTCGGGGCCATCGGCAGCTTCTGTGCCGCCTACGCCTGCTGGAGCCAGTATGCGTGCTGCCCGACCGGTTGGCTCGGCGCCTTCGCCTGCGTCGCCTGCGTCGCCACCGGCGTCTGCCTGCTGCTCAACATTGACTACCACGCCATCACCTGCGAGTCCGTCAACGGCGGCCAGAGCGAAGAGGGCTCCGGCGAGTTCAGCGCTCTGCCCCTCATCGCCGCCGCCGGCATCTGCGCCCTCAGCCACGCCCGCGACCTCATCATGCTCTTCGTCGGCCTTGAGACCGTCACGCTGAGCTCCTACGTGCTCGTCGGCTACTACCGCCGCAATCAGGGCTCGATTGAGGCCGGCATCAAATACCTCATCCTCGGCGCGCTCAGCACGGGCCTGCTCGTCTTCGGCGCCGCGTGGTATTACGGCATGACGGGCGACCTCTCCCTCAACGCCGACGTCGTCACCAGCGCCCTCAGCGGCGGTCCCATGAACGCCGCCATCATCCACAGCGGCTTCGTCATGGCGCTCTGCTTCCTCATCGCCGCCGGCCTCTTCAAGATCGGTGCCGCGCCGATGCACACCTGGATCCCCGACGTGTATCAGGGCGCCCCGACCCCCGTCTCCGCCTTCCTCGCCGTCGCCTCGAAGGTCGCGGGCTTCATCTTCCTCATCATCCTGCTGACGCCCGTCTACATCGCGCAGAGGTTCGGCGCGCCGGACCCGCAGGGCCTGCTCATCGGCATGGCCGTCATTGCCGCCGCCACGCTGCTCATCGGCAACCTCGGCGCCATTCCCCAGCGCAACGCCAAGCGCCTGCTCGGCTACTCCTCCATTGGTCAGGCGGGCTTCATTCTCGCCTTCTTCCAGGGCGGTGTCTGCCGCAGTGAAGCGACGCTCTTCTACCTCATCGCCTACGGTCTGGCCACGCTCCCGGCCTTCTGTGCCATCGCTCTGGTGCGCGCCCAGCGCGGCAGCGAGGAGATCTCCGCCTTCCGCGGCCTCGCCCGCACGAACCCGCGCCTCGCCTTCCTCATCACGGTGTGCTTCGCCTCGCTGGCCGGCGTGCCGCTGACCTGGGGCTTCCTCGCCAAGCTGTTCTCCTTCCTCAGCCTGCTGGACTCTCCCTTCCGCGGAGACGTCTGGATGGCCTGGACGCTGCTGGGCATCATGGTCGTCTGCGCCGCAGCGGGCTTCTATTACTACTTCAAGATTATCCGCGCGATGTACTGGGAGAAGCCGCTGCCCGGCGACAAGCCGCTGCGCCTGCCGCTGATCACGGGCTGCATCATCACGGTCTGCGTCATCGCGCTGCTCGTGGTGGGCACGCTGCCGATCTTCTGCGGCAGCTGTGTCCTTTCGAGTTCCCACCATACGTACATCTGGAGCGCTTTCTCATGACTCAATGCCCTGCCGGCGACGGCAGGGCATTTTTTTGTGCCCGGCCGCAGGGCAGGGGGGACTCCGTAAAAAAAGCGCGGGCGCTGTCTCTCTTGCCTCTTGCCAAGGGGAGGATTTGCGGTATGATGGAGCCATGACAAGCAAGTTGACTGATGAGCAGGTGGCCCAGGTGCGCGCCTGGGCCGCTGAGGGTGTTGACCTCAACGGCATCCAGAAGCGCCTGGCGACGGAGTGCGGGGTACACATGACGTACATGGATGTGCGTTTCCTGCTGCTGGATTACGGCATCGAGATCGCGACGGCCCCCGAGGCCACGCCCGCGCCGGCACCTGAGGCCGCCGCCCCTGCCGCCGAAGCGCCGGCCCCTGCCGCGCAGCCCGATGCGGCCACGGCCCCTGCGGGCGGCAAGGTGAGCGTGACGCTCGATGAGCTCCAACTGCCCGGCACGCTCATTTCGGGCAAGGTGAGCTTCCCCTCCGGCGGCTCGGGGTCCTGGTTCATCGATCAGGCAGGCCGCCTCGGCTGGAGCGACCTGAGCGGCAAGCCCACGCAGTACGAAATGCAGGATTTTCAGACGCAGCTCATGCAGATGTTGCAGGGCGCGATGTGAGTTGCGGAAGCGTCGGGAGCGCGGATGCGCCCTTGGCGCGGCCAAGCGGCAAAACAGAGCGGGGGACAGCGCCGTGCTGCGCTGTCCCCCGCGTTGTGTCAACTGTCTGTGTCGGCGTTCAGAGCTCCTCCACGAGCTGCATGCCGGCGCGCTTGAGCATCGTGGCGTCGTGCTCGAAAGTCTCGCCCGCCACCGTCAGGTAATTGCCCGTCATGAAGGCGTTGGCCCCCGCCGCGAACATGTCGGCCTGGCGCTCGCGCAGCACGCTCACGCGCCCGCCGCAGATGCGCAGCACGGCATCCGGAATGATGTGGCGGAAGAGCGCAATGATGCGCAGCGCCTCCTCCGGCGGCATGATCGGCCGCCCGGCCATCGGCGTGCCGGGGTGGGGAATCAGAAAGTTCATCGGGATGTTGCGAATGCCCTCCTCGCGCAGCTCCAGAGCGAAGGAGATGCGGTCCTGCCAGCTCTCCCCGAGCCCGAAGAGGCCGCCGCAGCAGACCGAAAGACCGTGCTCGAGCGCCTGGTGTACCGTGTCGAGGCGGTCGCGCCACTGCTGCGTCGTACACACGCTCGGGTAAAAGCTCTCATTCGTCTCCAGATTGTGGTGCAGGCGCGTCATGCCCGCCTCCCTGAGACGCTCAATGGCGTGGTGCTTCAGGCGGCCCAGCGAGCCGCAGAGTCGCGGGTGGCTCTTGCCGGCCGCCGTGCGGGCCGCGATGAAATCCGCCAGCTTCTCGACGTCCGCATCCGTCAGCGCGCCGCCCGACGTCACAATGCCGCAGCGACCGACGGGGTAGGGCTCCCAGCTTTCGATAATGGCCGCGAGATCCTCCGCACTCTTGAAGGGGTAGTGCTCGATATCCGTGCTGTTGAAGCCGCTTTGCGAGCAGAACTTGCAATTCATGTTGCAGTTGCCGCTCTTCGCATTGATGATGAAGCAGGCCTCGACGCGATTGCCCGAGAAGCGCTCGCGCAGAGCCGTGGCCGAGGCCAGCAGCTCCTCCTCGCCGAGCGCCAGCAGCTCCGTGGCCTGCTCGCGGTTGAGACCGCCGTTCGCCAGCGCCAGCGCCGCAAAGCGCGGCAGCTCGGCCTGCTCCGCGACCGCCTCCGCAGCCGTATCCTGTGTCTTGTCTTGCATGAGGGAGATGAAGGGAAAAATGAGATGGACGCGGCTCCTCAGTCCTCGCGGAAGAGCGGAGTCGAATAATAGCGGTCGCCCGAGTCCGGGAGGATGACGACGATCGTCTTGCCCTCGTTCTCCGGACGCTCCGCGACGCGCGTCGCGGCCAGCAGCGCAGCGCTGCCCGAGATGCCCGTCAGAATGCCCTCGAGGTGGCCGAGCTCCTTGCCTGCGCCGTAGGTCTCCTCATTGCTGATGGTCATGATCTCATCGTAGATGCTCGTGTCGAGCGTGGCCGGAACGAAGCCCGCGCCGATGCCCTGAATCGCATGCGGGCCGGGCTTGCCGCCGCTGAGCACGGGAGACGAAGCCGGCTCAACGCCGATGATGCGGATGTCCGGCTTCTGCTCGCGCAGGTAGCGCCCCGTGCCGCTGATGCTGCCGCCCGTGCCGATGCCCGCGACGAGGATGTCCACCTGACCTTCCGTGTCGTCCCAGATCTCCGGGCCCGTGCTGCGGTAGTGCGCCTGCGGGTTGACGGGGTTCGTGAACTGGCCGGCCAGCAGGCTGCCCGGCGTCTCCGCCGCGAGAGCCTCAGCGCGGGCGATGGCGCCCTTCATGCCCTCGGCCCCGGGGGTGAGGACGATTTCGGCCCCGTAGGCCTTCAGGATGTTGCGGCGCTCCACGCTCATCGTCTCCGGCATGGTCAGAATGCAGCGGTAGCCGCGCGAAGCCGCGACGGCGGCGAGGCCGATTCCGGTGTTGCCGCTCGTCGGCTCGATGATGACGGAGCCCTCGCGGAGCAGGCCGCGATCCTCGGCGTCTTCGATCATGGCGAGCGCCACGCGGTCCTTGACGCTGCCGGCGGGGTTCAGATACTCCAGTTTGAGCAACAGGCGGGCCTTGAGTCCGTGCTGCTTGATGTAGCGCACCGGTTCCAGCAGGGGGGTGCGCCCGATGAGGCTGGTGATGGATGTGTGAATCATGAGGCTGTCTCGTGCAGCGGTCTGCGCGCTGCGAGATTACCCCGCTTGTCGGCTGCTGTCAAGCCGTTTCGCCTTCCGCGACGCGGCGATGACATAAATCCTACCATGCCGATATGATAAAGACGGCCGACCGGAGCAAAGGGCCGGGAGAGCCAGGGACGCCTCGCTTTTTCGCCGAGGGGCGCATTTCGGGCTTGCGCGGCGGGCGGAAGATGGTTTAATGAAGGGGTTATGAGTAAAATTGACGAGTCGATTACGGCCGGCATGAAGAAGGCGATGCTGGCGAAGGATATGGTGGCTCTCGGCGCCCTGCGCGGGCTGAAGGCCGCCATGCAGAACGCCCAGGTGGCGCGCGGCAACGTGCACGAACTGCTGCCCGAGCCCGAGGCCATGCAGGTGGTGCGCAAGCAGATCAAGCAGCGCGAGGACGCCATCGCCATGTACGAAAAGGCCGGCCGCGCGGAGCTGGCGGAGAAGGAGAAGGCGGAGATCGCGGTGCTGGAGGCCTTTTTGCCCCGCGAGATGACGGAGGAGGAGCTGCGCCCGCTGGTGGATGCCGTGGTGACGGAGCTCGGCGCGACGAGCAAAAAGGACATGGGCCGAGTGATGAAGGAAATGCAGCAGCGCACGGAGGGCCGCGCCCCCGGCAAGCTGCTCTCCGCGCTGGTATCGGCACGCCTCTCCTGAGCACGATGTGGGCGGCAGTGATAGTCGCGGCGGGATCCTCCCGCCGCGCCGGTTTTGACAAGCTGGCGGCCCCGCTGGGCGGGCAGCCCGTGCTGCGCCGCAGCGTGCAGGCCTTCATCGCGGCGGGCTGCGGGACCATTGTCGTCGTCTGTCCGCCGGAGCGCTGGGAAGCGACGGGGCTGGCCGAAATGGCGGCGCGCCTCTCCTCGGCGCCGGCTGCACCTGACGCACCGGAAGCGGCGGAAGCGCCGAAGGCTCTCGATATGCCGTGCCCTCCGCGGGCGCCGCGCTGCTCGCTGCTGCGGGTGGACGGCGGGGCGGAGCGGCAGGATTCCGTGGCGGCGGGGCTGGCGGCTCTGCCGGCGGATCTGCGCTGGGTGGCGGTGCATGACGGTGCCCGGCCCCTGATCGAGCCCGCGGGCATCCTGCGCTGCCTTCAGGCGGCGGAGGTCACGGGCGCGGCGGCCTGCGCCCATCCCGTGGTGGACACGCTCAAGAGGGCCGATGCCGAGGGGCGCAGCCTGCCCGAGCGCGTGAGCCGCGAGCGGCTCTGGGCTATGGAGACGCCGCAGATCTTCCGCGCGGACCTGCTGCGCCGCGCCTACGAGGAGCTGCGCCGCCGAGGCGAGAGCGTGACGGATGAGGTCTCGGCCATGGAGTTTCTCGGCGTGCCGACCTCGCTCGTGTCCGTGGGGCCGAACCTCAAGATTACCCTGCCCGGGGACTTGGAGTTGGCCGAGCTGATCTGGTCGCACCGCGCCGCAGCGGGCGCCGAGAGCTGAGCGCCGTTCGCGCAGCCTCCTCCCGCGCAGCGCGCCGCTCGCCGACGAGCGCGGGAGGTCACGGCGCATGGTTTGAGGGCACAGCCTCGGTGACGAGGCGCAGCGAGCGGGCTCGACCCGGTCGTGCCGGGCCCGTTTCGGCGGGGATCGCCGCGTGTGTCGCGTCGGATGGGGAGTCAAGCGAGATGAGAGCTGAATCGGAATTTGAGGGCCCGGGAGGGCCCGTGTGGGTCGTGGGCGGCGCCGGCTTTTTGGGCTCGCGCCTGGCGGCGCTCTGCCGCGAGGCGGGGGAGCGCACACTGGTGCTGGATCTGCGGCTGCCCTCTGCCGTGGGGTCGGACTGCGGAGCCTCCTCCGCTCGCATCACAGGCCTTGAATGCCTCTGCGGCGATGCCGCCTGCCCGGAGCTGCTGCGGCGCGCGCTGGAGCTGACGGGGCCGCCCCGCTGCGTCTACGTCTGCACGGCGACGCACGGCGCGGGGCCCGAGCAGTATGCGCGGGCCTACACCGGCGTGCTGCGCGCCCTCGCGGACCGCGTCGTCGGTCCGGGAACGCGCCTGCTGTTTTGTTCGTCGGTCTCCGTCTACGCCGAGGCCGGGGGCGGCGCCGTGGACGAGAGTTCGCCGCGCACAACGGCGGGCGGGCGCGCGGCGGCACTCCGCGAGGCGGAGGATGCGGCGCTGCGCGTCGGTGCCTCCGTGGCGCGCCTTGTGCCGCTCTACGATGAAGGCCGCTGCGAGCTGCTGCGGCGCCATCTGGCCGGGGAGCCCCGCCTGCCCGGCGCCGAGAGCCGCTGGCTCAACTACGTGCACCGCGAGGATGCCGCGGCGGCGCTGCGCCTGATGGCGGCGCTGCCCCCGGCCGTCTTCAACGTCTGTTCGGAGTCGCTGCGCCTCGGCGAGGCCTACGCGATGCTGGAGGCGGTGACGGGGCGCCCGCGCTCCCCCCTCAGTTCTCGGGCCTCGTGCCGCGGACTGAGCGATCGGCGCGTGCTCAGCGAGCGCCTGCGCGCCGCCGGGTGGCAGCCGCGCTTCAGCCTGCGCGGCGAGGCCCTGCGCGCCGTGCGGGCTGCCGAGCGAGGTGACGCCGAGCTTTCTTGACGCGCGGCCTCTTTTGTGTTATGTTGCAGGCCGATGCGCGAGGACTACTACGAGATTCTGGGGGCGAGCGAGACGGCGAATGCGTCGGAGCTCAAGGCCGCGTATCACCGGCAGGCGATGCGCTACCACCCCGATCGCAATGCCGGCAGCGCCGCGGCGGAGGAGCGCTTCAAGCTGGTCGGCGAGGCGTGGATGGTGCTGGGCGATGCGGCGCGGCGCTCCGAGTATGACGCCTGGTTGCAGCGCCACCGCAGCTGCCCCGCCGGAGGCCGCACGGAGCTGGAGGGCTTTCGCCGCTCCGTGCGCGTGTCGTCGCGCAGCGGCCGCGAGCGCCGCGAAGAGCGCTCACCTCGGCGCCGGGTGCGCGGCTCTCGCTCGGTCTGGACGCCCCCCGCGCGCCGCGGCCTTCTGCCCATGCTGCTGCGTCTGGGCGTATACGCGATGGTGCTCAGCATGCTGCTGCCGCTCTTCGTCGCCGTGCGGAGCAGCGGCAAGCGGCGCGAGGCGGAGGAGCAGCAGAAGGTGGAGGCCGTGCAGAACGCCCTCCAACTGGAGGAGCGCCGCCGCCAATACGGCGACGAGCTGTTGGAGAAGGCCCGCGCCGGCGACGCGCAGGCGCAGTACGCCTACGCCTGGTTCCTCTACCGCGGGGGAAGGGGCGAGGAGCATCGCAGTGAGGCCCTGAGCTGGGTGCAGCAGGCCGCCGACAGCGGACTGCCCTCGGCCCGTCGCCTGCTGGAGTCGGCCTACTGGGAGGAGCAGTTGTCCCCCGAAGAGATCCAGGACGCGGAGCCGCAGGGCCCCGCCATGCCCGTTGACGAGTCGATTTCACTTCCCGTCGTCGGGTCCGCGCGTGAGGCCGAAGCGGAAGGCGCGGAAGGCGCGGAGCCTGCCGGGACGCCTGCGCCCTCGGAATCGCCCAAGTCCCCTGAATCGCCCGAGTCCCCTCAGCCCTCCGAATCGACCCCGCCCTCCGAGGCGGGAAGCGGGGCGCAGCCCTCCGCTGCCGCAGCGGCTGATGCGGTGAGGGCTGCGTCGGCGCGAGCCCTGCCCGAGGCGAAGGAGAATGCGGTCCCGGTGGCGGAGGAGAAGTTCGCGGAGAAGTTCGCGGGGGAGCCCGCGGAACAGCCGTCGGCAAGCGGCGGAGAAGGCGTGACGCCCGAGGCGGCGCCCTGAACCCCCGCGCCGACGCTCTGTCAAACCTGCTGCGGGCCTCAGTCGCTCAGCCCCTCGCCGAGCGCCGCGTCGGGGCGCGGATGGGTGTCGCTGCGGCGGGGACTGCCCTTGAGCTTGCTGCGGCGCCTGCCGCGCGAGACCGCCTTGTGCCGGCGCTGCTGGCGCTCGTGGAGCAGCGTTTGGATGAGCAAAAGGCTGAACATCGAAGCCGCATTGATGCGCACCGCCGCCGCGTCGGCAATGCGGGAAGCGAGCTGCACCATCTTGCCGATGATGGTCTCATACTCCTCCGCATCCAGACGCAGAGCATTGCGGATGGTCAGGCTGTGCAGGCGCAGCAGCAGGCGGTAGGCGCTCATCCAGTCCTGCTCGTGCCCTGCGCTGAGCGTGAGCATGATGGCGCGGGGCAGGGCATCGAGCTCGCGCTCAAGCCGCCGCAGAGGCCGCACGGGCAGGCGCTTGCTCCGGTGCTCGGCAATGGCCGCGGCAATCAGGTAGCGCAGATGGCGGTTGAACTCCCCGTAGGCCTCCAGCACGCTCAGCGGCACGCAAGAGCCCTCGTGCGGGCCTGCATCGGCCCCGGAGACACGGCCGAAGTGTCGCATGAGCACCTCGGTCTGTTGCTCGGGAGTCAGGGGAGAGCGGTCAAAAAGCATCGGCGGAATACTGGCAGGTCAGGGCGCAGGAGTCAAGTTCAGGAGCAACCGGTTTCACAACTGCCCCGCGGCGGGCGGGAGGCAGGCGCGGTTGCCCGGCGGCTTCAGGGAGCCTCCACGAGCACCTCGCGAGCGCGCGTGGCCCCCTGCGGGGGGGAGATGACGCCGCGCGCCTCCATGAGGTCCATAATCTTCGCGGCGCGTCCGTAGCCGATGCTGAAGCGGCGCTGCAACAGAGACGTGCTCGCCTTGCGCTCGGTGATGACGAGCTGCACGCAGCGCGTGTAGAGCTCATCCTCATCATCGCTGCTGCTGCGGCTGCCGCTGAGGCGCCCCGCGTTGTCGCCGTCCGTGGCCGTGCCGTCGCAGTTGTCCATCTCCGCCGTGACGCCGGCCTCGAACTTCTGCTTCGCGTGCGAGGCGCAGAACTTGACGATGGACGCAATCTCCGCATCGGAGACAAAGGCGCCCTGTGCGCGGGTGAGCTTCGAGATACCCTCGGGCGGCAGGAAGAGGAAGTCGCCCTTGCCCAGCAGGTTCTCCGCGCCCGAGGTGTCGAGAATGATGCGGCTGTCCAGCGGGCTGGAGACCTTGAGGGCAATGCGGCTCGGGATATTCGCCTTGATGATGCCCGTGACCACGTTGGAGCGCGGCGTCTGCGTGGCGACGACGAGGTGAATGCCCGCGGCGCGCGCCTTCTGAGCGAGGCGGGCCACGTAGTTTTCGAGGTCCTCCTTGACGACCATCATGAGGTCGGCCAGCTCATCGATGATGATGACGATGTAGGGCAGGCGCGAGGGAATGGGCTCGCGCTCCTCGAAGTCGAGCTCGTCCTGCGTCTCCTCGCCGAGCGGCACGCCCTCCTCGCCCTGGCGCTCGATCTCGCTGGCCCAGGCCTCCACGTCGAAGTCGACGGCGGGCTCGTCGAGCTCCTCTTCGTCGGGCTCGGGCTCGAAGTCGGGCGGGCGGTTGTTGAAGTCCGCGAAGTTGCGCACGCCGATGCGGCTGAAGAGCTGGTAGCGGTGCTCCATCTCATTGACGGCCCAGCGCAGGGCACCGATGACGCGCGCGGGGCTGGTGACGACGGGGCAGATGAGGTGCGGCAGTTTTTTGTACGGCTGCATCTCGACGACCTTCGGGTCGACGAGAATGAGCTTGAGCTCGTCCGGCCTGAACTTGTAGAGCATGGAGAGAATCATGCTGTTGATGCAGACGGACTTGCCCGAGCCCGTGGTGCCGGCGACGAGGGTGTGCGGCATGGCGGCCAGATCGCCGATGACGGCGTTGCCGTAAACGTCCTTGCCCAGAGCCACGGGAATGCGCAGCTTGGGATTGTGGAAGGCCTCGTCCTGCAGCAGCTCGCGCAGGTAGACGGGGGACTTGGTGCTGTTCTCCAGCTCGATGCCGACGGTGTTTTTGCCGGGAATGGGGGCGAGAATGTTGACGGACTTCGAGCTCGTGGCCAGCATGATGTCGTTGTTCAGGCTGGTGATGCGGTTGACGCGCAGGCCGCGGGGCGGGTGAAACTCGTAGCGCGTGATGCTCGGGCCGCGGGTGATGGGGCCGGGCGTGACGGCAATCTTGAAGGTCTCAAGCGTGTCGCAGATGCGCTGCTGCATGGCGTACATCTCCTCGCGGGCCGCCTCCGTCACCTCGCGCGGCACGGGCTTGTAGGTGAGCAGATCGTAGGGCGGAAGCGGGTAGTCCGGGTACTGCTCGCGCGGGTCGTCCGCCGCCTGGCGGGGCGCCCGGTCGGCTGTCGCGGGCGCAGGGCGATCCGCCCGCGGGTGCTCGGAGGGGGAAAGAGCGGCTGAGGACGCCGGGGTGGGGCGCTCCTCGCCGGGTCGGCGCGAGTCGGGGTAGCCGGCGGAGGCGCGGCCTGCCGAGAGGGCGGAGGCCGCGGAGACCGCGGTCGCTGCGGCGCTCGCGGCGGAGGGACGATAGGAGGAGGACGGCGCGGGGGCGGCACTCGGGCGAGCCATGCCGGGGCGAGCGGCGGCCGTCCGGCCCTGAGCTGCGTCCCCGGGGGCGGATGCCGACTGCGGGCGGCGCGAAGCATGGCTGTCGGCGCGGGAGCCGTAGCGCGAGCTGCTGCCCGGGCGCGGGGCGTAGCGCTGCTCGTCGTCGAGGGAGCGGTCGTCGCCGCCGATGCCCATGTGGCGATCCATGGCCTCGCGGAGACGGTCGTTGAGCGGCAGGGGCGGGTCGTCGTCCTCGTCCGTGAGGGGGCTGCTGTTGTAGCGCTCGATCTCATCCTCGACGGGGCGCATGAGGTCGAGCAGGTTCGACTGGCTGCGCGGCGGCGCCGGGCGCATGCTGTCGCGGGCCGAGGGCGGGCGCTGGGTGAAGGTGCGCCGCGCGTCGAGGCGCTTGGCCTGCTCGATCTGCTCGTCGAGCGGCAGGGGAAGGGGATCGTCGTCGTCTCGCGCGGGGGAGGCCACGGGGCGGCTGAGCAGACTGCGGCCGCTGCTGCTGCGCGGGCTTTGCAGCCTCGGGGGGAGGGGAGCCTGCGGGGCCGAGCCCGTCGGGGCCGCAGCGGCAGCGGGGCCGCCGTCCTCCTCCGGCTGAAGGCGGGCCTTGTCGCCCTTGCGGAGGGTGGCGCCGCGGGGAGCGGGCTCCTCGCCGCGGCCGGTCTCGGCCTCCGGATGCAGACTGCGCTCGAGCTCGGCGCGGCGGGCGCGCTCCAGAGCCTCGCGGCGCGCGCGGATCTCGGCGTCCTCGCGAGCGCGGCCTTCCGCAGCGCGCCGTTCCTCATCGTCACGGCGGGCATCGGCATAGCCCGGGGCCGCCCCGCGGGAGAGGCCCGCGGCGTCCGCAGAGCCGTGGGCGGGATCGAGAGTCGGGTGAAGGGAGGTCGGAGCACCGAGGCGCGGATCGGCGGCAAGCGAAGCGCCGGCGGGCAGGGGAGCCCCCGACGTCAGCGGGCGAGCGCCGTCCCCGGCGGCGCCGAATTTCCAAGTGTCGTCATCGGCAGGGGAAAGGCGGTGCCGGCGCCGCCGGCCCAGAAGACGCGCGAGTCCGAGAAGGCCACTGCGGGCCGCGCTCAGCGCGAAGTTCAGCAGGGCGAGGCTGTCGCTGTAAAAGCGCTCCCAGAGGGTGCGCGGCGTGATGGCGAAGAAGAGAACGAGAGCCGTCGCATGCAGCAGAACGGCGAGAATGAGGGCGGCTGCCGGCCCGATGAGCGGCTCCGCCACGCAGTAGCCGAGCAGGTAGCCGAGAAAGCCGCCGGGCGTCTCGATGTGCAGATGCAGCGCCCACTGCTGCAGCACCCAGGGCTGAAGCGTCAGACTGACGCAGCCGCTGACGAGCAGAAGACCGCCGCTGACGAGCATCCCCGCCTGCGGGCGCCGCGGGGTGCAGAGGCGCAGCACGCCGTAGACCAGCATCAGCACGCAGAGGTAGAGAGCCCCAGCCCCCAGAAAACGGTAGAGCAGGCCTGCGAGGTACAGACCGGGCAGGCTGAGGAGGTTCGTGCAGGCGTCGTCGGCATGCGCTGCGTCGGGATTCAGGTAGCTCCATCCGACTTCGCTGACCTTGTAGGTCAGCAGACTGCCGCCGATCAACAGGGCGATGAGGATGAGGGCGACGTTGCGGAGGATGTCCATCCAGTCTCTCGCAGGCGGGCCTGATTCTGTGTCGCTGAAGGGCGTCATCTGAGCCCCCAGATGATACGCCTCATCGGGCCGCGCGGCAAGCGCAAAGTGTGTCCTATTGCCCCGGGAAATCCGCCCCGACCGCTTCCCGTCAGCCGCTTCCCCGGGCGCTCGCCGCCGTCCCTCGGCCTCTCATGGGCCGCTTCCCGCCGGACTGGCAGGACTCGCCCGCGCCTGCACCTGCACCCGGGCCGACGCTGCGGCTCGGGCTTTCCGGCGTCCCGAGTCCGCGCGAATACACCCACGGATACCCGGACGGATGCTCACTCGGATACCCGCGCGGGCACGCCCCAAGCAGCAGAAAGCCCCTGCCCGGTGAGGCCGGGCAGGGGCTGCTGAGGGAGCGGCGGGCTCGAAGCCGTCCGCGCCTCGGGGTGCAGGCATCAGGAGTTGTACATCTTGACGTAGTACTCGTCGGCCATGCGGTCGGAATCGAAGGCCGGGCAGATGTCCTCCATCGCGTTGAAGCAGATGTCGATCCAGCCGTCGCGGTTGTCGTAGTAGAGCGGCAGCACCTTCGACTCGAGCACGCTGTAGAAGTTGTCGCGGTCGGAGCGGTCGCGGGCCTCGGGGGGCAGGTCGCGCTTGGCCTCGGGGATGATGAAGCAGTTTTTGCCGTCCTTCTCGAACTCGCGCACCCAACCGTCGTTGGTCGAGATGGTGATCGCGCCGTTCATCGCGGCGGACATGCCGGAAGTGCCGGAGGCCTCGCGCGTCACGACGGGGTTGTTCAGCCAGATGTCCGCACCGTTCTTGAGCATGCGGCTCAGGCCCAGCTCATAGCCCGTGAGCACGGCGCAGCGCGGATACTTCTTGCTCAGGTCATTGAGCTGGTTGAAGATACCCACGGCCGTGAAGTCCGTCGGGTAGGGCTTGCCGGCCCAGATCATCTGCACGGGGCGGTTGGTGCGCTGCAGCATGCGCTCGAACATGACCGGGTTCTCGGTGATGAGCGCCGGGCGCTTGTAGGCCGCGAAGCGGCGGGCCCAGACGATGGTCAGCGTGTCCGTGTCAAAGAGGTGACCGGTCTGCTCGCCCACCACGCGGAAGAGCTCCTTCTTGAGGGCGCGCTTGCGGTTCGTGAAGGCGCGCTTGTCGCGCTGCTCGTAGGCCTCGGCCAGCTCGGGATCCTGCCAGTACTGCTTGTTCTGCGCGTTGGTGACGTGCGTGATGGGGCAGATGTCGCTGTAGCCCTGCCACATCTGGCGAGAGACCTCGCCGTGCAGCGCCGAAACGCCGTTGGCGATGTGCGAGAGGCGGAGAGCCGCAAGCGTGTAGTTGAAGGTCTGCTCGTTGGGGTCGAGCTTGAGCATCGAGCGCACCTGGTCGAGGCTCAGGCCGTCGAAGAAGGAGAAATTGTTCATCAGGTTGATGTCCATCTTCTCGTTGCCGGCCTCCTCGGGCGTGTGGGTGGTGAAGACGAAGCGCTTGCGGACCTCCTCAACATTGCCGCCGTTGCGGGCGAGCATGTTGAAGGCGGCACCGATCGCGTGAGCCTCGTTCATGTGATAAATCTCGGGCTCAACGCCCAGCTCCTCGAAGAGGCGAGCGCCGCCCTGGCCGAGGACGATGTACTGCGAGATACGCGTCATCGGGTTGGAGTCGTAGAGGCGCTGCGTGATGGAGCGGCTCACGTCGTCGTTCTCCGGCAGATCGGTGGAGAGGAAGAACATCGGCGCCGTGCCGAAGGTCTCCGGGCGCAGGAAGTAGGCCTTGACCCAGACGGGCGAGTTGCAGATGTGGATGAGGAACTTGATGTTGTGATCCTCGAGGAAGCTGTAGTCCTTGCGCAGGTACTGAACAGCCATCGAGCCGTCCTCCGCGCGGATCTGGTTGTAGTAGCCGTAGGACCAGAGGATGCCGACGCCGACCAGATTCTGGCGCAGGGACCCCGCGGAGCGCATGTGCGAACCGGCGAGGTAGCCGAGGCCGCCGGAGTAGATCTTGAAAACATTGTCAATGGCGTACTCCATGCAGAAGTAGGCGACGGACTTGCTGTACTTGGGATCAATCTCGTAGGGGTGGGCGTACTGAGCGGGAAGGAAGGATGTATTGCTCATCTCGTTTATGTGTTGTTTCGTCGTGTGGCGGCAATACGCGTGGATGACAGTCTGTCACGCTGCCGGCCCTCTGTTTATACACCCCTTTGCCGAGAAAGAAAAGCAAAAATTGCCGCCCTGTGTGTTTTTTTAGCCACGGAACAGCGGCCGCCCGGGCTCTTGCCGAGGCGGCTCAGCGGCAGTGTGCGGGGCGCGCCGAGGGGGCTCGCCGTGGTAGAGTTGTTGTGGGATGCAGCCGCCTGACCCTGCCGGCGCGCGGCACGCGGGGAGGCGCCTCGGGCGTAGCCGCCGCGCCCTGCGGGCGGCTTGCAGCAAGATTTTAGGGCAGCTTGCGGCAGGATTTTAGGACGGCCTGCGGCGGGATTTTCGGGGAAGCGCGGGCGGCTTCACTCGTCGAGGCGCGGGTAGCTGTAGGGCCGGCCCAGATAGTTGTGCAGGCGATAGCTCGTCGGCGTCACTTCGTCGATGTAATCGGGGTTGAGGGGAATCTTGCCGCCGCCTCCCGGGGCATCGACGACGTATTGCGGCACGGCATAGCCGCTGGTGTGGCCGCGCATACCGGCTATGATGGAGATGCCCTCGCTGATGTCGGTGCGGAAGTGGCGCGTGCCCGGGGCGAGATCGCACTGGTAGAGGTAGTAGGGGCGCACGCGGCATTGCAGCAGGCGGTGGCTGAGGCGCAGCTGGGTGTCTCGGTCGTCATTGACGCCGCGCAGCAGCACCGTCTGGCTGCCCATGGGCAGACCGTGATCGGCCAGCAGGCCGAGGGCGCGCTCCGCCTCGGCGCAGAGCTCGCGCGGGTGGTTGCAGTGCACGGAGACAAAGAGCGGGCTGTGCCGGCGCAGCATGCGGCAGAGCTCGGGGGTGATGCGCTGCGGCAGCATGATCGGGATGCGGGTGCCGATGCGCAGCAGCTCGATGTGCGGGATGGCGCGCAGGCGGCTCAGAATCGCATCGAGCCGCTCGTCGGGCAGCAGCAGAGGATCCCCGCCGGAGAGCAGCACGTCGCGCACCTCACTGTGGCGGCTCAGGTAGTCGACGGCGGCATCGAAGTCCGTGTGCAGGTGCTGCTGCCCCTGGCCGGAGACGAGGCGCGAGCGCGTGCAGTAGCGGCAGTAGGTGGAGCAGCGATCCGTGCAGAGCAGCAGTACGCGATCCGGGTAGCGGTGCACGAGGCCGGGAACCTTCATGTGCTGCTCCTCGCCGCAGGGGTCGCTGAGCTCCTCGGGGTGGTGCTCGAGCTCCCCGCTGCGGGGAATGACCTGAAGGCGCAGCGGATCGGCCGGGTCATCGGGGTCGATGAGGCTGAGGAAGTGGGGCGTGATGCGCACGGCGAGGTTCCGGCCGCTGTGCTCCAGCGCGCGGCGTTCATCCTCGCTGAGAGAGAGAACGCGCTCGAGCTCGGCGGCGGTGGTGAAGCTGTGGCGCAGCTGCCAGCGCGCATCGTTCCATTCGCTCTCGGTCGCTCCCTGGCGCAGGGCGTCGGGCAGGTCGCTGAAGTCAGTATTCATGGCGGAGTGTGGGGGCGCTGCGCACGAGAATAGGCCCATGGCGGCGCCTTGTCAATGTTCTCTTGCGTCAGGCGTGGCGAACGGGTGGACAGCGGGTTTCCTCCTGCCCTCTTCGCCAGCCGTGCTTTCGCGAGCCGCGGTGTTGAATTCCCGTGACACGCTTGATTCGCCGCCGGGCATGCCGGAGCCGCACAACGGCGAGCCGAGCGAGCCGGGCGCCCAAGCCCGACCCATCCGTCCGCCGGAATCTCCCCCGGCAACGAGAGCGCCGCCTCCCATCAAGGAAGTGAGCTTACTGGGCACTTCCGTTCAAATCGCCAGATCACGAGGGTCTCCCAAAAGCAGGAAGAGCAGGTATAGCAACACATGGATGATCGCAAACAGTGCCATCGCCGTCCCTGTCAGGCCTCTCAGCCAGCCCTGTTGTAATTTTCGCACGTAAAGGATGTAGAGGGGTATGGGGTACAAACAGTACCCGGCAGCCAAAACACAGGCCAGCGCTTCAGCCCAAAAAACGTTAGGAGCTTTCACTCCCGGGCAAAAGATAACAAACGTGATCGCCAGCGCCGTGGCGCTGTAGAGCCAAGCCGACATTTTCAAAATGCGGGTATCCCTGACGAGCTCGGGAAGCAACCAGCACAGGGCGTAAAAAGCCGCGACGATGGCGAAACAGGGCATCCAACAGAGCCCCAAAAACTGAATCCATTTCAGGAACAGGTATGAAAGACCCAGCATGGCGATCAGAGCCAAGATAACCCCTTTGCCGGGGGCTGTGATGCGTATCATAAGCTTGCAGTACGACGATTCGTTGGATGAGCCGGCACCCCCCCCCCATCGACACTCGGGAAGGTGTTTTTTGACGCCCCGAGCACGGGCGGGCGCGTGACTGTTTTATATCATGCGGGACGACGCAACACAAGATCTTTCAACATCATGAGACCCGAGCAGAAGGCGGCAGCAAAAACGCTCCCGGGCTCATGCGCCCTTTTCTGCCCGGCAGGCCGTCAGGACTGCCGGGTTTCATGAGAGCACAGGTACGTTTGCATCAAAAGTTACTCCCTCGTCGTCGCCGCTGATCCTGCCCTTCAGCCCCGGGCGAGGCGAGTGGGTGGGCAGCGGGTTCCTGATTGTTAGCGGTCTTACCCCCAATGAATCGTTCCCTCGGCGCGGCGCCGGGGTATTAATGAAGAACGGGCCCTGTTCTCTCCGCCCCTCACGCCATATGAAACCGCTACGCAATATCACCCGCTTCACCTATGAGTACACCTCTTTTCAGGGCTGGCGCCTGACGCTCTGCCGTGCCCAGCAGCACTACACCCGCTATTTCTCCGACAAGCAGTACGGGGGCGAGCAAGAGGCGCTCGACGCCGCTCTGGCCGCCCGCGAGCGTGTGATGGCCCGCTTGCGCGAATTCCCGGGTGACCCCGTGCGCGCCTTTGACCTCTGCCGCGCGGAGGAGCTGGAGACCGCCTACCCCAAGGGCCTGCGCCCGCGCAAGGCGTCTTCCCCCGAGTGCAGCGAAGGCGAGTAATGCCCTCCGGCCTCAGGAAGGGGCTGCCGCGCGCTCGGAGCCGATGGCTCAGGAGCACCCGGCCGACCCTCGTTCCCTGCCGTCCCCGCTGCACCTTGCCGCCCCCGCTGCACCTTGCCGCCCCTTGCGCTGCACCGCCCTCCGTCAAGCGGTGGCGCGCACACCCGACCGAATTCCCGCCGCCGTGTGACATTCCGCACCCGCTCGCCGTTTCGCCGGGGCGCACCCGACGGCTCGCCGAGCCGCAGATGATGCTGCCCGCCGGGCCGCCGGAGCCGTTCGGGGCAGCGGCTCCGGCCGGCCGGGGAACTCGTCCGCGGGAGCTCAGCTTGTTGGAGCGGCGCAGGAGAAGACCGAAACCTGCGCCGCTCCGTTTTCCCGCGGCGGCACGCGCGGCCGCGAGGCATCAGGTGTGCTTGAAGGCCGAGACCTCGGATTCACTGAGGTGCCGCGCCGGTGCGTGCTGCTTCAGGAAGTCCATAGCGCGCTTCATGTCGTCGATGAGCAGCCCGGCCATGTCGGCCGCAAAGCCCTGGCGCACCATGATGCGCATGACGACGATGTCCTTGGCCTCGCCCGTGAGGGTGAAGGCCGGAACCTGCCAGCCGCGGATGCGAAGGCGGTCGGAGAGCTCGAAGAGGTTGTAGCCCGGGTCGTAGCCCTTCTTCATGTAGAAGCAAACGGCAGGAATGTCGGTGCGCGGGTTGCCGCTGCTGATGAACTCGAAATCGCCGAGCGCGGCAACGCTGCGCGCAATGAAGGCGGCGACGTCGTAAGAGGCCTTCTGAATGGCGCGGTAGCCTTCCTTGCCGAGTCGCACGAAGTCGTAGTACTGCGCGATGATCTGTCCGGCCGGGCGCGAGAAGTTGATCGCGATGGTCGGGATGCTGCCGCCGAGATAATTCACGGCAAAGGTCAAATCCGTGGGCATCTCCGAGGTGTCGCGCCAGACGACCCAGCCGCAGCCGAGCGGGGCCAGGCCGTATTTGTGACCGCTGGCGCTGATGGACTTGACGCGCGGCAGGCGGAAATCGAAGAGGATGTCCGGCGCGAGGAAGGGCGCGAGGAAACCGCCGCTGGCGGCGTCGACGTGCACGTCAACGTCCGGGCCGCCCTTGGCTGCGAGCTCATCGAGAGCCTTGCAGATAGGCTCGGGGAATTCGTACTGGCCGGTGTAGGTGACGCCGAAGGTGGGAACGACGCAGATGGTGTTTTCATCGACGAGCTTGAGCATGTCCTCGGGACTCATGCAAAAGCAGCCGGGCTTCATCGGCACCTCGCGGATTTCCACATCCCAGTAGCGGCAGAACTTGTGCCAGCAGATCTGCACGGGGCCGCAGACGAGGTTGGGCTTGTCGCAGGGTTTGCCTGCGGCCTTGCGGCGGGCGCGCCAGCGCCAGAGCGCGGCCATGCCGCCGAGCATGCAAGCTTCGCTCGAGCCGATGGTGGAGCAGCCGATGGGCTTGCAGTCGGCCGGGTCGTTCCAGAGTCGGGCGAGCATGCGCACACAGCGCATCTCAATCTCGGCGCTCTGCGGGTATTCATCCTTGTCGATGAGGTTTTTGCTGATGCTCAGGTCCATGATGCGGTGCACCTGCTCTTCGTCCCATGTCTGGCAGAAGGTAGCGAGGTTCTGGCGCGCATTGCCGTCGAGCAGCAGCTCTTGTTTGATGAGCTGATAGGCGTCTTCGGGGCGCATCGAGTGCTCGGGCATTTCGCAGCAGGGCAGAGGGTTGGCGACGTCTGCCGCGCCGAAAATGCTGGTGGAGTCGGTGTCGGTTGGCTTTCTCATAGCGATGGTTGTGACGCACGAGACGCAGCCTTTTCCTCAAAACAGGGGGGAGGCGAGAGGCGGAGACACAGCAACCCCCGCCCGGTGAAGGCCCGGGCGGGGGTCGGTCGCTTGGCGCAGAAAAGCGATCACCGGTGCGCGCCGGTGTCGCCGTCCGTCCCCGAGTTACTTGCCCGCAGGCATGACGATGGTGGCGGGGATGATGACTTCTTCCGTCTGTTGCTGCTGTTGGCAAGAGACCAGCGCAGCAGCACCGAGGGCAATGAGCGTGATGGTTTTCATGTTCTGTTTCAGGTGTTGGGCCATGCCGCCTTCAGGGCGGCTTGTGCTGAGCTCAGCTTACAGGAGTTGCCGCAGCGGGTCAAGGGAATTTAGAGGGTTAGACCCTAACGGCCATTCGCCTCTCCAAGCCTTTGAAGGGGGAAGCGAGCAGCCCGAGGACAGAGACCGCAGGAGGGAGGCCGCGGAGCTCGGGAAGCCGCCCCGCGCTCTCGTCCCTCTCTCCCAAAATATCTTGCGTTGCATCGTCCCGCGGTGCAGGGGTCTCCTCACAGGGGCGCATGGGCGCCGACGGGGGAGAGATGCGGGCTGTTTACGAGGCGGCGGCGGTTCCGGGTGGCTCCGGGCCGCTTTCGGGCGGAAGGGCGGCGCTCTGTTCGCTGCGCTGGCGGCGCCGGGTTCCCGGGCTGAGGCTGGGCCAGACGTAGCGCATGAAGAGCACTTTGATGGAGGCGGTGAGGGGGACGGCGAGCAGGGCGCCGACGACGCCGCCGAGCACGAGGCTCCAGAAGAGGACGGAGAACATGACGGTGAGGTCGTGCATGCCGACGCGGTTGCCGACGATGCGCGGTTGGATGACCCAGCCGTCAAATTGGCTGATGCAGACGAAGATGGCGGCGACGGCGAGCACGTAGTTGAGGTCCGTCCACGTGAACCAGGCGATGACCATGGCGGGGATGCTGGTGGAGATCATGCCGATGTAGGGGATGATGCCGAGGACGGCGGCGGCGGCGCCGATGGTGATGGCGTAGGGCAGGCCGAGGATTTTCAGCGCGATGCCGAGCAGGATGCCGTCAACGACGCTCACGAGCATTTGCCCGCGCACGAAGGAGATGATGTAGTTGTTGATTTGCTGGAGGGTGGCGACGACTTCGTTGCGGAAGAAGGAGCGCCGCAGCGGCAGGATGGTGTGCCAGTTGCGGGCGATGGGTTCGCTCTCCAGCAGGAAGTAGAAGAGGAAGACGGGCACCATGATGGCGCCGACGAGGAAGAAGGTGACGCCCGAGAGGGCGCGAGTGCCGGCGGTGAGCCATTTGACGAATTGCTCGGTGAGGTAGCCGGAGTTGTAGTTGAGGATGGCGGTGAGCTTGCCGGGGTAGTCGCCGGGCGGGGGCGGGGCGGCTTCGGCGTCCGCGGGAAGGCCGTTTTCATGGGCGTGGCGGACGGTTTTTTCGTAGAGCATGTCGACGGCGCTCTGCACCATCTTGTTGTTTTCGAGCAGATCGTTGGAGGTGGTGATGCAGCTTTGCAGGATGTCTTGGCGCTGGGCGTAGAGTTCGCCGGCCTGGTCGACGAGTTTCGGGACGATGGTGGCGATGAAGCCGCAGACGACGAGGCCGCCGGCGGAGAGGACGCAGAGGACGGCGAGGACGCGTTTTTTGATGGCGTGCTTTTGCACCCAGTTGACGATGGGGGAGAGCAGGTAGGCGAGGATACCGGCGATGACGACGGGCAGCAGCACGGGCTCGAGCGCGACGAAGACGCGGCAGAAGCCGTAGAGCAGGGCCGCGATGAGCAGGATGATGAAGGTGAGGGAAAGCCCTGTCAACGCGGCCCAGCAGGTGGCGGTTTGAAAGGGGGTGGGGTGGCTCTTGCCCGGTAGTTTCATAGGCCGTTATGTTACGAGCTTCCGCCCCGTCTGTCAATCGTGAAGTGTGCCTTCGCTCTTCTCGCGGCGCGCTTCGCTCCGGCGGTGGCGGGGGAGGGGGCGCGGGCTCGGGGCGGGGGGA
>URLZ01000030.1 GCA_900548895.1 uncultured Akkermansia sp.
TTTTTTCGCTGAATTTTTGCTCTTTTTTGCGGATTTTTTGCAGATTCTTCACAAGGCGCTGATGCTGAGGGGGCATTTTTCGTGACTTTTTTGAGTCTCCGGGGCGCATCGACGCGGCTTGCGCGGCGAGCCTGCCGTTTTGCTGAGGCAAGCTTGATTGTTCGCCCGTCGGGCAGATGGGGTGGTGGCGCGGTGGGACGGGATCGGGCGTGGGCGCGCCGGCTCGCAGCGGTGTGCTACATGGAGGATCGCAAGCCCCAATGGCTGCTGCGCGTGAGCGCGCGGCTCAGTCGTCGGAGGGGTTCTCCCGCGCGATGTCCTTCCTGAGGCTGTCTTCTTCCAGCCTCTCGTTCAGGAGGCTGTACAGGTCTTGAACACGGCGGCAACAGCCGCTGTTGACGGGGATGGTTTTCAAGCTGCGGCCTTGAACGACGGCCATGATGTGCTTGATGCCTGAGATTTCGGCGATGACAAAAGCTTCGATTTCCTGATACGTCAGGCTTTCCTCGCGCTTGGCGAAGGCATATCGGAACCAAATGCGGTCGCGCCCCACGCGCAGGATCGGCTTTTTTGCCAGAGACAGGTAGGTCATGCGAAGGGCGACCACCACGCCCAGGAAGAAGAAGGCCGCGCCTACTACGCCAATCGCTTGCGCCACGAACCCTCCCAGGGTGACGACAAAGACGCCGGCCAGAGTCATTCCCGCCGAGACGCATGCCATGCACAGGATTCGCCCCGGCGAGGGGTAGATCTCGACGACGGCGTTGGGGTTTACCCCTTCTCGCGCGTTGATGCTCTCGTTACGGACGGTGTCGTTCATGGCTGCTTCAATGCCAGTTGTGTTATCCGTGGCGCGGTTTGTTGATCCCGAGTGTCGAAGGCTGTTCTTGTGCTGCGCTTGGGCTGCGCTTCGGTTTCTTCGACGTCTGATGATGACATCTATTTTACGCTTCGGCGTACTCGATGTCAAGGCTCATGTCACGCCCGAGCCGGCGGGTCCGTTTCTGCGGGGCGCGCCGGGCGCGGGGATGCGGCTCTCGGCTCTACCCTTCCCTCTGTTTCCCCGGGCGGGCGGGGGCGGCGGCGGGGGCGCGGTTATCGCGCAAGCTGCCGTGGGGCCGATGTCGCGTCTCGGGGCATCGCCTAATTTTTATTTGGAATAATTCCAATTTTGCTTGACTTCGGCGGTGACCTTGTGTAGAAATGAGGTGACCCTTCTTTGTCCGGATGTCCGCGATTTGAGGGGGATACAACGACGAACAACAATCCGAACTCAAGCTGACCATGAGTGAGAAACAAAATCGAATGACGACGGCTGCCGGTGCGCCGGTGGTGGACAACATGCATGTGCAGACGGCGGGTCCGCGTGGGCCGATGCTGTTGCAGGATGCGTGGTATTTGGAGAAGCTGGCGCACTTTCACCGCGAGGTGATTCCGGAGCGACGCATGCATGCGAAGGGCTCGGGTGCGTACGGGGTGTTCCGTGTCACGCATGATATCACGCGCTATTCGCGGGCGGCGCTGTTCGCGGAGGTGGGGAAGGAGACGCCGGTGTTTGTGCGCTTTTCGACGGTGGCCGGGGAGCGCGGGGCGGCGGATGCGGAGCGCGATATTCGCGGGTTCGCGGTGAAGTTCTACACGGAGGAGGGCAACTGGGATCTGGTGGGCAATAATACGCCGGTGTTCTTTTTGCGCGATCCCTTGCAGTTCCCGGATTTGAATCACGTGGTGAAGCGCGATCCGCGCACGGGGCTGCACAGTGCGGCGCAGAACTGGGATTTCTGGACTTCTCTGCCGGAGGCTTTTCACCAGGTGACGATTGTGATGAGTGATCGCGGGATTCCGGATGGCTACCGCTATATGCACGGCTTCGGGAGTCACACCTTCTCGCTGATCAATGCGGCGGGGGAGCGGGTGTGGGTGAAGTTTCACCTCAAGAGCTGCCAAGGTATTCGCAATTTGACGGATGAGGAGGCGGCGGCGGTGATTGCTCGCGATCGCGACAGCGCGGGCCGCGATTTGCTGGAGGCGATTGAGCGCGGGGATTTTCCGCGCTGGCGTTTCTGCATTCAGGTGATGACGGAGGAGCAGGCGCGCGAGTTCCCCTTCAATCCCTTCGATTTGACGAAGGTGTGGCCGCATGCGGATTTCCCGCTGATGGAGGTGGGGATTCTGGAGCTGAACCGCAATCCGGAGAATTATTTTGCGGAGGTGGAGCAGTCGGCGTTCAATCCGGCGCATGTGGTGCCGGGCATTGGGTTCTCGCCGGACAAGATGCTGCAGGGCCGTCTGTTCGCCTACGGGGATGCGCAGCGCTATCGCTTGGGGGTGAATCATGATCAGATTCCGGTGAATCGCCCGCGCTGCCCTTACCACAGCTATCACCGCGACGGGCAGATGCGCACGGACGGCAATCTGGGGGGAACGCCGGCCTATGCGCCGAATAGCTTGGGGCTGTGGGAGAGTTCTCCGGAGCTGGCGGAGCCGCCGCTGCCGCTGGAGGGTGCGGCGGATCGCTATGAGTTCGCCTGCGATGAGGCGGATTATTACGCGCAGCCTCGGGCGCTGTTCCGCCTGATGACACCGCAGCAGCAGGCTGCGCTGTTCGGGAATACGGCTCGGGCGCTGGCGGGGGTGCCGGAGGCGATTGTGAAGCGCCACCTGGAGCACTGCTACGCTTGCGATGAGGCGTACGGGCGCGGGGTGGAGGAGGCTCTGGCGGCTCAGGGCCGCGCCTGATCGTCCTGCGCTCTGCGGCGTGAAATGCAGCCGGCGGGTTCCCGTTTCGCGGGGGCCCGCCGTTTTTTTGGTGCGGCCGGGCTCGCTTCAGTCGAGGCGGCGGCCGAAGACGCCGGAGCTGCGGCCTGAGGCTTCGAGCTGAAGGCGCCTAGCGGGGGGCAGGACGCTGCGGGGGAGTTCGGCGTAGCGCAGGCGGTCGCGGAAGTAGCTGACGGCGCTCTGCGAGATGGCGAAGATGCGGTCGAAGCCGGCGGCGCGGGCGCGGTCTTCGGCGAAGCGGCACATGGCGCGGCCGTAGCCGTGGCCTTCGTAGCTCTTTTTGATGAAGAGACAGCCGAGTTCGGCGCAGTGTTCTTCGGGGTAGGGGTAGATGGCGACGCAGCCGACGATGGTGTCGTCGAGGGTGTAGACGTAGTAGCTGTCGAGGTGGTCGCGGATGGATTCGTAGTTGCGGTGGACGAGTTTGGCGTCGACCATGCTGCGAGCGATCATGGAGAGCAGCTCGGGGATGTCGTCTTCCTTCAGGGGGCGAATTTCGCGGTAGGAGTCGTTGTGCACCATGGTGCCGACGCCTTCTTCGGAGAAGAATTCGTCGAGCATGACGCCGCGGTGGCGGCCGTCGAGGAGGTGGACGCGGGGGATGCCGCGGCGGCAGACGGCGGCGGCTTCTCGCAGCTCATCCCAGTGGCTGCAGTCGCCGGCTTGCCCGACTTCGCTCTCGAGGATGGCGAAGATGGGCTGGCCTTGCCGGCTGGGGACGCCGCCGGGTTGCAGGACGACGTATTTGGCGGCGCCGAGGCGAACAGCTAGCTCGACGCTGCCGTCGTCAAAGCGCCCGGTGGTTCCGGAGGCGACGATGGCGACTTGGGGGCGCTCGACGATTTCGCGGATGCGGGTGATGGCGGGGTCGCCGTCGGTGAGGGGGCGCTCGACGACGGCGGCGTGCATTTCGCATTCGCCGGCGCGCTGTTCGAGGCGCTTGGTGTCGCTTCCTTCGGCGACGAGGACGAGGCGCACGCCGATTTCGTGCAGGGCGTCGGCGTCCAGCAGGGCGTCGACGAGTTCGTCGGCGTCGATGAGGGCGGCGTCGATGTGGACGATGAAGAGGCGCCCGCGGAAATACGGGACGTACTCCAGAACGGAGCGTACGTTCATGGGCCTGTCGAAGGTGGGGGGATGCGCGGGCCGGGGAGCGGCCCCGCGACTCAGGCGCGGGGTTCTCCGCCGGCAGCGGCGCTTTTCTCGCCTTCGTTGGTTCCTTCGGTGGCTTCCGAGCTCTTCTCAGGGGCGGCGGGGGCCGGCGTGGTGTTGTCATCCGCGGGGGTGGCCTCGGGGCTGTCACTGCCGCCGGTCAGGGATCCGCCTTCGACTTCGTCGAGGACTTCACCGCCTTCGAAGGGTGCGGGGGCGACGAGGTCGCCGGAGCCTTCGGGGCGCTTGATGTTGATGCGCTGGCGCTTCCTCTTGAAGTTGAAGGGTTTGGTGTCGCGGAAGGGGATGGCGCCGCCGATGGAGCCGCTGTCGGCGGAGCCGAGGGGGAGTTCACCGCCGTCGGTGGGCTCGGTTGTGCTGACGTCGACGGTTTCACCGAGCGCTGGGGCGGACTCGGGGCTGTCGGCGGGCTCGATGCGGTTGCCGGCCTGCTGGGCGTGGAGGCGCCCGAGCTGCTCGCGCAGGAGGCTCAGGAGGTCGCCGCCGCCGAGGAGGTCGGTGATGCTGCTGTCTTCTTCTTCAGCGTTGCTGTCGGGCAGCGAGGCGAGGAAGTCTTCGAAGGCGTTGAGGCTGGTGGTGCTGCGGAAGAGGCCGCTGCAGATTTCCAGCTCGATGTTGTGCATGAGGGTTTCGAAGATTTCGTAGGCTTCGCGCTTGTATTCGACGAGGGGGTCGCGCTGGCCCTGGGCGCGCAGGCGCACGCCTTCGCGCAGGGCGTCCATGTCGGTGATGTGCCGCTGCCAGAGTTTGTCGATGGCTTGCAGCATGATGTGGCGCTCCATCTGGTCGATGCGGTCGGGGCGCTCGCCGGCTACTTTTTTCTCGTAGAGCTCCTTGACGCGCTTGACGATGTTTTCGGCGATTTGCTGGGGCTCGAGGTCGCTGTAGCGGACGTCGTCTTCGCCCCAGCCCATGGGGAAGGTGGAGTTGACCCAGTGCAGGAGGTCGCCGACGCGCATTTTGCCGTTTTCGTCTTTGCTCAGCAGGGTTTCGCACTTGTACTGCGTGGCGCCTTCGAGGGATTCGTAGATCATGTCGCGCGGATCTTCGCAGAGGAGGGCGTCGTTGCGCATGGCGTAGACGATGATACGCTGCTGGTTCATGACGTCGTCGTAGTCCAGCACGTGCTTGCGCCAGATGTAGTTGCGCTGCTCGACTTTTTTCTGCGCGCCTTCGATGATTTTGTTCATGAGACCGCTCTCGACGGCTTCGCCGTCTTTCATGCCGAAGCGGTCCATCATCTTGGTCATGCGCTCGCTGCCGCCGAAGTTGCGCATGAGGTCGTCTTCGAAGGAGAGGAAGAATTGCGAAGCGCCGGGGTCGCCCTGGCGGGAGCAGCGGCCGCGCAGCTGGCGGTCGATGCGGCGCGATTCGTAGCGCTCGGTGCCGAGCACGAAGAGGCCGCCGAGTTCGGGGACGCCGGCCCCGAGTTTGATGTCGGTGCCGCGGCCTGCCATGTTCGTGGAGACGGTGACGGCGCCTTTCTGGCCGGCGAGGGCGACGATTTCGGCTTCGCGCTGGTGGTTTTTGGCGTTGAGCACCTGGTGGGGCACTTTGGCGAAGTTGAGCATGCGCGAGAGGGTCTCGGAGGCTTCGACGCTGGCGGTGCCGATGAGCACGGGCTGGCCTTTTTTATGCAGTTCGACGATTTTGGCGACGACGGCGTTGAATTTCTCGCGGCGGCTGCGGAAGATGAGGTCGTTGTAGTCCTGGCGGATGCAGGGGCGGTGCGTCGGGATGGGCAGGACGTCGAGTTTGTAGATGTCGTGGAACTCGGCGGCTTCGGTCTCGGCGGTGCCGGTCATGCCGGCGAGGCGGCTGTGGAGGCGGAAGTAGTTCTGGATGGTGATGGTGGCGTAGGTCATGTTCTCCGGCTCGACGTTGACGCCTTCCTTGGCTTCGATGGCCTGGTGCAGGCCGTCGCTCCAACGCCGCCCGGGCATTTCGCGGCCGGTGTTCTGGTCAATGATGACGATCTTGTCGTCCTTGACGACGTACTCCTTGTCCTTTTCGTAGATGGTGTAGGCCTTGAGCAGCTGGCTGGTGGTGTGCAGGCGCAGGCCGGTTTCCTCGAGCCGCTTCATGAGGGCGGTCTTGCGGGCTTCGCGCTCGCGCTCAGAGAGGCTTTCGTTTTCGTCGAGGGCGACGAATTCGGTGCCGAGGTCGGGCAGGACGAAGTTTTCGGGGTGCCCGGGGCTGATCATTTCGCGGCCTTTCTCCATGAGGTCGGCGTCGTGGGTCTTCTCGTCGATGGTGAAGTAGAGCTCTTCCTTGAGTTTGAAGAGTTCGAGTTTGCGCGGATCCTGATAGAGGAAGAGTTCGTATTTTTCGACGATGCGGCGCAGGTTGACGTCTTCCTGCGAGCGCATGAAGGCGCGGTTGCGCGGCATGCCGAGCTTGACTTTGAAGAGGCAGCGGCCGGCGGTGTCGTTATCACCGGCTTTGGCGGCCTCGAGGGCTTTGGTCATGAGCCTGTTGCAGAGCTCAATCTGGGCGCGGACGACTTTTTCGACGAGGGGCTTGAGGGTGTCATACTGCTGCTCTTTCTCGATGACGGCGGGGCCGGAGATGATGAGCGGGGTGCGTGCTTCGTCGATGAGGATGGAGTCCACTTCGTCGATGATGGCGAAGTAGTGGCCGCGCTGCACCTGGCTTTCCTTCGAGGTGGCCATGCCGTTGTCGCGCAGGTAGTCGAAGCCGAATTCGGCGTTGGTGCCGTAGGTGATGTCGCAGGCGTACTGCTTGCGGCGCAGGTCGCTGGGCATCATGCTCTGGATGCAGCCGACGCTCAGGCCGAGGAAGTTGAAGAGGGCGCCCATCCACATGGAGTCGCGGCGCGCGAGGTAGTCGTTGACGGTGACGACGTGGACGCCGAGGCCGGTGAGGGCGTTGAGGTAGACGGGGAGGGTGGCGACGAGGGTCTTGCCTTCGCCCGTGGCCATTTCGGCGATGAAGCCGCGGTGCAGGGCGATGCCGCCGATGAGCTGGACGTCGAAGTGCACCATGTCCCAGCGGATGGGGGTGCCGCAGACGTCGACGTCTTGCCCGCACATGAGGCGCGCGGCGCATTTGGCGGCGGCGAAGGCTTCGGGGAGGATTTCGTCAAGGTAGCGGGAGCGCAGGCGGTCGAAGCGGGGCTCGATTTGCAGCAGGGTGCTCTTGGCTTCTTCGATGGATTCGGGGGTGGGCTCGACCTTGGGGAGTTTCGGGAACTCGGGGGCGAGGGAGCGGAAGCGCTCGTTGATCTTGCCGGCGAGTTCTTCGAGCTGCTCTTTCTCCATGGAGCGGATGACGCTGCGGGTGGGCAGGTCCATGGGGGTGAAGCGGTGGAGGTGCTCCTGCCAGGCGCGGGTCTTGCTCAGGAGGAAGTCGCGGTCTTTGTCTTTCCACTGCGATTCGACGGCGAGTATTTTGGCGACGATGGGTTTGAGTTTGCGCACTTCGCGCTGGTTTTTAGAACCCACGATTTTGTTGAGAATCCATTTAATCATAACTGCTGTCGTTCTTGGTGTGTGCGCTTCCACGCCCCGCTTTGTGCGGCGGTGCGGCATTGTAGCACAGGCTCATGGGCTTGGCAAGTGTGCGCGAGCAAAAAGTGTGTCACGCGAGGCGGGGTGTGCGCAGCGCGGGGGCGCGTCCGCGCGCGCGGGAGGGCTTTGCAGCCTGAGGGTCAATAAACGGGTAGTTTTGAGGGGCGCGAGCGGCCCGAGGTCGGTATGACACGCGGCGGCGGGGCCGAGGGCGGGCGCCCGGGGCGCTTTTCTCCAACACGTGCGCGGAGCTGCCGGGGGCGGCTCGCTCTCCCCTGCCCTGCGCCCGTGGGGGCCAGGGGCGGGGCCGAGCCAGCCGGGCAGTTCCTGAGCTGCCCGAAGCGCGCGTCGGCGTGTCGCGAGCCCGGCGTGCCGTCGCCTTGCGGGCGCTTGCGGCTCGGGGCCTGCGCGCTCTCTACGCCACGGTCCGTGAGAGGCGGGGTCTGCGGACGGCGGGGCTGGGGGAGGCTACTCCGCGCTCATCGACGCGGGGTCTCAGAGTTCGTAGTAGGTGTAGCCGTTGAGGCCTTCGCGGTAGGCTTCGAGGGCGTCGCGGCGCTGGCGGGGGGTGATGCGTCCGTCTTCGACGGCGCGCTCGGCGATGGCTCGGAATTTGGCGACGAGGTCCTTGGGGTCGTATTTGACGTAGCTGAGGACGTCGGCGACGGAGTCGCCCTCTTCCTCATGGGTGAGGACGGGGCGGCCGTTTTCGAGGTGCACGCTCACGACGTTGGTGTCGCCGAGCAGGTTGTGGAGGTCGCCGAGGGTTTCCTGATAGGCGCCGACGAGGAAGACGGCGACGTAGTAGTTCTCCTGTCCTTCGACTTCGTGCAGGGGGAGGGATTTGGCGACGTCTTCGCGGTCGATGAAGCGGTCGACTTTGCCGTCGCAGTCGCAGGTGATGTCGACGAGCACGCTTTTCTGGGTGGGGCGCTCGCAGAGGCGCTGGATGGGCATGACGGGGAAGAGCTGGTCGATGGCCCAGGCGTCGGGAAGGCTCTGGAAGAGGGAGAAGTTGGCGTAATAGAAGTCCACCATGTTGTCGGAGACTTCCTTGAGGTCTTCGGGGATTTCGCTCATCTCGGCGAGGCGGCGCGCGATGAGGCCCATGATGTGCCAGTAGATGGCTTCGCCGACGCCGCGCTCGCGCAGGGTGGCGTTGCCGTAGAAGAACTGCATGCGCAGCTGGTCGCGGTAGTAGTTGGCGTCGTTGTAGCACTCCTGGATGTTTTTGCCGCTGAGCATGCGGTGGGTTTCATCGAGGGCTTTGAGGATTTCGCTCGGGTTTTCGGGGAGGCTGGGGACTTTGGAGTCGTGCCCGGGTGCGCAGGTGACGTCGAGGATGTTGAAGATGAGCACGGAGTGGTAGGCGCTGATGGCGCGGCCGGACTCGGTGACGAGGGTGGGGTGCGGGATGTTGCACTTGGTGCACATTTCGCCGACGACTTCGACAATGTCGCGCGCGTACTCTTCGATGGAGTAGTTGCAGGAGGAGTGGAAGTTGGTCTGCGAGCCGTCGTAGTCGACGGCGAGGCCGCCGCCCATGTCGAGCGTGCCCATGGGGGCGCCTTCGCGGACGAGGTCGGTGTAGATGCGGCAGGCTTCGGTGAGGCCTTCGCGGATGACGGAGATGTTGGGGATCTGCGAGCCCTGATGGTAGTGCAGGACTTTGAGGCAGTGGAGCATGTTGACTTCCTTGAGCTGGTCGACGACGTCGATGACCTGCGCGGCGTTGAGGCCGAAGACGGATTTGTCACCGGCGGATTCGCTCCAGTGCCCGGAGCCTTTAGCGGCGAGGCGCACGCGCACGCCGAGGTTGGGCTCCATGCCGAGTTTGCGGGCGCGCTCGAGGATGGCGGGCAGCTCGTTGGGCATTTCGAGGATGATGCAGATGTTGAGCCCCATGCGCTGGCCCATGAGGGCGAGGTCGATGAACTCGTCGTCCTTGTAGCCGTTGCACATGAGGAAGGCTTCGGGGTCGCACATCTGCGCCATGGCGGCGAGCAGCTCGGGCTTGGAGCCGGCTTCGAGGCCGTAGTGGTAGCGCGCGCCGTAGGAGACGATTTCCTCGACAATCTGGCGCTGCTGGTTGACTTTGATGGGGTAGACGCCGCGGTATTCGCCCTGGTAGTTGACGGCTTTGATGGCGTCGCGGAAGCTGAGGTTGAGCTCATCGATGCGGGCGCGCAGCAGGTCGCGGAAGCGCAGCAGGACGGGGGCGTCGGTGCCGCGCTCGACGAGGCCCTGCACGATGCTCAGCAGGCTGATGTTGCGGTATTCGCCGGCGGTGTCCTGCAGGCGCACGGTGACTTCACCGGTGCGCGAGACGCTGAAGTAGCCGTTGCTCCAGTCTTCGATTCCGTAGAGGTCGGCTGAATCGGCGGCGGTCCAATTGCGCACTTTGCGCTTGATGGTGTTGTCCTTGCGTGCTGGCATATGCGTCTGGGTCTGTGATGGCTCAACAGTACCTGCGCGTTATATACCAAGGGGGTGAAAATGTCAATGATAAGTTGATGGCTCTGCTGCCCGCCGAGCTTCGCGCGGAGGGCACAGTTTTCGCTTGCATGTCGGGAGGCTCAGGTGATACAATCCCTTGCAGCCATGGCTGCATCAGACATCAGTTTTCATCTGGAGCAAATCAGAAAGCGCAAGTGGGACGACAGGAGTCTGGCGCAGAAGGCTCTCCAGCTCGCTGCCGAGCTTCAGACGGGGGCTCTTCGCTATCTGAGCGCTTCGGAGCGCACGCTGCTCTCGGCGCTCAGCCGGCTGGCGGCGGACAATCGCAACCGCCGCTTCATCCGCAGTTTGTGCTCGCAGGTGTTTCACTGCTCGGATCCGCAGAGCCGCGCGGAGCAGCTCCGCCGCCTCATCTCCGATTTCAACGGGATTCCGAATCTATTCAGCACGATGGGCAAGATCCGCCTCAAGGGGGCGGCTATTGCGCCCCGCAGTTTACAGGCGGCGGCGATGGCGGAGGTGCGCCGCGTGTTTCAGTCGACTTTCGGCGAGCTGACGCTGCCGCAGGAGGCGGATCGCGTGGGCAAAAAGGTGCGCGAGATGGGCAAGGCGGGGATTGCGGCGGTGATTGCTCCGCTGGCGCCAGATGTGTTCGGCGAGAAGAGTGCGGAGCGTTATGTGCGCAATCTCGAGGCGGTGCTCAGCAAGCAGCAGGAGTCGGGCGTGGTGATTGATCCCCGCCGCCTCTGCCCCTCGCTCTCGGCGTATTCCCCCGAACAGGGAGCGGCGCTTCTGGCGGAGAAGATTTCGGCGCTGGTGGAGTTGTCCGCCCGCGGTTCGGCTCCGCGACGCCTGCTGCTGGAGTGCGGTCTCTCCGATGTGGCGGCGATTGTGTCTGATGCGTTCCGCCGGGTGATGGAGAGCTGCGGAGAGAAGGCGTCGGGGCTGATTTTGGAGCTTCCGGGTTATCTGAGTTCGTCGGAGTCTCTGCTGCGCGAGCTGATCACTTGGGCGTCGGCCCGCTGTGCGAAGGGGGCGGCCCCGGTGCGCCTCGCGCTGATCAAGGGGGCTTCGCTGATGGAGGAGCAGCAGCTCAATCATCTGTATGGTTCCCGGGCTCCGCTGAGCCGCAGCAAGCTGGAGACGGATCGCCGCTTCAAGCGTCTGCTGCGGGTGGCGATGGCGGAGTCCAAGGGGGCGCTGCTGCCGATGATCGGGACGCACAGTTGCTTTGACTTGGCCTACGGGTTGCTGCTCTGGGCCAGCAGCGGCAAAAAGGGGATGCCGGGCATTCTGCTCACGGAGGGGCTCGGCAACCATCAGGCGCGCCTGCTGGCGCGGCAGGGGGCGGATGTGACGCTGCGCTGCTTGGCGACGGCGGCGGGCGGTGAGGCGGAGTTCGAGCACTACCTCATCACGCTGCTCAATGAGCTGGCGCTGCCGGACGGCTTTCTCTCCGGCGGCTATGCGGTGGAGACGACGTCGATGGAGTGGAATTCCATGCGCCAGCATTTCCTGGCCTCGGTTGACCGCGTGGACGAGTCGGCGCGCAAGCGTCCGGAGTCCGAGGGCTTCGAGAGCTGCGGGCTGGGGCGCATGCTGGAGCGCTCGCACATCGATGCGCTGTATCACGAGGCGCACAAGGCCCACGAGTCGAGCCCGAGCTCGCTGGAGCTGCGGCTGGCCGGTCGCCCCTATGAGAGCCGCCTGACCTGCATTCACCGCTCGCTGACGGTGCCCGGGTTGGCGGAGTATCGCTTTCCGGTGGCGGACTACGAGGCGCTGCACGAGGTGCTGCGCCGCGCGGGC
Organism: uncultured Akkermansia sp.; assembly: GCA_900548895.1. GTDB lineage: Bacteria > Verrucomicrobiota > Verrucomicrobiia > Verrucomicrobiales > Akkermansiaceae > Akkermansia > Akkermansia intestinavium. Next base: position 11,748 of record URLZ01000030.1, read on the forward strand.
GAGGCTCAGCGGCAAAAGTCCGAGGAGCAGGATCTGCGCCGCCGCACGCTGCTGCGACTGGCGCGCAGCTTGGAGGAGGCGGGCGAGGAGCTCGCGGGTCTGATGGCCAGCGATGCGGGCTACACGCTGCGCGATGCCGATGTTGAGCTGTGCAATGCGGTGAATGCCTGCCGCTTCTGCGCGCGCGAGCTGGCGGCGGACGGTTTTCCCGACGGCACGAGGCCTTCGCCCCTCGGTGTGGCGGTGGTGGCTCCCTCGCCGAATCATCCGGTGGAGGAGGCCGTGTCGGGTGTGGCGGCGGCCTGGGCCGCGGGCAATGCGGTGATTTATCGGCCGCCATTGGCCTGCATGAGGCTCAGCCTGCGCCTGCACGAGCTCATGCAGGCGGCGGGCATGAAGGAGCCTTCTCTGCAGCTCTTGGCCTGTCTGGACAATGAGATGACGGATCAGTTGATGGCGGACGCTCGCGTCAAGCTCGTGGTGGCTTCGCTCAGCGAGGCGCGCCGCCGGCGCTTGGCGGAGAATAACCCGGACTGCCGCCTGGCTGCGCCGAGCTGCGGGGCCGGAGTTGTGTATCTGGACGCCCCATGCGACTGGAGGCAGGCGGTGCGCGATCTCGCCGCGGCGCTGCGACGCCGCTCGGGGCGCGCCCAGGGCTGCCCGCATCTCGTGCTCATTCACGAGTCGCTGGGGGACAACCACCATTTTCTGCATGCGCTCAGCGACGCGCTCAGCTCCTGCAAGGCCGCCCCGGGCTGGGTGGAGGGCAGCGGCGTGGGGCCGATGCCGGAGCCGCTGACGGACGAGGAGCGCCGCCTGCTGCAAGGGGTGGAGGGCGACGGGGAGTGGCTGGTGCAGCCCTTCCCGGCGGAGCTGGGTTCGCAGCTCTGGTCGCCGGGTCTGCGGCTCGGGGTGAAGGCTGACGGCCCCTATGCGACGGGGGCGAGCCGCCTTCCGCTGCTCTCGCTGCTGAAGGTTTCGGGGGTGGACGAGGCCATCTCTCTTCAAAATCGCCTGAGCCGAGGCGGCGTGGCCATCATCTACACGCTCAATGACGAGGTGCGCAAGCGCTGGCGCAAGGCTGTCGCCGCGAGTCATCAGGGCATCAACTGCTGCCCTGCCCCGCAGCCTGGCATCATTCCGGGCGGCTCTCGAGGGGATGTGTGCTTTGCGCCCAATCCCTGCGGCAGCAATCTGCCGGCGGTCTTCTGCCGCTGGGAGGAGGTGGCGCGCCCGCAGCGGCGCGGCAAGCAGCGCGATGTGCCCTTCTCGCCTTGGGAGCAGTTGCAGCCCAAGCCGGATCCCGAGGACTTTACGCGTCTGACGGCGGCGGCTGATTCGATTTCGTACTGGTGGACGGAGGAGTTCGGCAAGCGCCACCTCCTCGATCCGAAGCCGGGGGAGACGACGGAGCTGAGCTACCGCCCGGTGTCGGTCTGCCTGCGCGTGGAGGAGAGCTGCTCGAACGCCGACCTCGGCATTGCTCTGATGGCGGCGCTGCGCGCAGGATGCGAGACGCACCTGAGCTGCGCGACGATGCGCCCGTGGATGCAGCGCGAGCTTGCGCCTTTGGGCGTGAGCATCTGCGAGGAGAGCCGCAGCGATTACCAAGAGCGCTTCACGGACTTTGCGCGCCGCGGGGTGCGCGTTCGCGACTGGGACGCTACGCCGGAGACGCTGCGGGCTGCTGCAGCCTGCGGGCTGGAGATTGACACGGCTCCCGTGGTCTCCAACGGTCGTCTGGAGATGCTGCACGGCCTACGCGAGCTGGTCGTGACGCGCCGCACGGCGCGCTACGGCAATCTGCATGATGACGACGGCTCGGCGGGCTGATCCCCGCCCCCCTCCCCAGGCTTCAGCTCCGGCGGAGGGGCTGAAAGAGATCCCCTCCTCTCCGAACGAGCGCCAAGAGACCGGCGCTCGTTCGCGGCTCAGGCTCCCGCTCTTCCCCGAGGAGGGGCCACCGGCTAGCCGTGATTCCCCGGCCTCAGCTGCGTCTCTGCCCCCGCAGGTATGAAGGGGGGGGTCAGGAAAGCCGGAGGCGGTGCAAGCAGCGCTTCCCTCTGGGTCTGAAAAGAGACCCTCAAGTTTTCAATAACGCGCCGCAGGCCTCCTCACCCGTTGGCCACCAGCCGTGCTCGAGCAAGCATCCTGTCCCCAGCCCTTGAAAACCACCTGTAAAAAAGGCGCCGCTACCCAACGGCAGCGGCGCCCGGAACGAGATGATTGAATGTTTAGCCCTCGATGCAGGCCTTGAGGCGTGAAACGATGTTGTCTTTGGAGGTTGCACCGACGATGGTCTCCACCACCGCGCCACCCTTCATGAAGAGCAGCGTCGGGATCGAGCGAACGCCATAGCGCTGAGCCAGATTGGGGCAGGCATCAACGTCAATCTTGACGACCTTGGCCTTGCCTTCAAACTCCTTGGAGATCTGGTCGATGATCGGCGAGATCATCTTGCAGGGGCCGCACCAAGTGGCCCAGAAGTCCGCCAAAACGGGAAGGGAGGAGCGAAGCACCTCATCTTCGAAGTTACTTTCAGTAATTTGTGTAGCCATATCTTTCAGATTCAGTTGGGGGTGTGTTTGTTGAAAATTGATTACTCCGCCGAGTCGGAATCATCGCTACTCTCCTCATCGGCAGCGTCCTCTGACGAGGACTCCTCGTCATACGAGCTGTCATCCGAGGCATAATCCGAGGACGAACTGCCGGCAGAAGCCGCAGAGCCCTCCACCGTCGGCGTGCCGAAAATGCGCTGGCTATTGAGCATGCGACCGATGAGCTGATCCGTCTGATACTGAGCAAAGACGAACCAACCGGCCACCAGCAGGGCGATGATCGAGAAGGTCAGCACCACGGGGCTCGGGCGAGCGGGCTCTTCCTCGGGCTCGGCCACCTTGCCGAAACCGGCAGGCTTCGTGAAGCCGGTGGGCTTCGTCGCCGCCCCCTTGGGAGACAGAGGAACCGTGGCCTTGGGCATCGCCGCCGTCGGCGTGCTCGGCGTCGAAGGAGGCGTAGCGTGAGGAGCCACGGGCTGAGAGCCGGGCTTCGAGGGAGCCTTCGGAGCAGCCAAGGGAATGGTCGACGGGCCGCTCGGGCGGGACGTCGGACGCTCAGAGCCCAACACGACCGTGCGAACCGGGGCGGCCGGGGCGCTGGGAGCACCGGGACGAGCCGGAGCCGAGGGCGGAGTCAGCGGCACCGTTGTTGCGCCGGATGGGCGTGCCACGCTCGGCGCCACGGGAGCCGCCGGACGCGGAACCGTCATCGGCCGCGTCGCGCCGGTACCACCGCCGGCATGCGGCGCCGTCGGGGGCACGGGAGCTGCCGGATGCGGCACGGAGGGAGGCACCGGTGCACCGGGGCGGGGCACCGAAGGCGGCACCGGAGCTCCGGGGCGCGGAACAGAAGGAGGAACAGGCGCACCGGGGCGCGGGACGGAGGGAGGAACGGGAGCGCCGGGACGGGGAACGGAAGGGGGCACGGGAGCACCGGAGGGAGGAACGGGTGCGGGATGGGGCGGAGGAGGCGTACTCATAACGTCGTAAGGTCTGGGAGCCGCGAGGTTGCGGATTTCTTTTATATTGCACTTTTTTTACGGCTTTGCAAGCGGAAAACGCCTCGGCGTGCATTTTTTCACCTCGAGGCCGGAAGAGAAGCCGCGTCCGTCACCGCGCTCTCGGCTCCGCCGGCTTCAGCCCCCAGCGCTGATACAGAGAGGGCTTTCCGCCGGGCTCCAGCGGTCGGCGCCATCCATCATCGGTCTGAACGCCGGAGAGCTCCAGCAAACGCACATAGTCCGCCGAATCCTTGAGCAGTTGATTATATCCCTTCACGCTCGATGAAACTTCCCAAGTTCGATCCGGGCGCCACAGCGTCTGAATGTGCAGCGGGGCGTGGGAGTGAATGTTGAGCGCATAGCGCATCTTGGAGAGCCCCTCGCCCAGTTTTCCCTCACGGCAGTCCTCCATACCCCAGAGCAAGAGGTTGCGGCCGTAATTTACGTGCCAGGAGCCCAAGCAGGTAGGCGACGGCCCGTCCCCCCCATAGTAGCGGCGCTGGAGCTTCTCGGACTCGAGGAAGCGCCCGCGGCGCGTGAGCAGGTGGGCCAGCATGGAAACGTTGAAGGTGTTGCGCGGATTGGCCCGCAAGGTCATGCCCATGAGGTCGATCATCTCATCGAGCGAACCGCGCTCGCTCATGACGGGGTCGAGGCGCACGCAGGCATCCGCCAACAAGTAATCGGGGTAGATCGGCACCAAGGAGCGAAGCGTGCGGCAGCGCTCTGCCACAAAGCCTGGCTCGTGAGTGTCATGCCCGACACTCCACTGAGCCACCCAAGGGATGTAAAAGCGCTGGCCCAATCGAGCGAAGCCGAAAATCAGAGCCGCGCTCGCCAGCACCAGCAGGCAGCGCTCGAGCAGTCCGGCGGCCCGCACCCGCCTCAGAACCGGCTCAGCACTCAGATCATGAGAACCCACCCGGCGAATCAGGCGTTCCCCGCGGCGATCGTGCGGTGAAGCCAGCAACCCGCAGGTGAACGCCATCATCAGCGCCATAGCGGCATCGTGCCAGTAATAGTCCGAAAAGGCACAGACGCTCATGGAAGCCATCAGCAGCAGAGCAACCGAAACGAGCTGTCGACGCTCCGGCGTGATCGCGTCGCTGCTCAGCGTCATCAACCCGGCCGAGAGATGCAGCACCAGAAACAGCAGCATCAGCGCAAGGCCGACTCCACCGAAGTCCACCCAGGCCTGCAAATACTCATTGTGTGCAAAATTCGGGCGGCACCACTCATTGAAGATCGTTGCGATCGACCACTGCGAGGCCCCGGCCCCCTGCCCCCAGAGACCGGAGGCTCCGAGCTGCTGCACCAGATCTCCCCAGATTTGATAGCGCAGGTGCGTGTCCACATCGTTGGCCAGCCAGTCAAAAAAGTGCCCCCAGACGAGGCCGTACACGGCCACGCTGATGGCGACCAACAGGAAAGCCGACACGAGGAATGAGGCAAAGCCCAGAGAGCGCCCCGAAGCCACGCGATGCAGGCAGAACAGCACCCAGCCGAAGGGCAGAAGGATCAGCGAGGCAATAAGCGGCGAGAGCGTGTTACAACAACCGGCCAGCCCCATCGAGAGGAGGGCAGGAATCAGCAGGATCAGGCGCCGCCCTCGGGAAGCCCGCGAGGTCAGTGAAAGATACAGCAGCACAAAGCCGCAGGCCATGAAGAAATAGCCGGCGAAATTCTCATAAAAAAACAAGCCTGTCGGCTGCGAATTCGGCCCGGTCAACCCCAGCTCGGGCCTGCCGCTCCAAGCCACGGACGCCTCCGGCAGGCGCATCAGGCCAAAATAAACGGCGTTGACGAGAACAGCCACGACCAAGGTTCCCACCACGGCACGGCCACTCCCCTGCGCCGCCTGAATACCCGCCACATAATAAACCGCACAGCCCAACAGCAAGGCCAATTGCCCCCATGACTCCACAACCGAAGGCGCGGCAAAACAGCGCAGGAGAAAATATACCCCCACCGCCAGCCCGAACCACGCCGTCGGCGTCAATCGAACCATCTTATCACCTCGAAGCACCCCCACGGCAAACAGCAGAACCGCAACACCACCCACAACGCAAAGAGGCAAAGCCGTATAAGCGTTGATATCCGTGCAGGCCATCACCACCATCCATCCGAGGGCGAGAAGCCACCCCAGCACAAACCCGAGGCGCGTCTCGGCAAACCTATTCTTCACCGGCTGATCCGTCATACACCGCATCGTACCAGAAAACACCCCTAGCGGCAAGCTCTCAGTCGGGCACTATGAACTTGACCGCCGCATCTCCTTTCGGTATAATGAGCACCTGCATGAAGCTGCTCCTTTCTCTGACCGACCAGAGTTTTCTCGCCACCAAATCCGTGGGCATCTTCAACGTCTCCATGGGGCTGGTGCGCGGATTCATCAACTGCTCCGAGGTCACCGAGCTGCACCTTCTGGGCAATCAGGAGTGCGCCGCCCGGCTCACAGGCCTACCCGACAAGGTGAGGCTGCATCTGGCGGACCGCCCCGTTCCGAGGCGCTTCGCTCGCCTCTGGTGGGATCAAGTCGAAGTCTCAGACCTCATCCGCAGCATCGACCCGGACTGGGCCGTGCTGCCCAAGGGCTTCCCTCCCTTCTTTCCCAGACTCGGCCGCAGCAAACTCGCCTGCTACGTCCACGACGTGAACTGGGAATACTATCGCAGCCTTCGCAGCAGCGATTCCCCCTTCCCCGCACACGAGCTGCTCTACTTCCGCTCACTGGGGCTGCGGGCCCTTAAGCTCTCAGACCTCGTGCTGACCTCCACACAATTTAACCGCGAGCGCTTCGCCGCCTACGCACCCGGCGCCCGCACCGCCGTCGTCGGCATCGGCTTTGACGACCCCGTCCGCCCCCCGGCCGAGCATGAACGCACGGGCATCCTCTTTTTTGCCTCACCCTACCCCCACAAGCTCACAGCCCTGGGCATACGCCGCCTCAGCGCCTGGCTCGCCCAACGCCCCGATGCCGATCGCGTGCGCATCCACGTCATCGGCAAACTTCCGCAACAAATCAGCCTACCCGACGAACGCTGGATTCCTCACACGCGGCTGCCCTTCGACGAGCTCAGAGAACTGCAACACAGCCAGTGCCGAGTCACCGCCTACTTCTCCGCCTACGAAGGCTTCGGCATGCCCCCGGTGGAAAGCCTGCGCAACGGCGTAGCCTGCGTCGCCTCAGACCTACCGCCCCACCGCGAAAACCTGCCCGCAGCGAGCCTCTTCCGCAACGATGATGAAGATGACTTCATCCGTTGCCTCAACCGGGCCTGGCAGGCGCCGAACACTTGGATCTGCCCGAGCTACCCGACTTGGGACACCGTGGCCGCACGCGCCATCCGCGCCATGCAGGCAACTGAGAACGGAAGGGAAACATCCTGACACTACCCCGGCCCCCATCTTTTCCTTGCCATTTTCGCTGAAATCATCCATAATCCCGACGTGCCCGGCATCTGCTCCATCTTCACTCACTTCGCCAACCCGAACAACACCTTAACCTGCCTGCGGCGCTTGGCGGCCCAGACGCGGCGCCCCGAGCACATCGTCATCATCAACAACGGCCGCGCGGACGACCCCGTCCTCGCAGAGGCACGCAGTCTCGCCTCGCAGCACCTGCCCGAAGGCTGCCTGCACATTCTGCAAATGCCCGGCAATCTCGGCAACGCCGGCGGCTGCGCCAGCGGCCTCGACTATGCCTTCCACGAGCTGAAAGCCGATGCCGTCTGGATCCTCGACGACGACTCCTGGCCTCGACCCCACACCCTGCAAGCCCTCTTGGCCGCACCCTGTGACGACGACACCGTTCGCATGAGCCTCGTCATTGACCCCAAGCGCGGCGACGAGCTCAGCTGGCCGCTGACCATTCCTGCCCATGAGGGCAGCCAGCGTCGCTGGGTCAATGCCGTCCGGCGCGCCGAACTTCCGGCCGGCAACATCATCGCATCTCGCGGCGGCTGGCTCGGTGCCCTCTACCCCCGCCGCGTCTGGCAGCGTGTCGGCACCCCCACACCCGAGCTCTTCATCCGCGGCGAAGATGAGGAATACCCTTGGAAGGTGCGCGCCGCCGGCTTCCGCTTTGTCACCGTGCGCGACTCCGAGCTCGAGCACCCGAGCGCCAAGCTCGAGCTGCTGCACTTTCACATCGGCGGCCGATCCTACTTCTATGAGCCCGGTCTCGCCGACTCCCGCCTCTATTACAAGATCCGCAACTGGGCATGGTTGCAGCGACTCAAGCACCCCGGCAACCCTCTGCACCGCCTCATCGCCTGCGGCTTCTACGCACTGCTGACGATCAACGCCATGCTGCGCACGGACGAAGTCAGCCTGCGCCGCATCTACACCCTCTTTCGCGCCCTGCACAACGGCTTCTACGGCAAGCTGCGCCCTTGGTGACAGTCACCCCGCATCCGCCGGGCCTCAACCTCATGCAGCAGACCGCATCGCCCCGAGCCATTTCGAGCCGCACCCGAGCCGTCTCGAGGCTGTTGCGCATAAAAAATGGGCTCATGCACAAATTTCTCTTTACAAACGGCGCAAAGCAGGTATAATGAGCGCCCGAAATCGCAGCCTCTCAACAACATTAACTCATAACTCATCGACATGAAAGTTCTTTCCTCACTCGCCTCCATGAAGCGACGCCATGCTGATTGCCAGATCGTGAAGCGCAAGGGCACGCTCTATGTCATCTGCAAGAGCAACCCCAAGTTCAAGGCTCGCCAGGGCGCTACCGCCGGCACTCGCCTGAGCAAGAAGGGCGTCAAGTAAGACAAGCCTCCGGGCTCTGTCAATGAAAGACCGGCGTTAAAAACCCGGTCTTTTTTTTATTCCCGAATCCGGCGCAACCGAGTCCGAGCTAGCAGCTCTCGGAGAGAAACTCCCACCACAAGGGAACACAGCTCTTCTCACCTGTCTGATCAGGGCCGCAGCAAGACGCCGGAGCCACCGACAAACAGCAACACCCACCATGGACACCCGACAACGAGTCAGCAGCCAAGTCTTTCCCCTCGGTGACTTCACCTTCGACGACGGGCAGACGCTGCCCGGCATGCATCTGGCCTATGAAACCTACGGCCGTCTCAATGCCGACAAGAGCAACGCCATCCTGCTCTTTCACGCCCTGACGGGCAGCCACCACGCCCATGGCTGGAACGACAATCTGCCCGAAGCCGGCGACTTCTGGCGGCCGGAGAACTATGAGGGCTGGTGGGACCTCATGATCGGCCCCGGCAAACCTCTGGACACCGATCGCTACTTCATCGTCTGCGCCAACTTTCTCGGCAGCTGCTACGGCAGCAGCGGTCCCGCCAGTCTGGCTCCCGACGGCGAACCCTGGGGCAGCCGCTTCCCGATGGTCACCGCGAACGATCAGGCCCGGGCTCAACTGAAACTGCTGGATGCCATGGGCATCGACCGCTTCGCCATCGTCGGCCCGAGCGTCGGCGGCATGCTCTCGCTGGCCACCACCAGCATGTGCCCTGAGCGCATCCGCAGCGTCATCATCATCGGCGCCTCCAACAGCCCCGCCATCGAGCACAAACTCTCCGTCTTCGAGCAAATCCTCGCCATCGAGCTCGACGAGAAATACCGAGCGGGTCGCTACCCGCTCAGCGACCCGCCTCGCCGCGGTCTCGCTCTCGCGCGCATCATTTGCCACAAGCTCTTCGTCTACCAGAAGGGGCTCGAGAAACGCGCGCGCAAGGGCGTCTGCGACCCGCAGGGCATGCTCAGCTGGTATACCCCGACGCGCAACACGGAAAGCTACATGATCCACCAGGGCACCAAGTTTGCCCGCCGCTTCGATGCGAACGCCTACATTCGCATCGTCAACATGTGGTCATCCTTCGACCTGCCGACGCTCAGCGGCAAGCGCAGCCTCAGCGAAGCCTTCCGCGACTATGCCGCGCACGGCATCCCCTTCATGATCTTCTCCATCAGCACAGACTGCTGCTTCACCCCGAAGGATATCGCCGCCTTTGCCCGCAAACTCCGCAGCTGCGGCGTCAACGCTGACTACCGCTGCATCCGCTCGCTGAAGGGGCACGACTCCTTCCTGCTCGAACCCGAGCTGTACCAGAGCGATATACGTTGCCATCTTGAATCGGCTTTATAATTTTTCCGCTTTATTTGCAATTCTGCTGAAACTATTACACAGAGGAAGGGTTTCAGAGGTAACATGAGTACCGGATACACCGATGGCAGGTTGGATCACCTGCTCGACAGCGCCTCATCGCCCCAGCCCCCTCAGGACTTCGAGCAGCGCGTCATGCACCGCCTGCATCGGCTGAGAAAAGCCGATGAAGCGAGGGCGGAAGATGCAGCGCTCGACCGTCTTCTGCAGCAGGCGACACGGCCGGTACTCTCGGGCGACCTCACGCAACGCGTCATCGAGCAGCTGCACCTCGGCGGTGCAACGAAGCCTCGCTCTCTCGCCAGGCGCCTCGAAGACGCTGCACGCCGCTATCACCTGCTCAACTGGGCCCGTGCTGCCAGCCTTCTGCTCGCCACGACCCTCGCCTGCCTGCTGTGCGGAAGACCCGAGCACACCGCTGCCCTGCGCCAAGCCGCTGTAGCCCCGTCACTGTCTCAGAGCCATGAAAGCGCAATGGCCCACGGCCGCGATTCGCTGCTGACCGAAGCCTTCGACAGCATCGAAGACACCGAAGTCATCGCGGCCCTCTGCGCCGTCTCCACCGACAGCAGCGAAGGGCAAACCACCCTCCGCCGACGCAACAGCGCGCTGAGCACCGCTCGCTGAGCCCCAGAAACGGGGCAATAGCCAGCAAAGCGCCAACCACAACAAGACGTCCGCGATCCGTCTACCCTCCCAGTCTCCCCCCTTCCTCCCCGCGCGAAAGCTCGCTTCCCCGCATTTATCCCGGCAAATCCACGGACAAGGGCGAGCCTCCCCCATCCCCCGGCGCAGACAGTCATCCGAATGCTCGGCGAACAGCCGGAACAACACGGATGACAGCTCCGGCAACTCCGACAGCACCAAGCAAGCGGATAAAAGGCGGACAAAAAGCGCAGCGCCCCAATCGAGGCGCCGCGCTTGACAAAATCTTGGCGAAAACCTGCAAAGCCTCAGGCCATGCGCCCGCCGGCAGACCTGCCGGCTTACTCCCACTCGATGGATGCCGGCGGCTTCGTGCTCACATCATAGAGCACACGATTGATACCCTTCACCTCATTGAGAATGCGGTTGGACGCCTCGCGCAGCAAATCATAGGGCAACTGCACCCAGTCCGCCGTCATTGCGTCCTCAGAAACAATCGCACGCAGATTCGTCGCAAACTCATACGAGCGCTCATCGCCCTTCACGCCCACCGTCTTGACGGGAATCAGCCCCGCGTAGGCCTGCCAGCACTTATCGTACCACTGCCACTTGCGCAGAGTCCCGATGAAAATAGCGTCGCACTCGCGGATGATATCCAGACGCTCCTTCGTCACCTCGCCGGGGCAGCGCACCGCCAGACCCGGGCCCGGGAAGGGATGGCGCCAGAGAATATCGTGAGCAATGCCCATCGACGCGCCCAGCTCACGCACCTCATCCTTGAAGAGGAAGGCCAGCGGCTCAATCACCTTGCCCTGCTCCTGCAGCTCCAGCACGCGCGGCACGCGGTTGTGGTGCGTCTTGATCACCGAAGCCTTGCTCTTCGCATTCGACGCACTCTCAATCACATCCGGATAAAGCGTACCCTGGGCCAGCATCTCGGCATCGCCCACGGCATCCCAGAACACATCAATGAAGAGCGAGCCGATGATCTTGCGCTTCTTCTCGGGCGAGGTCTCACCCTTCAGCGCCGTCAGGAAGCGCTCCGAAGCATCCACCGTCTCAATCTCCACCCCCATGCGGCGGAAGTTCTCCTCCACCTCGCGCGCCTCATTTTTGCGAAGCAAGCCGTTGTCAACGAAAATGCAGCGGGCATTCACACCGGCCTCGTGCAGCAGGACGGCCAGCACCGTGCTGTCCACACCGCCGGAAACGCCGCAGACCACCTGGCGATCGCCCACCTTCGCGCGAATCTCCTCAATGAGCTCGCGCTTGAAATCACCGATATCGAAGGGTGCCAGATCGCGAGCGAAGGAGAGGAAATTGCGCAGAATCGTGCGACCCTCATGAGAATGCGTCACCTCGGGGTGGAACTGAATGCCGAACATCGAATCGCCCCACTGAAGGGACACCGGCACCCCCTCGCTGTTGCGCGCCAGCACGCGGCAATTGTCCGCCAGATGATCCACCGTATCCGAGTGACTCATCCACACCTGAGAAGACGGTGACATATCGGCATAGAGTCCCTCCAGCTTCTCGGGGATGAGAGCCGCCGGACCGTATTCGCGCTTATTGCTGCTGCGCACCGTGCCGCCGTTCTTGATATTGAGCAACTGCATGCCGTAGCACACACCCAGCACCGGCACGCCGAAAGAGCGCAGCCAGTCGAAATCGATATCGGGCGCATCGGGATCCGAAGTACTGCGCGGGCCGCCGGAGAGAATAATGGCACCCGGCTCGGAAATCTCGTGCAGATCCTCCAGAGCATAGAGCTTGGCGAGATACCCCAGCTCGCGAACGCGGCGCACGATCAGCTGCGTATACTGCGAGCCGTAGTCAATAACGGCAACAATGTGTTTGGGAGTCATAACGCTGGCCGCTATGGTATCAGCATCCCCCCCCTTTGGCAAGACAAAACGCGGACGCAGCAGCGACTTCGAACCGCCGCAGGCCCGCACCGTCCGAACGAACCCGAACAAGCCCGGCAAGCCTGCCGTTCACCCAGTCATCCCTCCCTCGACTCCGCTACCCCACGCAGCAAACAGCCGGCGCCCCGTTCGGCGCACCGATGAAAGGGCCGACATCGCCCACAGACCGCGCCAAGAACCACAGGTTCGCCCGCCCCCCGCCGACGCCGCCACGAAGTGCCGCCGCGGGCCGCCTCATCCAATCACCCCCCCCCAAAAAAAGGCACCCGAGGCTTCAAAAAACCTCGGGTGCTGCCAGCGGAGAGAGTGGGATTCGAACCCACGGTGATATCTCTACCACGCTCGATTTCGAGTCGAGTGCCTTAGACCAACTCAGCCATCTCTCCCTTTGCGTCAGAAGCAACGCAGCGGTATTGTGCACGCAACGAAGCGCTTTGTCAAGCACTTTCTTGGTCAAACATGCAACATCGGCTGCCTGCCCTCGAATTTCCGCGGCGAGCACCCCCCCCGACCGGGCAGAGAAAAACAGGGGGCCTGCCCACAGCCCATCTCGGAACGGCTCTCCACGCAACGGCTCGAGATCGCAACGCCTCGAGCGCCGCGCGGGTCGCGGCGCACCGATGCTGCCCTCCCCCGGCCACGCCCGCGGCAGCCTCCGCAATCGGAGGGAGCACGGGCCACCCTTCGAGCATACCCACCCCTCCGAACTCCGAGTTCTGCGCCATCCTCCTCACCCCTTTCCTCACCCCCCCTCATCACCGCGGGGCTCCCCCGCAGAGCCCCGCCGCCGCGAACTCCGGCGCATTTTTCGCGATTTTCTCCGTTTTTTTCATTTTTTCTGAAAGATTGTGCAAGACTGCTGCGTACTATTAAGACAGCACCTTCATCCATGAATACGCGCACAACCATGATCATGCTGGCTCTGGCTCTCTCCGCCCCCGTTGCGTACAGCCAAGCTTCAGAAACACCAGCCCCCTCCCCCCAGCCGCAGAAGGCAGAGCAGCAACAGGCTGCCGCCCCGCAAGCGGCCACCGGCGACGCCCAGACAAAGCCCCTGCAAAACGACCCGTTGATGCACTTCGGCAAGCTTGACAACGGGCTCAGCTACATCATTCGCCCCACGACCGAGCCGAAGGGCCGCGCCAGCCTGCGCCTCTACGTCGATACCGGTTCGCTCAACGAGAGCCCTGAGACCAAGGGCATCTCGCACTTCCTCGAGCACATGGTCTTCAACGGCAGCCGCCACTTCAAGCGCGGTGAGCTCATCCCCGCCATGCAGCAGCTCGGCCTCGGCTTCGGCGGTGACGCCAACGCCTACACGGGCCTGCTGCAAACCGTCTTCATGTTCGACCTGCCGAACCTCAAGGACGAGACCGTCGACTTCGCCTTCACCGCCCTGCGCGACTTTGCCGACGGGGCCGAGCTGAGCCAGGAGGCCATCGACCACGAGCGCGGCATCGTCATCAGCGAGCTCAAGAGCCGCGACTCCGAAGCCTACCGCGCCAGCAAATCCTTCATCGCCCAGCTCTGCAACGGCACGCGCGTGCCCGACTACATGCCCATCGGCCTTGAGGAAGTCATCCGCAACTGCCCCGCCGACACCATCCGGCAGTACTACCGCGACAACTACGTGCCCGAGCGCATGACCGTCGTCGTCACCGGTGACTTCGAGCCCGCAGCCGCCGAGGCTTGGGTGAAAAAGTACTTCAGCAGCATGGAGAAGAAGGCCAACCCGCCCCGCCCCGCCATCGGCACGCCCGTCGACCTCGGCCCCGGCGAGAAAATCATCCCGAACCCCGAGAGCGCCAAGAGCTCCATCATGCTCACGGTCGTCAACCCTTGGGAGGCACGCCCCGACACCATCGAACAGCGCATCAAGGACCTGCCCCTGCAGCTGGCCTGCAACATGCTCAACCTGCGCTTCAGCGAGCTGGCCAAGAAGAGCGACAGCCCCTTTGAGGCCGCCGGCGTGAGCGAAGACGAGCTCTTCCGCTCCGCGCGCATCTTCGGCCTGAGCATCCAGGCCGAGCCCGAGAAGTGGAAGCAGGCGCTCAGCGCGGCCGAGGCCGAGCTGCGCCGCGCCTGCACCTACGGCTTCTCCGAGCAAGAGCTCAAGATGATCTCCTCCGCCCTGCTCATCACGGCGCGCAGCGTGCGCGACGGCTGGGAAACCGTCACCTGCGACAGCATCGCCGGAGAGATCATCGACGCGCTCTCCGATCTGAGCGCCTTCACCGCCCCCGATGAAGACATCCGCAGCATCGAAGCCGGCCTCGCCGCCATCATGGCCGATCCGGACATCTGCCGCCGCGCCCTCGCCGACGCCTACAAGACGGACCGCGTGAAGCTGACGCTCATGGGCAGCATCGCCCCCGGCGTCGATGAAAAAGCCCTGCGCAGCGCCTACAGCGAGGCCAGCGCCGTCGAAGTCTCCGCCCCCGAGCAGCAAAGCATCAAACCCTTCGCCTACGACCACATCGGCGAGCCCGGCAAGATCGTCGCCCAGCAGCAGCTCGCCGACCTCGGCACCACCACCCTCACGCTCTCCAACGGCGTGCGCGTGAACATCAAGCCGCTGGCCACCCGCAAGGGCTCCATTCAAGTGACAGCCGCCGTTGACGGCGGGCAGATGAACCTGCCGGCCGTGCCCGGGCTCAGCCAGATGCTCAGCGCCGTCATGTCTGCCGGCGGCCTCGAAGCCCACTCCGCTGACGAACTCCAGCGCATCCTCGCCGGCCACCGCGTCGGCCTCTCCTTCGGCATGAGCCAGGATCGCTTCACCTTCTCCGGCAGCTGCAACCTCGAAGAGCTTGAGCTTCAGTGCAAGTTGCTGGCCGCCGCCATCATGCACCCGGGTTTCCGCCCCGAGGGCGAGATGCTGCTGCGCCGCCAGTTTGACGCCATCTACAACAAGATGGAAACCACGGCAGACGGCGCCTTCCTCTTCCGCATCACGCGCATCCTCTTCGGCGATGACCCGCGCTTCAACTTCCCGACCCGCGAGCAGTTCGAAGGCGTCAACACCGACAAAGTGCGCGAAGTCATCACCCCCTTCCTGCAGAAGGGCGCCATCGAAGTCACCCTCGTCGGCGACTTCAAGACCGAGGACATCCTGCCCGTGCTCGAGCGCACCTTCGGCGCCATGCCCGAGCGCAACAAGGAATTCACGCAACTGACGGATGCCCAGCGCAGCGCCAGCTTCCGCCCCTGGGGCCAGCGCGAGTTCATCCGCTACAACACGGACATGGACAAGACCATCGTCACGCAGATCTACCCCGCCGGTGACGGCATGGATCGCAAGCGCAACCGCCGCCTCGCCATCCTCGTCTCCATCGCGCGCGAAAAAGTCTTTGACGGCATCCGCGCCGTGCTCAACGAGAGCTACAGCCCCTCCGTGAGCCTCGAGACCAGCAGCGACTTCCGCAACGCCGCCTTCGTCATGGTCACCAGCGAAGGCGTCAAGGGCAACCGCGTCAAAGTCAACACCGCCATGGATCTCATCATGCAGGACCTCGGCAAGGGCAACATCAGCCAAGAGGACTTCGACCGCGCCATCAAGCCCTACCTCGCCCGCACGGAAAAGGCCTTCACCCAGCCCTCCTTCTGGATGACGAACCTCCTCAGCCTGCAGAGCGACCCCGAGCAGCTTGAGCTGCTGCGCGGCCTGCGCGACGACGTTCGCTCCATCCGCCTCGAAGAGGTGCAGCAGCTCGCCCGCGAGGTCTTCGGCGCCGGGCGCTCCGCCCACATCTTCACCGTGCCGGATGACTACGACGAAAAGACCGACGAGGGTCAGGGCAACGCCGTGAAGAGCACGGCTGAGAAGAGCGAAGCCGCCGGCGAAGCGAGCGCAAAGTCCGAGGCCCCCGCCGCCCCCACCGAGCAGAGCGCCAAGGCCGCCGGGAAGGAGGCCACTCCGGCCGCCGCCGCGATGAAGGTGGACGTGCGGGCCCTGAGCGTGGCCGACGCGCAGAAATACTCCCCCTACACCGTCATCATCACCAAGGAGACGGCCGCCAAGCCCGCCTGGCGCAGCGTCGCCGACACGCTGGCGAATAAATACGGCCAGAAGGGCAAGGTCATCGTGGTGGACCAGCTCAACGAGGACAGCTTGGCCGCCGCCCTGCGCAACACCAAGGCGCGCTATGCCGCCCTCGTTGCCCGCGCGACGGAGATCAACCGCGGCGTCGTCAGCAACATGCACCGCGCCGCGCGCCGCGTGGATGACGACCCCTACGGCGACTGCCTCTGGGGCATTGTCACCGGCTACAGCTCCAAGGACGCCATGCGCATCGCCCGCGACAAAAAGCCGCTGGTCGTCAACCGCGTTCTGGGCAGCACAAACGTGAGCCACGAGCGCTTTGACCGCAGCTTCTGCCTGACGGACTGGGGCCCCAACAGCCCCGTGCTCGAGCAGAGCGGCAACGTCAAGCCGACGGAAACCGTCTACGACAACAGCACGGCCAAGGGGCGTGAGGTCTCCCGCGACGGCCTCGTCAATCTCTTTGCCGATGAGCTCGAAAACGGCAAGCCCCAGCTCGTCGTCTCCTCCAGCCACGCCACCCAAGTCAATCTGGAGATGCCCTACAGCAAGGGCCTCATCTTCCCGGCCAAAAACCGCTACTACTGCGCCACCCTGCCCGTCATGCAGGAAGTCGTGCGGCAGGGCATCGCGCCGGCTATCTCTCAGGGCAAGGTCGGCGGGCTGGTGAAAGCCGCGCGCGAGCTCAAGTGCCGCGAGATCAAACCCGACGGTCAGACGCGCGTCTGGCTCGCCTCGGGCAACTGCCTCTTCGGCGACGCCATGGGCACGCGCAACAGCATGGCCGTCACCGCCCTCTCCGCCTATACCTGCAACCAAGTCATCGGCTACACGGTGCCCTCGTGGTACGGCAAGGGCGGCTGGGGGACGCTCTCGATGTACTTCGACAACACCGCCGGCACGACGCTGGCCGAGGCCTGGTTCCTCAACAATCAGTTCATCCTGAAAGAGGCGCAGGACATCAACCCGAAGCTTCTCGACGTGCGCTTCAACGATGCGCAGATCGGCGGGCGCCTGCAACAGGACATCATGCGCGCCGGCATTCCGCTGACCAACGAGAACGCGAAGGATTGCATGGGCCTCGTCCATGATCGCGACGTCGTCGCCTTCTACGGAGACCCCGCCTGGGGCGCCACGCTCAACGAAGGGCACCACAGCTCCAACTACAGCGTGGAGTGGAAGGACGCCAAGACCTTCACCATCACGGCGAATCACGACCGCAAGGGGCGCTGCGCCATCTGGTTCCCGACGGCGGAGACCGGCCGCGGCGCCAGCGGCTGCGACGCTCCCGGAGCCTTCTTCACCAACGACTTCATCCTCTTCCCCGAGCTTGATATGAAGAAGGGCGAGACGCTCACCGTCACCATCAAGTAAAGCTGAGGTCGCTCAACATCGAGCAGCCCCGCTGCCCAAGCAACCGCCGCACGGCCGCCCCGTGCGGCGGTTTTGTCTGCATGCCCCGCCTTCCGCTCGCGAAGCCCATCCGCGCACAGCACCGGCTTTCACGGCCCCACCGCCGGAGCCCCCCGCTTCCCCGGCAGCCGGTCCACCGCGCCCGCTGCAAAACGCCACACCCACCGAGAGTCCCACCGCGAGACTCCTCCACAAGACTCCACCGCGAGAGCTCCGCCGCGAGCCTGACCAGGCTCGAAAATCACGCCCTGCGGCAGCAGGCTTATCGCATCAGCGGAGCCGCACCATTGCCGCCCGCCCATGCCCCCCCTTTGCAGCGATGCCGAGCCACGACTTCACATCACATTCCCTTAAAGCCCCCCAGCCCCAACCGAGCCTTGCGCCTCCGCGCATCCTCAGAGCCTCCCCCTCCTCCGACTTCCCCACGCTCCCCCTGCTACACTTCCTTTACTCCATGCAGCCCCCAGACTCCGCTGAGTCACCCTGAGGCTGCGAGGCCGCGCCGCGCGCTTCCGCACACCAAAAAAATGCCGCACCTCCCCGCGATGGGAGAGGTGCGGCAGAAAAGCCCAGAGGCGAGGCCCTTACTTGTTCATCGCTTCTTCAACGGCCACGGCCACGGAGACGGTCGCACCGACCATGGGGTTGTTGCCCATGCCGATGAGGCCCATCATCTCCACGTGAGCGGGCACGGAGGAGGAGCCGGCGAACTGAGCATCGCTGTGCATGCGGCCCAGCGTGTCGGTGAAGCCGTAGGAGGCAGGACCGGCAGCCATGTTGTCCGGGTGCAGCGTGCGGCCCGTGCCGCCGCCGGAAGCCACGGAGAAGTACTTCTTGCCGGCGGCAACGCACTCCTTCTTGTAGGTGCCGGCCACCGGGTGCTGGAAGCGGGTCGGGTTCGTGGAGTTGCCGGTGATGGACACGTCCACACCCTCGAGCCACATGATGGCCACGCCCTCGCGCACATCGTCAGCGCCGTAGCAGTTCACCTTGCTGCGCTCGCCGTCCGAGAAGGACGTGCGCTTGACAACCTCGACCTTGCCGGTGGCGTAGTCGAACTTCGTCTGGCAGTAGGTGAAGCCGTTGATGCGGGAGATGATGTAGGCGGCGTCCTTGCCCAGGCCGTTGAGGATCACGCGCAGCGGCTTCTGGCGGACCTTGTTGGCCGAGCGGGCGATACCGATGGCACCCTCAGCGGCGGCGAAGGACTCGTGACCGGCCAGGAAGCAGAAGCACTCCGTCTCCTCGCGCAGCAACATGGCGGCGAGGTTGCCGTGGCCGAGACCGACCTTGCGGTCATCGGCGACCGAGCCGGGAATGCAGAAGCTCTGCAGGCCCTCGCCGATAGCCTCGGCGGCGTCGGCAGCCTTCTTGCAGCCCTTCTTGATGGCGATGGCGGCGCCCACGGTGTAGGCCCAGCCGGCGTTCTCGAAAGCGATGTTCTGAATGCCGCGAACAATGGCGCGCACATCGATACCCTTCTCAAGGCAGACCTGCTCGGCCTCCTCGCAGGAGTTGATGCCGTACTGCTTGAGAACCGGGAGAATCTGGTTGATTCGACGATCGTAGGATTCGAAAAGAGGCATAATCGTGATGTAGGTTTAAGAGTTCTTTACTCGTGACGGGGGTCGATGTACTTGGCGGCACCGTCGAAGCGGCCGTAGGTACCCGTGTACTTCTTGACGGCCTCGTTGGCGTCAACACCCTTCTTGATGTCCTCCATCATCGGGCCCATCTTCACATACTGGTAGCCGATGATCTCGTTGTTCTCATCGAGAGCCAGCTTGGTGATGTAGCCCTCAGCGAGCTCGAGGTAGCGAGAGCCCTTGGCGAGGGTGCCGTAGAGCGTGCCCGTCTGCGAACGCAGCCCCTTGCCGAGGTCCTCAAGGCCGGCGCCGATGGGCAGGCCGCCCTCGGAGTAGGCGCTCTGCGTGCGACCGTAAACGATCTGCAGGAAGAGCTCGCGCATGGCGGTGTTGATGGCGTCGCAAACAAGGTCCGTATTGAGCGCCTCCAGAATCGTCTTGCCGGGGAGAATCTCAGAAGCCATAGCAGCGGAGTGGGTCATGCCCGAGCAGCCGATGGTTTCGACCAGAGCTTCCTGAATGACGCCCTGCTTCACGTTGAGCGTCAGCTTGCAGGCACCCTGCTGAGGAGCGCACCAACCCACACCGTGGGTCAGGCCGGAGATATCCTCAATCTTCGTGGATGCCGTCCAAGCCCCCTCCTGCGGGATGGGTGCGGGGCCGTGATTGCAGCCCTTCTTGACGCAACACATATGTTCAACTTCTGTCGTGTACTGCATAAGGATGTGTATTTGGCTTGAATGACAAAGGGCTCTGGGCTTCAAAGCGGCAGAGCCTGCCTTGCTGGCAGCATTATAGCTCCGCCCTGCCCGTTTTTCCAGCACAAAATGAGCGGCCCGCAAAAAACTGGGTCTGTTTCAAATCTGCTGGTAGTAGTCGTGGGAGGTCTTATGGAGTCTTTGAAGGCGCATGAAGTGTACTTGGCGCATTTTCAGGAACAAGTATTCCATATCAAACAGCCCGCAGGCCTTGGCTTGGATACGTTTGATTGCAGCGTTGGCTGATTCTATCCGAGCCGAATTGATCTTGTATCGTATCCCGTTGATAATCCCATTGAACTTTTCGCTGATGCCCCTCGCAAAGCGTTTCAACTGGCTCACCTTGCTCTTCATGCACATTCTGATCCAGAG
>URLZ01000031.1 GCA_900548895.1 uncultured Akkermansia sp.
CGTCCTCACGTCCTCACGTCCTCACGTCCTCACGTCCTCACGTCCTCACGTCCTCGCGTCTCCGGCCTGACCGAATCGACTCGGCCCCCGCCCCTGCACACGAACGAGCCCCCGCACGCGGCGATTCGCGTGCGGGGGCTCCGAACGGGTTCGAAGAGGCGCGGCTCTCCGCGCCGACTCAGAACTCGCAGTTGCGCGGCGTGCGCGGGTAGGGGAGGACGTCGCGGATGTTCTGCACGCCCGTCACGAACATGATCAGGCGCTCAAAGCCCACGCCGAAGCCGGCGTGCGGCACCGTGCCGTAGCGGCGCAGGTCATTGTACCAGCCGTAGGCAGCGAGATCCATCCCGAGGCGCGTCAGATTGCTCTCCAGCACGTCGAGGCGCTCCTCGCGCTGGCTACCGCCGATAATCTCACCGATGCCCGGCACGAGCACGTCCATCGCCGTCACCGTCTTGCCGTCATCGTTGAGGCGCATGTAGAAGGGCTTGATCTCGCGGGGGTAATTGTACACGATGACGGGGCACTTAAAGTGCTGCTCCGTCAAAAAGCGCTCGTGCTCGCTCTGCATGTCCATGCCCCAGTGAGGCGGGTACTCGAACTTCCGGCCGCTCTTCTGCATGATCTCGATGGCCTCCGTGTACGAGCAGCGCACGAAGGGCATCGTGCTCACCGCCGTGAGGCGCTCGCGCAGCCCCTTGTCCACGAACTTGCAGAAGAAATCGAAATCGCCGCTGTCATCCTTGAGCATCGTGTCGGCAATGTGCTTGATGAAGGCCTCCGCAATCTCCATATCACCGGTGAGGTCGCAGAAGGCCATCTCAGGCTCAATCATCCAGAACTCCGCGGCGTGGCGCGTGGTGTTGCTGTTCTCGGCACGGAAGGTCGGGCCGAAGGTGTAGATGTTGCTCAGCGCGCAGGCGAAGGTCTCGCCCTCCAGCTGGCCGGAGACCGTCAGGCTCGCGGGCTTGCCGAAAAAGTCCTTGTCGTAGCTTTTGTTCTCCGCCAGAGGGTCGAGCGTGGTGACGCGGAACATCTCGCCGGCGCCCTCGCAGTCGGAGGCCGTGATGATGGGCGTGTGCACCCACACGAAATCGCGGTCGAGGAAGAAGCGGTGCACGGCGGCCGCGATGCGCGAGCGCGTGCGGAAGACGGCGCCGAAGAGGTTGGTACGCGGGCGCAGGTGTGCGATCGAGCGGAGGAACTCCGGCGAGTGCCCCTTTTTCTGCAGGGGGTAGGTCTCGGGGGAGGCGCCGATGAGGCGCAGGCTGCGCGCCTGAATCTCCCAGCGCTGCTTGCCGGGGCTCTCGACGAGGCGGCCCTCGACGGCGACGGAGGCGCCGGTCGTCATCCGGCCGATGTCCTCGTAGCCGGGGATGCCGACATCGGCCACCACCTGAACAGAGGCCAGGCAGGTGCCGTCATTCACCTCGAGGAAGGAGAAGTTTTTGGAATCGCGGCGCGTGCGCACCCATCCCTCCACCAGAATCGACTCGCGGGCACTCTCGCTCGCCAAGGCATGTTTGATCAACGTTCGCTGCATCATCTCAGGGAAAGAGTTATCTGTTGATGGCCGTACTATAGCACCGCCCCGCCGCCGTGGCGAGCAAAAAAAGGTTGACAACAGAACGGCAGGGAGGCCGGAGAGAGGTCGACAGCGGCGCGGCGGGGAAGCCGCGAAGAAGCCGACAAAGCGCCCCGAAAGAGGCCGGGGAGGGGCGAGGAGAGCCGGGGGAAGGTCGGGGCGAGAGGGGGAGGCCGACCCGCGCCCGCGTTCCGATCTGAGCCGGCAAAGGCTCAGCGCTTTCCGGCTTGCCAAGCGTCGCTTCATGAGATACAATCGGTACGCAACCATGGAAGCCGAGTACACGGAGGACGCCATTCAGACGCTGGACTGGAGGGAGCACATTCGCCTGCGCCCCGGCATGTACATCGGCAAGCTCGGCGACGGCTCGATGCCTGACGACGGCCTCTACGTTCTGCTCAAGGAGGTCATCGACAACTCGATTGACGAGTTTGTCATGGGTGTGGGCAAAAAGATCATCGTGCAGATCAGCGAGGACGGGCTCTGCGAGGTGCGCGACTTCGGCCGCGGCATTCCGCTGGGCAAGCTCTATGACTGCGCCGCGCGCATCAACACGGGCGGCAAGTACGACGGCGAGGCCTTCAAGAAGTCGGTGGGCCTCAACGGCGTCGGCATCAAGGCGGTCAATGCCCTGTCGTCGCGTTTTGAGATTCAGGCCTACCGCGACGGGCAGACGCGCCGCCTGCTCTTCCGCGAGGGTGTGCCGGTGGAGGGCTCCGATGTGACGGAGGCGACGGATGAACCCAACGGCACGCGGGTGGCTTTTCGCCCGGATCGCAGTATCTTTGCGGCGGATGCGGCCTTCAATCCGGATTTCGTGCAGCGCATGTGCCGCTATTACTGCTACCTGAATCCCGGCTTGACGATTCGCTTCAACGGCAAGTCGGTCAGCTCCCGCAACGGGTTGCTCGATCTGCTCTGCGAGGAGATGAAGCAGGAGCCGCTCTACCCGCCCATCCACCTCGTCGGCGACGACATCGAGGTGGCCATCACGCACGGCGATCAGTACGGCGAGCAGTATTACTCCTTCGTCAACGGGCAGCACACGACGATGGGCGGCACGCACCAGAGCGCCTTCCGCGAGGCGATTGTCAAGACGCTGCAAAGTTTCTTCAAGAAGGCCTACGATCCGTCGGACATTCGCGCGGGCATCGAGGCGGCGATCAGCATCAAGGTGATCGAGCCGGTCTTTGAGTCGCAGACGAAGACGAAGCTGGGCAGCAATGTCATGGGCCCGGGGCAGGAGACGATTCGCACCTTCGTGCTGAATTTTCTGGGGCGCGAGCTCGATAATTATCTGCATCGCCAGCCGGAGACAGCGGCGGCCATTGAGGAGAAGATCAAGGAGTCCGAGAAGCTGCGCAAGGAGGTCTCGGGTGTCACGGGCAAGCTGTCGCGCACGCGGGCCAAAAAGGCGAAGGTGCACACGAAGAAGCTGCGCGACTGCCGCGTGCACTACGACTCGAAGCACAAGCGCGCGGCGGAGACGATGCTCTTCATCACGGAGGGTGACTCGGCCTCGGGCTCGATCACGACGGCTCGCGATGCCGAGACGCAGGCGGTGTTCTCGCTGCGGGGCAAGCCGGCCAACAGCTTCGGCATGAATCGCGCCGCGCTCTTCGAGGAGAAGCGCAATGAGGAGCTCGACTTTCTGCATCTGGCGCTCAATATCGATCGCAGCATTGATGATCTGCGCTACAACAAGGTGATCATCGCGACGGATGCCGATGTGGACGGTATGCACATTCGCCTGCTGCTGCTGACCTTTTTCATCCAGTATTTCCCGGATCTCATCCGCGAGGGGCATCTCTTCATTCTGCAGACGCCGCTCTTCCGCGTCCGCAACAAACAGAAGACGCTCTACTGCTACTCGGAGGCGGAGCGCGATCGCGCGGTGCGCCAGCTGGGCAAGTCCCCGGAAATCACGCGATTCAAGGGGCTCGGCGAGATTTCACCCGATGAGTTCCGCGGCTTCATCGGCGAGGACATCCGCCTGGAGGAGGTGACGCTGGAGAATGCCCACAACATGCGCGATATCCTCAGCTTCTACATGGGCGACAATACGGACGAGCGCCGGCAGTACATCATCGACAATCTGCGCGTGGAGGAGGATCTCGTGCACTGAGGCCCGCCCGCGGCGCCTTCGGCTCCGCCCGTTTCCGCGCGCTTCTCTCCGCCTCTCCCTTCCCTCGGGCCCCTTCCCGCTCAATCATTTCCCCCCAAAAAAACATCTCACCCCACGTTCACACCGCTATGAGAACACTCATCATTGCACGCCACGGCAACACCTTCCGCAAGGGCGAAACTCCGACGCGCGTCGGCGCGCGGACGGATCTCGACCTCGTTGAGGAGGAGCGCGGCCGCGGCATCGGTCTCTACCTGAAGCAGCTCGGGCTCTGCCCCACGCGGATTCTGGCCGCGCCGCTCAAGCGCACCATGGGCACGGCCCGCCTGGCGGCAGAGGCTCTCGGCAGCTCCTGCCCCGTTGAGCCGGACGCCCGCTTCATCGAGGTGGATTACGGCCCCGACGAGAACAAGACGGAGGAGGAGGTCATGGCGCGCCTCGGTCAGGCGGCCTGCCGCGCGGAGGGGATTGACCCGTCGTCTCTGTCGCCGGAGGCGGTCTCCGCGAAGGGAGCGGAGGCCATCGAGGCTTGGAATCGCTCGGCCATCGTTCCGGACTCCTGGAAGGTGGACGTGGACGCGATCCGCCGCAACTGGCGCGAGCTGGCCGCCGAGGTGCCCGAGGGCGGCACGCTGCTCTGCGTCTCCTCGAACGGCACGATTCGCTTCGCCCCCTGCATCACGGACGATTACGAGAGCTTCTGCGCGACGCATGATATCAAGGTGCCGACGGGCGGCGTCTGCATTTTCGAGTCGGAGGACGGCCGGCACTGGACCTGCCGCGAGTGGGGCACCAAGGCTTTCAAGAAGGTGAGCCCCGCGGGCTGCTGAGGCGCTCGTTCCGCAGAGGGCGCGGGCTTCGGAGGAGAGCGGTCCGCCGCCTTTCCGAAGCGGGCCGTTCGGACCACTTTCCGCAGGGTATCTTTCCGCGAGGGGAGCTTGTCCTGCTCTTCTGGCCTTCCCTTCGGCGGTTCAAGGACGACATCAAGGATGACAGGCTCCCGGCAGCGCTCCGCATCATGCAACCCCTCAGCGATCCATGAACAGGGCTGAGTTCATTTCCCGCATTCGGCAGCTCATGGGGCCGGGTGCGACGCGTCGGGCGGCGACGGCTGCCGCCGATGCGGTGCTGTCGTCGCTGGCCGAGCTGGCGGCCGAGGCGCCGCTGCACCTGACGCACTTCGGCACTTTTGAACAAAAACAGCATGCAGCGACGCGCGGCTACAGCATTCCGCGCGGCGGCATGGCGGAGCGCGCGGCCTACCGGGCCTTGAGCTTTCGCCCCTCCGAGAGTCTGCTGGCCTTTGCCGCCCTCTGTCCCCTGCCCCGCCCGCACGGCAACAGCAAGAGCGCGGCGACGGGTGGAGGAGACACAGGGCCCGAGGACGGCGGTGGCTCCGATTGAACGCCCCGAGAACCGCAGTCGGCCCGCCATTGGAGGCTCCATCAGCAGGCTTTCAGAAGCCCGGAGAAGAGCCTCGGTTCCCTAGTTCCGCCCGAGAGGGGCGGCCCTCCCCTCCTCATGAAGAGACCTCGGCATCGAGACTGAACACCGAATCTGGACGGCCCCGGGCGCGCCGGAGGCGGGGCAGAAACCTCCGACCGAGGACGGCGCGTAAGGATGTGGCGCAGCCCCCGGGAGACCAATGATGCGGCGCCCGAGGGATCAAAAAAGCCTGCGGCCGGAACCGCAGGCATGATGGGGAAGCGAGGAGTGAAGGGCGCCGGGATTGACCGGGCCTCCGCCCTCGGAGCTTTCGCCGAGGATTACTCGACGCGCAGGGCCTTGGCCTGCTCTTCGGTCAGCTCGATGCAGTGCCAGGGCAGGCCATACTGATTGAGCGCCTCCATGAAGGGATCGGGGTCGTTCTGCTCCATGTTGAAGACACCCTTGCCGCCCCAGACGCCGGAGAGGATCAGGCGACCGCCGATGGCCGCCGGCACGCCGGTGGTGTAGGAGATGGCTTGAGAGCCGACCTCGCGGAAGCAGGCCTCGTGGTCGCAGATGTTGTAGATGTAGAGGGCCTTGTATTTGCCGTCTCGGCGGCCCTGAATCACGCAGCCGATGCAGGTGCGGCCGTGGGTGGTCTTGCCGAGGTCGCCCGGGTTGGGCAGCACGGCCTTGAGGAACTGAAGGGGCACGATCTCCACGCCGTTGTACATCACGGGGTCGATGCGCGTCATGCCGACGTTCTTGAGGACGGTGAGGTGGTTGATGTAGTTGGGGGAGAAGCTCATCCAGAACTGCGCGCGGCGAATCGTCGGGATGTGGCGCACGAGCGATTCCATCTCCTCGTGATACATGCGGTAGATCTCATAGGTGCCGACGCCGTCCGGGCAGGTGAAGGGCTGATGCAGGCTCATGGCCGGCGTCTCGCAGAACTCGCCGTTCTCCCAGTGGCGGCAGGGGGCCGAGACTTCGCGGATGTTGATTTCCGGGTTGAAGTTCGTGGCGAAGGCCTGGCCGTGGTCGCCGCCGTTGACGTCGATGATGTCGAGGTATTCAATCTCATCGAAGTGGTGCTTGAGGGCCCAGGCCGTGTAGACGTTCGTCACACCGGGGTCAAAGCCCGAGCCGAGCAGGGCGTAGAGGCCGGCCTGCTTGAAGCGGTCCTGATAGGCCCACTGCCAGCTGTACTCGAACTTGGCGACGTCGCGAGGCTCGTAGTTGGCCGTGTCCATGTAGTTGCAGCCGGCCTCCAGGCAGGCGTCCATGAGGGGGAGATCCTGATAGGGGAGCGCGACGTTGAGGACGAGGTCGGCCTTCACGGCTTTGATGAGGGCGACGGTCTCCTGCACGTTATCGGCATCCAGCGCGTGCGTCTCAATCGTCACGCCTTCGCGGGCGAGGACGTCTGCCGCGATGGCGTCGCACTTGCTTTTCGTGCGCGACGCCAAGTGAATCTTTTTGTAGACGTCTTTCATCTGAGCACACTTGTGAGCCACGACGTGGCCCACACCGCCGGCACCGATAATGAGTACAGTGTTCATCACGTCGACAGATTGCACCATGTGCGCCGTCAAGTCAAGAAGAAACGGCCCGAGTGTCGGCAATGCCTCGGTTTTCACATGGCGGGATTCGCCTCCGCCCGCGCGGGGGTGAAGCCGATGCACTCCCCGCTCTCCTCGGCCCGGATCGGCCCCTCCCGGCACTCCGCGCGCGCCCCTCAGCTTTCCCCCAACTCTCCTCAACGCCCCGCTCGGCTTCTCCCTCCGCGATTCCCGCCGGAGAGAGTCCGCTCGGGGAGTCTGCGGGCCGAAGGCAGTGCAGGCGCACCCGGCACCGGAGGATGCCGTACCGGAGATACCGTATCGGGGATGAGGGGCAGCGGGGGCGGTGCCGGAGAATGACGGGGCTGCGAAGAGTCCTCAGCGCAGGAAGAGGCGCAGCATGCGCCGCCCGAAGGCGGATATGGGGTGGTAGCGGAAGGGGAGATCGAGCCAGCAGCCTTTGCGCAGCACGGATTTATAGTGGGTGAAGGTGTCAAACCCGGCCTTGCCGTGGTAGGAGCCCATGCCGCTGGCTCCCACGCCGCCGAAGGGCAGCCCGGGCACGGCGAGGTGCACGATGGTGTCGTTGACGCAGCCGCCGCCGAAGGAGAGGCGCTCGAGCAGGCGCTCCTCGACGCTGCGCGATTCGGTGAAGAGGTAGCAGGCCAGGGGGTTCGGGCGCGCGAGCACGAAGTTCTCGGCTTCGGCGATGCCGTCGCAGGGGATGATGGGCAACAGGGGGCCGAAGATTTCCTCCTGCATGCAGCGGGAGTCGGGAGTGATGCCGCCGAGAAGAGTCGGCTCGATGCGCAGGGTCTCGGCGTTGACCCTGCCGCCGGCGAGCACGCGGGCGTCCTGCATGAGGCCGCAGAGGCGCACGAAGTGGCGCTCGTTGACGATGCGCACGTACCGCTCGTTCTCGCAGGGCTCTTCGCCGAGCATGTTCCGCACGGCCCGGTTGAAGGCGTCGGTGAAGGCGGCTTCACTGTCGCGGGGCAGCAGGACGTAGTCCGGCGCGACGCAGGTCTGCCCGGCGTTGAGGATTTTGCCGAAGGCGATGCGGCGGGCGGCGAGTTCGAGGTCCGCGCTGCGGTCGATGATGCAGGGGCTCTTGCCGCCGAGTTCGAGGGTGACGGGGGTGAGGTGCCGGGCGGCGGCTTCCATGACGCTCTGCCCGACGCGGCTGCCGCCGGTGAAGAAAATGTGATCAAAGGGCTCGGCGAGCAGGGCGCGGCTGACGTCGGCGTCGCCTTCGACGACGGTGACGTATTCGCGCGGGTAGAGTTCGCTGATGAGTTCGGAGATGGCGCGCGCGGTTTCCGAGGCGTATTCGGAGCACTTGATGACGCAGCAGTTGCCGGCGGCGAGGGCGGCGACGAGCGGGTCGAGGCTCAGCAGCAGGGGGTAGTTCCAGGGGCTGATGACGAGGGCGACGCCGTAGGGCTCGGCGAGCACCCGGCAGGAGGAGGGGAACTGGGCGAGGGTGGAGGGCACGCGCCGCGGGCGCATCCAGCGGCGCAGGTGCCGCAGGGTGTCGCTGATGCTGCTGCGCAGCATGCCGATTTCGGTCATGTAGGCCTCGTCGGCGCCTTTGCCCAGGTCGGCGTGCAGGGCCTGCACGAGCTTGGGGGTGCGTGCGATGAGGGCTTCGCGCAGGCTTTGGAGGGCGCGCTTGCGGTAGGCGTAGTCGCGAGTCACGCCGCTGCGGTAATAGGTGCGCTGGGCCTCGATCAGGCTTTTGAAGTCCGGGTTCATGCTGCGGTCGGGTTATTGAGGGATGGGTGGGGAGAGGGCTGGGGGAAGCGGGATGGGGGAATCAGAGGGCGGCGCGCAGGATGGCTTCAACCTGCTGTTCGTCGGCGGTTCGGGGGTTGACGATGATGGAGCCGTCGTTGATGGCCACGAGGGCGACGCGGGGGAGGTCTTCGGGGCGGACGCCGGCGGCGGACAGGCTGCCGGGCAGTCCGGTGCGCTTGATCAGCCGGCCGGCCAGGGCTTCGATGGCGGCGATGGAGGCTTCGGCTCGCTGCGCGGCGGGCACCTTCATGGCCGCCTCCATGCCGACGAGGTGCGGCAGCAGGGCAGCGTAGTCGGCGGCGGCGTTCGGGAGGTTGTAGCGCATCACGTGCGGCAGCAGGATCATCATGGCGACGGCGTGCGGCACGCGGCAGACGCCGCCCAGCGCATGGCCGATGGCGTGCACGAGCCCGACCATGGCGTTGGAGAAGGCGATGCCGGCCATGGTCGAGGCCAGGGCCATGGCGTAGCGGGCCTCGCGGTCTCCTCCCGAGCTCACGGCGCGCTCGAGGTGCTGCATGATGAGGCTCATGGCGCTGTGGGCGCAGGCGGCGGAGAGGGGGTTGGCCTGCAGGCAGGTGGCGGATTCGACAGCGTGGCAGAGGGCGTCAAAGCCCGTGCTGGCCGTAGCGGCCGGGGGCAGGCCGAGGGTCATGCGGGGGTCGATCACGGCGGCGTCGGGGGCGACGAAGGGGGAGACGAACTCCATCTTGACTTGGGTCTCGTCGTTGCGGATGACGGCGACGCCGGTGCACTCGGAGCCCGTTCCGGCCGTGGTGGGGACGGCGATGAAGGGGACGTGTCGCCCGCGGCAGAGGTTCTCGACGCCCGCGAGGGCGAGCAGGTCCGTCGCGTCCTGCGAGAGGACGAGGCGCAGGCCCTTGGCGGTGTCGATGACGGAGCCGCCGCCGACGGCGACGAGGGCATCGGCCCGCATGTCGCGGTAGAGGGCGGCGAGGCGGTTGACGAGGGCGAGGGATGAGTCGACGGGGATGTCGGAGAAGGTGCCGGCGACGGGGCAGCCTTCGTCGGCAAGGGCCTTCTCGGCCAAGGCTGCCGTGCCGATGCGGGCGAGCACGGCATCCGTCAGCAGCAGGGGGTGGCGGGCGCCGAGGTGGCGCAGTTCGTCGGCCATGCGCTCGAGCGCTCCGTCGCCGCAGAGCAGCTTGACGGCTTGGTGAAACTCAAAGTAGGGGGGAAGCTTGGCCATGTTCGGAAGGGGAATCGGGCTGCTGGTGGGGGCGATGGGTGGTGGGGGGGTGCTCCGTCTGAAGTCCGGGTTCCGCGACGGCGAGGAGGCGAGGCGGCTGCAACGAAGCGTCGAGGCGGAGAAACTGTGAGTCTGAGAAGGCGGAGAGGCGGCGTCAGAAGCGCCTGAGCAGGCCGCCGACAGCTAGCGCCGCATACACCCGCAGCGGCGAGCATTCGCGCGGCGGCACGTCCGTCATGATGCGCCGCATCATCAGGCGGGGGAAGAGGTAGGATTCGACGAGGTTGACGAGGCGGGCCAGCCGCATGACGTCGGCGATGTCGCCCCGCAGGGTGAAGGCGTGGCGGGCGTAGGCCTGGGCCAGCCCCATCTGCCCGGTGAACATGAGGAAGGCATCGCGCATGGACTTGATGCGCAGCTCGCAGGCGCCGGCGGCGGGCTCGCGGAGCCTGATCAGGCGTCCGCCGCACCACTGCACGTGCAGTTGAGGGCCGTCGGCTGCGGCCACGACGGAGTAGGCGGCGCCTTCGGGCAGGCGCGAGAACTCGCGTGCGGCGCGGGTGTCGCGGCGCTTCAGCACCACGAGAGCGGCGTGCAGTACGCGCAGCACGAGTGCGACGACGCAGGCCTGTGCGCGGCGCTTCATGAGAGCACCTCCCCGCGCTTGGCCGACGCGCGGGTCAGGCGGTCCATCATCGCGGCACCGAGGCCCTGCAAGGGCAGCTCTTCGGCGACGATCACGTCGACGTCCGGGCACTCGTCCATGGCGCGCATCACGGCAAAGAGGCGCACGGCGGCCTCGGACAGGCGACCGCTGCCGGGGGAGAGCGGCATGACTTCCGTCCAGCAGTCCTGCGCCGCGAGGGACGAATCGCCCTGATAGGTGATGAGGCCGTAGCGCAGGCCGGGCTCGGGCTCGAAGGGCTCGCGGGGGTTGCGGAGGAGGAGGGGTTTGCTGGGGGCGTAGTGGCTCTTGAGTTGACCCGGGGCCTGCGGGCGAGCGGCGGCCTCGTCCCCGTCCGCATTCCCGCCCTCGGCGGGAGCCTTGGCGGGCTTGTTGCGCAGCACGCGGCAGATGCCGCGCAGCTTCTCGCGGGTCAGCGGGCCCTCGCGCAGGATGCGCACGGCGGGTTTGCCCTTTTCATCGAGGCAGGGCAGCAGGATGGTGCTCTCCAGCCCCTCGGAGCAGGCCCCGGCATCGAGGACGAGGGGAATGCGGCCGCCGAGCTCCTTGAGCACGGCGCCGGCGGAGGTCGGCGAGATGTGGCCGAAGCGGTTGGCGCTCGGCGCGGCGATGGGGTGGCCCAGGGCGCGGGCGACGCCGCGCATCACTTCATGGGAGGGCACGCGGCAGGCCACAGTCGGCAGGCCGCTGGTGACGATGTCCGGCACGCAGGCCTTGCGCGGCAGCACGAGCGTCATCGGGCCCGGCCAGAATTCGCGGGCAAGCGTATCGACCAGGGGCTGCAACTCGGCCGGCACGTCGGCGATGTCGCGGAGCGCGCGGGCGTTCGGGAGGTGGCAGATCAGCGGGTCAAAGCTGGGGCGCTCCTTGACGGCGAACACGTTGGCCACGGCCTCGGTGCAGAAGGCATCCGCCCCCAGCCCGTAGACCGTCTCCGTCGGCAGCGCCACCAAACCGCCCTCCGCCAGCACGGCTGCCGCCTCCTTGTACACGGCGCGGCAATCATCCAGCACATCGACCTCTATCACGCGAGTTTCCATGCGCTCATCATAACCACAGGGGCTGCTGAAGTCAACGCCAAAACCGAGGCCGTGCCGCGGCAAAGGACCCGGGCCGTTCGGTCGAAAGCGGAGGCGCCTTCCCGCCGGCTCTCTGCCGTTTTTGGCCCCTCACGAAGGGCATCGGCGGAGTTTGCTTGCAGAGGGGGCTTCGGCGTGGTAGAGTGAGCGGCATGAATCACGCCCTTCTGAAGGCTCTGTTGCTGCCGGCTCTGGCGCTCGGCACCTTGTCTCTCGCCTCTGATCTGGAGGTCTTCGGCCTCGTGCGCACGCGCGATCAGGCCGATCACACGCTGAGCAAGTC
Source organism: uncultured Akkermansia sp. (assembly GCA_900548895.1). GTDB lineage: Bacteria > Verrucomicrobiota > Verrucomicrobiia > Verrucomicrobiales > Akkermansiaceae > Akkermansia > Akkermansia intestinavium. The sequence continues at coordinate 11,755 of URLZ01000031.1, forward strand.
CTATGACTTCAAGGTGATGCGCGACGGCTCCGTGCGCCGCAGCTGGAAGCTCAACGACAGTCGCCTGAGCATGGATTTCGACGCGGGGAGCAACCGCCTGATCTGCATCGTTGTCGACTACGACAAGCCCGTGAAGAGCTCGGCTGCGGCGCGCGATGCGATGGAGCTGACGGGGGCGACCATCAAGAAGTGGCAAAAGCTCTCGTCGCGCAAGGCGAAGCAGTTCGGTCTGAAAAATGTGCGCGCCTGCAAGCTGCGCAACGGCAGTTACGTGTTCCGCGAGGGAGCTTCGGGGGGGCGCTGCCGCAGGCTGGTGATTTACACGGCGCGCCCGAATCGCGACCGCTTCGAGCTGGAGGAGTTCACGGGGCTGCGCCGCACGGCGCTGGGCACGGCCGGGGGCTCGGCGGATCTGAGTTTTCTGGTGTCCGATGAGGAGGCGCGTCGCGCCCGCCCGGCGGATCCGCGGCTGGCGGTGCGCCGCGAGCCGACTCCCAGCCCGGGCAGCGGCGACGCTGCTGCCGCCAGCCCGGCGGGTGCCGAGGAGGTGGACCTGGCGAGCACCGAGGAGGAGGGATGGCTTGCCGATGAGGATGTCGAGGAAGCCGACGGCGATGCGGCAGCGGGGGGCGGCGACTGGCTCGCCCGCATGGATGAGTGGGCCACGCCGCTCTATGAGCCGCTGCGCCTTGCTTCGCTGAGCCCGGCGCTGCGCGTGGCCGTGGTGTACGGCACACCGCTGGTGGTGCTGGTGCTGCTGATGATGCTCGTGGCGCGGATCCGCCGCACGAGACTCAAGCGGCGCCTTGAGCGCATGGGGCAGCAGCTGCGCGATCAGAACACCGCCAAGCCGCGGGGAACGTCGGCGCCGTCGGCGAACGGCGACGCGCGCCCCTCTGCCCCGACCTCGGAGACGGCCCCGAAAGCCGACGCGACTGCGGCGAGCAAGGAGCCGAAGTCTGACGACTCTCCGCAGCAAGGGAGCTCGAAGTGAGCGCATCTGCTCGACTCCCGCCCCCTGCCCCACGAGCCTGTTCGGACGGAGCGGCGGCAGGCCGGAGCGCGACGAAAGCGGAATGCGCGCCCCCTTCCCCCTCGGCAGCTTTTTCAACCCGGGATAAACGAAGGCGAGGGCGCCCTGAGGGCGTCCTCGCCTGTTGACGTGAAAAACTCCGTCGCGCACCGGGCCGCAGGAGGCCGGGCAGCAGAGCCACCCGGAGTTCCCGGTGCCGCGGCGCCCCGTCAGTAGGGCAGGAAGGTGTAGCGGTCGCCGTTGATGTAGAGCGTGCCGGTTGTCCCGGCCTGAAGGGGTCCGTACTCCTTGAAGATGGACTGCGTGAAGGTCACCTGCTTGTTGCGGCCGTAGCGAACGGTGATGCGCTCGGAGGTGACGCCGCCTTCGTCGACCTGCGAGCCAAGCCAGACGCCGAGGAGGGTGCCCAGAGCGCCAAAGCCCGTTGCCGAGACGGCTTGGGCGCGTCCGCCGCCGAGGAGTTGGCCGGTGCCGGCGCCGATGGCTGCGCCGGTGACGCCGCCGACGATTTTGCCGGTGTTGCCGTCTTCGTCCTTGATCTGGACGGTGGAGATGACGACGGCATCGGGATGCTGTTCAGCCCCGCTGCCGATGACGAAGGGAGCTTGATCCTCGATGGAGGGATAGGGACTGCCGCAGGAGGCCATGAGGCCGGCAGCCGCAAGGGCGAGTAGGATGCGTGTTTTCATGATGTTGATGTTCGTTATGGGGAAGCTTTGTTGTTCAGGGATCGCAGGAGCTTTCGCGCGCGACGCCCGAAGAGCGAGGTGAGCATCGGGATAAATCCCCGAGGCGGCAGCTCGTGTTCGGATACCACCTTGGTAGATTAGAACATTACAGGGACCGTGTCAAGTCTTTAGCGTGTTGTTTCGGCAGGTTGATGAAATTCCGCAGCGCCCGGGCCGGCAGGCCGAGGGAGCGCCGAGGCTCCGGCATCTCTCAGGAGGGGGAAGGCTCAGGACGGGGGGCTCAGGACGAGGGGCTCAGGACAAGGGTTCAGGACGGCAGACTCAGCTGGCGGAGGCGCGGCAGCACGCGCATGGCCTTGGTGGGGGAGGCGGGGCAGACGTTGGTGCAGGCGCCGCAGCCGGTGCAGAGCTCGGGGTGAAGGCGGGGGACGCGCTGCACGGTGACGTCGATGCCGTGGTGCCGCCGGCAGGCCTCGGCGCAGTAGCTGCACCCGATGCAGGTGGCGTAGTTGATGACGGGGAGGCGGCGGCCGTTGTCTTCGCGGATGATGAAGGTGATGGAGTCGGTGGGGCAGGAGCGCTGGCAGCGCTTGCCGCCGCAGCCGACGCAGGTGTCGGGGTTGACGCTGGGGCGGCGCACCTCGACGGCTTCGATGGCGCCCGTGGGGCAGCGGTCGGCGCAGAGGGCGCAGGAGCGGTTCTGCTGCCAGACGATGCAGTGCTGCTGGCGGAAATCGACGAGCCCGATCTGGGTCTTTTGTTTGTCGGCGAGGCTCAGCGGCATGAGGGCGCCGGTGGGGCAGACCTGCGAGCAGCGGTTGCAGTCCGGCGCGCAGAAGCCGGCGCTGTAGTCGAGGTAGGGCTTCATGAGCCCCCTCCACCCGAGGGTCGTGTAGGAGGGGCGCAGCACGCGGCTCGGGCAGGAGGCGATGCAGAGCCCGCAGCCGGTGCAGACATCGAGGAAGCGGTCGAGATCTCCGGCCCCGGGCGGCAGGGTGCCCGGGCCGATGTTGCTGCCGGCCTCAGCCGTGCCGCCGGAGGCGGCGGCGCTTCCGGCCGAGGGGATGACCGCCGTAGCGAGGCTCGCCAGGCCGAAGCCCAGAAAGGCGCGGCGGCTCATGTCCGGCCCGCCGGAGGCACGCGACGCGCTGGGAGCAGCGCTCTCCGCATGCGCGGCGGAACCGTGCGGAGCCGGGCGAGGCTCGCCTCCGTCAGCGAGCTTTTCGGCGGACTCGGTAGCCAAGGGGCTCGCCAACCCCGAAGCGGCGGGAGCAGCCGCGGCCGAAGCGTCAGAAGCGGGGGAGGTCGAAGTAGTAGCAGCCGAGGCCGAGGTGGCGGTGCAGGAGGCGGGGCCCCCCGCGGCGCGTCGGGAGAGCGCGGTGGGCCTGCGGGCGGCGGCGTCGAAGGGGTTGTGAGCGCGCAGTTTGAGAGCCTCGTTCTCGCAGGCCTCGACGCAGTCGTAGCAAGCGACGCAGCGCGTTGCGTCAATGCGCAGGGTGCGCAGATCAATGGCGTGCGCCTTGCAGGAGCGCTGGCAGCGGGCGCAGAGGCGGCAGCGCGTCTCATCGATGCGTGGCATGAGGGGGGCGCAGCGGGCGATGAGGCCGAGCAGGGCGCCGACGGGGCAGATGCTGTTGCAGTAGAGGCGCCCCCGCAGCAGGGCGAAGCCGAGCGGGATCAGCACGCTGACGATGACCACCGCCAGCAGCCACGGGGCATAGCGCAGCCAGTCGGGGGCGACCGTGCTCCAGCCGAAGGCCTGGCCGAGTCCCTCCGCTGCCGGCTGCACGACGGCCGCCATGAAGCGAGCGGCGATGGAGTACGGATCCAGCCAGGTCAGCAACAGGGTGCCGCAGAAGAGGATCGAGCCGAAGCCGACCAACCCCGCCAGCAGGCGGATGAGGCGGTGGTTGCTCGTGTAGCGGGCGGCGGATCCCTTGGCGTAGCGGGGACGCGCCAGCCGGTTGACGGCATCCTGCATCATGCCCAGCGGGCAGAGCCAGGAGCAGTAGACGCGGCCGAAGAGCAGGGTGAGCAGCAGCAGGAAGCCCAGCGCCAGCCACGCCCAGTCGCGCCCGCTGATCACGGCGCCGAGGGCGGGGACGAATTGCAGGTGCAGGGGCCACTCCAGCCACGAGCCGACCGGCGCCGCGCCGACGAAGCAGGCGACGAAGGCCAGAAAGACCACAGCCGCCACCAAGCGGCGCAGCCACGCGAGGGAGAGGAGTCTGTCCATGCTGTCATGTATCGGAACGTTGAGAGCTTGATCAAATCTACAGGGTGCGCGGGGGACTTCACCGCCGAACGCAGCCCTGACTCAGGCGCGGGCGCAACGCCCACGGCGTCGCGTTATGCCGTCGCATCCTACCGGCACAGGAGCACCCCCTGCCGAAAGGTCGGCCACCTTGCGCACGCAGGGGCAAGACCTCGGCCCGCGTTTGCAGCGCAGGGTTGCAGCGCGCAGCGCTCGAGCGGCGATCAGTAGCCGAAGGCTCGGTACCACCGCAGGCTTTGCACGCGGAACCCGCGCTCGCGCAGCAGATCCACGAGGTGTGGCAGGTGCATCGTGCCGTAGAGAATGCCCATGTGCCGAGCGGATCCGCGCTTGGCGTCGAAGATCTCCATGCAGCGGAAGTCGCGCTCCGTCATAAAGGGCGTCTTCATGACGTATCGGGCGCCGCGGGGCTCGCTGAGCCGCACGGCCAGGCGGCTGCGCATACGTCGCTCGGGCGTCACCTCGCCGCTGAGCTCCGGGTCCTTGAGGCGCGGGATCGCGAAGGGCTGCTGCGGGCCGTATTTCTGCAACAGCGCCGGCATATCCTGCTGCCGGACGTCTGCCCAGACGAACTGCGGGCCGCCGTAGTCGATGACCTGCGTCTGGCGCCTCAGGCCGTGCGCCGCCGCCCAGCGGTTGTCCTCCGAGTCGGGGTTGTAGTCGATGCGGTTGATCTGCTCCAGCAGATCGCGCTCCCGATCGGTGAGGCGCCCTTCCTTTGCCTTGTGCCGCAGCTGCCAGGCCAGCGCCATCGTGCCGCCCGCGAGATCTTCGTAAAAGACGCGGTCGCAGGCATCGACCAGCTTCTGGCACTCGTGATAATAACTCTCATCGCCGAGGTGGATAGTGCCGATGAGCATCACCTCCGCGCCCGAGGCATCGCGCATCTGCACGCAGAGGGACTCCAGATAGGAGCGGTCGCCGTCCTGCACAATGCGGATGGGCAGCTCGGGCATGGCGACCTCGTCGGACAGCGGGGCCGGGGCGGCCGCGGTCGGCTCCGCCGCAGGCGCAGCATCCCCGACGGGCTTCGGTGCCGCGGGATTCCCGGCAGCCAAGGCCGGAGCCGCCGCCAAGCCGAGGAGGCAGGCCAGCGCCGAAAGGCGCGCCGCACGGGTCAGCGCGCCGGACGCGAGCGCAGAAGCTGAAGCGGCGAGCCCGGTTCGGCGGGCGCGCCGGAAGGACAAACGGAGGGAGGGGATGCAGAGAGGGCGGAAGGTCATGGCGCAGCTCAGCGGGGTTCAGGAGAGGACGCAGCCGCAGGGGCGGGAGCAGCCGGCTCGGGAGCCGGAGAGGCAGGCGCCGGAGACTCGGGCGCCGACGACTCAGGAGAGGAGGCGGGCGCCGCGGGCTCTGCCGGCTTCGCCTCGGCAGACGCGGGAGCGCCGGCGGCATCCGGCAATGAGGCGGGGGCCGAGGGCGTCCGGAGCTCGGGAACTTCGAGAGCTCTCATCCAGCGCACGGCCCGAAGTCGGTAGCCTCGCTCGCGCAGCATGCGATCGATTCCCGGCAGGTGCAGGGCTCCGTAGAGCACCGCCACGCGCTTGACCTGAGGATCGACGGTCTCGCGATCGAGCACCGAGACGCATACCGCATTGCGTTGAGCGATAATGACGCTGTTCTCGTCCTCACCCTCAGGGCCGGGATACGAGCAGAACGCCAGCATGCTGTACTGAGCCGCGGGCTCAGCGCCGAACAACATCTGATACGTGCTGATAATCTGGTCTCCCAGCGGCATACCCTCCATAAAGAAAAGCTCCTTGAAGGACTTGAGAACAGCGTTCGGATCGCGATTCATGGCCGCGTCGTACTGTTCTGCCGTCATGTCGGCGAAGACCATATTGGCGCGCCCGTAATCAATGAGGGAGGACTGATCAGAGAGCCCGGCACGTTGCGCCACGCGCATCTGGAACCACCCGTTGATGCGGCTGATGAGATGCTGACTCTTCATCACCTTCTCCGAGATCTCTTGAATGCGTTCCAAATTCTCCTCCGTGGTGACCGGCTCCCGGAGCAGGCGCACGAGCTCGGGGACATCCTCACCGCCCACCATCTCAAAGAGAATCTTGTCATACTGCCCGAGCAGGCGGTTGATGCGGCGAAAATAGTCGGGTTGAGCGAGGTGAATCATCCCGATGAGGTCCACCTGCCGCCCGGTCTCGGGGTGCTCATAGCAGGCGATGGGCGTGAGAAGCTCGTAGCGATGGGCCGCGGGCTTGTGCACGATGAGCGTCGTTTCATCGGGGTATCCGTGAAAATCATCCCCAGGCGCGGCCTGCGCCTGCCCGGTTACCAGAGCCGTCGCCAAAGCAGCCAGAGCCGCCATGCGACGCCAAGATCGCGTGAGCTTCATATCCGGAAAAAGGTGAGGTGTGAGAGGAGGGGGAGCCATGAAGGCGGCGAGCCCCGAAGGCCCGAAACGGCTCCGAGGCACGCTTTGCAAGATAACGTATGCAGCGCTCTCTGTCAAGCTCAAACCGGACGCAGCACCCGGTCCTCACCCGGTCCACCCGCCCTCCGTCCACTGAGCACCACTCCGGTCGGCTCCGCCCGACGGAGCCCCCACCCCGCGGCCCTTCGAAAAGACTCTGAGCAAGGGAGAATGCCTCGCTCACGTCTCCCCTCAACCTCCGCCCTGTCCCCCCCCACTGGAGACCACCTCATCTCGCTTCCCGGCCTTCGACCGTATGCGGGTGCTGCCCCTGCCGTTCACCGCCTCCGCAGCATCCTCTTCGACGATGAGCCGGAGAGATGCCGCAAAAAAAGGTTGCAAGAACACAGCGTTGTGATAATCTGATGATAGCCCTCGGCGGGCTTCACCGATACCCCCTTCACAACCATGAATATCACCAACATCCTCACCCTCGCAACGCTTGCAGCCGCCGCGGCTCCGCTTGCCACGGCACAAACGCCTGCACCTAAGCCCATCCCCTGCCCCGATCGTCAGGTGGATCGCGCCGCCATCCTCAACAACATCGTCCGCGAGCTCGAGGCCGCGGGCTTGCCGCCCCATGAGATTCTCGGTCTGATGAAGGTCATCACACCGAAGGTCGTCAATGCACCGACCCACCGCCATGCCCAGAAGCCCAAGCGCGGGCCGAAGGCCATCCCCGCCACGCGCATCAAGCCGGCACCCGCTCCGAAAGCTCAGCCAAAAGAGGCGGGCATGAAGCTTTACATCAACGGTCAGGAGGTGGATCCCGACATGATCTCCGGCTCAGTCATCACACGCGGCGATCTCAAGATCCGCGAAGTTGACCCGCGCACCCTCAATCTGCCGACCCCGCCGGCCCCCAAACCCGGGTGCAGGGCTCCGAAACCCGGCCCCAAGCCGGAGGCCTGCCCGCTGCCTCCCGCCCCCAAGCCCGGCTGCGACAAGGCCCCCGCCCCGCGTCCGACCATCAAGATCAACGGTCAGGAGATGCCGCTGCCCGCTGAGGGCGGCAAGGTGATCATCAACACCGACGGCGGCGTCACCGTCCTGCCTGCCCCTAAGCCCGGCTGCGCAGCACCCAAGTCTGCTCCCAAGCCCGAGGGCTGCCCGCTGCCTCCCGCTCCCAAGCCCGGCTGTGCGGCTCCTAAGCCCGCTCCCAAGCCCGAGGGCTGCCCTCTGCCTCCCGCTCCGGCGAACGGCGGCACCATCGCCAAACCCATCATCGGGGGTGCCGATGCGCCCATCGCCACCCCGAAGCCCGCTCCTGAGCAGAAGCCGGCCGCCGGCCCCGTCATCAAAATCAACGGGCAGCCGGTCGAGCTTCCCGAGGGCGGCGGCAAGGTGATCATCAACGCCGATGGCCGCATCATCAGCCGCGGCTGATCTCACCCCCATCCCCCCCCCCGACAACAGCCCTGCCCGACCTCGGGCAGGGCTTTTTGTTGCGCTGATGACGAGCAAACCCATACGAGAGAGCTCCGTGACTCAGCCCCATGCTCCCGCTGAACGCACGGCGCGCCGAGGCTCGAAGGCGCGATCTTCCCGAGAGTTCGGAGCGCGAGACAGCGCCCGCGAGCAGCAGTTCTCCCCGACCTCTGATGACGCGCCCCGTCCGGGCTTGAGTGCACTTTATGTTTGACGCGGGAGCGCCCCTGTGGTAGTTTTGAACAGCATGCATGCACCCATCAGCAGTCTGGAATGGAAGCGCCTGGCCGATCTGCCCGACGCCGAAGGTTTCGCCGGCTCCTATGCCGGCGTGAGCAACGGAGCACTCATCGTCGGGGGCGGCGCCAACTTCCCTGAGCGCCCGCTCTGGGAGGGCGGCGTGAAGCGCTGGACGGATCGCCTTTTTTACATGCTGCCGAAGAGCTCCGGCTGGCGCGATGCCACACCCTTGCCCAAGCCCATGGGCTACGGAGCCGGCGTCAATCTGCCGGAGGGTTTCATGATCATCGGAGGCTGCAACATGTGCGGCAGCTTCGCCGATTGTTATCTCCTGAGCTATGCCGACGAGGATGTCACCTACCGCCCCCTCGCCCCCTTGCCCGTCACCCTGACGGGACACGCCGCCGCCGTAATGGGCGGCAAGGTCTACGTGACCGGCGGCAGTCTGTGCCCCGGTGAGCAGGATGCCGAAAACCGCCTCTGGATCTACGACCCCGCGGCGGACGCCTGGAGCGAGGGCCCGGCCCTGCCCGGGCGCGGGCGCTTCCTGCACCAAATGGCCACCGTCGGCTCCACCATCTATGTGCTCGGCGGCATCGGTCTGAAAGAGGGCGATGAGGGCCGCATGGTGCGCGACATGCTCACGGAAGCTTGGAGCTACGGTGAGGCGACCGGCTGGCGCCGTCTGGCCTACCTGCCGCATTTCTGCGCCGCCGCCCCGACCCCCGCACCCGTCATCGACGGGCGCATCTACCTGCTCGGCGGCGATGACGCCAGCGTCACGGGCTTCACCCCCGCCAATCACCCGGGCTTCCACAACCAGAGCCTCTGCTACAACCCCGCCACCAACGAGTGGGCCGACGCCGGCAGCATCGCCGCGGCCCGAGCCGTCCTTCCCTGCACTATTTGGGAGGGGATGGCCGTCATCGTCAACGGCGAGCAGCGCCCCGGCAAGCGCTCCCCTCAGGTCTGGGGTGCTCGACTCTGACCCCCTCTCATGACGGCGCGGGCAGAGGCCGAGCACTCGGCTCCTCTCGCCCGCGCCGCCCCTCAAGATCCCCCGCTACCGAAACAACCCCCCCCATTCGTCCCACCCCCCCTGCTCAACTCGCCCAGTTTTCCGCCTGACACACCATGATCCTGCGCCGTCTCTCCACCCTCCTGTGCTCTCTGGGTCTGCTCACCTGCGCTGCCGCTGCGGTTGCGCAAACAGAGCCCGCAACTGCTTCAAATTTCCCTGCCGAGACCACGCCCGCCGCAGCACCTGAACCCGCCAAAGCGGCGGCCACGCCCTCCGCCCAAGCTCCCTCTGCCGCACCCGCCGATTCCCCGGCAGAGGCTGTCCCCGCCGAGGCTACCCCTGCGGCGGCAGCACCCCATGCGGCTGCTCCTGAGGCATCCGGCGCGCGCGACGGCCTGCCGAGGATGACCGTCTCCCCCGCCTCCGCCTGCCCGAGCATCCCGGACAGCTTGGGGCGCGCCGGCATGGCCGCTGAGGGCACCAACCTCGGTATCATGATCGCCGGCGGCGCCAACTTCCCCGATGCCGAGCCCGGCGCCACCACCCCCGAGCAGCGGGGCGCCAAGCGCTTCTACAGCGACATCACCCTGCTCTCGCGGCCCGATGCCGAGACGGGAGCCGTGAGCACCCTCAGCACCGGACAACTCCCCTACCCCGTCGCCTACGCAGCCACCGCCCGCATCAGCATGGGCATGATCATCGCCGGCGGATGCAACGACAAGCAGCACCTCAGCCGCGTCATCCGCGTTGAATGCGGCGAAGAGAACGGGCAGCGGACTTGGGAGGTCAGCGACCTGCCCGAGCTGCCCCTGCCGCTGGCCTACGCCGCCTTCGTCGAGCAGGGCGGCAAACTCTACATCTTCGGCGGGCAGGAGAGCCCGGACGCCACCACGGCCAGCAATCGCTGCTTCGTCCTCAACACCGCCCTACCCAAAGAGGGATGGAAGGAGCTGCCGCCCCTCCCGGGCGACGGTCGCATCCTCGCCACGGCCGGATGCAGCGGCGGCAAGATCTACGTGACCGGCGGCTGCGCCCTGAAGGCCGGCAGCAACGGCACGGCCGAGCGCCGCTACCTCAGTGAAACCCTCTGCTTCGACCCCGCAGAGGAAGCATGGAGCCGCGTTGCGGACGCCCCGGCCAGCCTCGCCGGAGCCGCCTGCCCCATGCCCTCCGGCTTCGGTGAGCTCTACCTCATCGGCGGAGACCCCGGGGACTATTACCGCGTCTCCCTCGCCGGCCAAGCCCCCGCGCAGCACCCCGGGCAAAGCCGTCGCATCTACGCCTACCGCCCCGCAGAGGGCACTTGGACGCTCTGCGGAGAACTGGTGCAGGGCATCGCCACGGCCCCCAGCGTCACCCTCGGTGAGGGCGCGCCCGTCGACCTGCTCGTCATCTCGGGCGAAACCGCGCCCGGCGTGCGCACCTCGCGCATCAGCCGCCTGCAAGTGCACCGCGACGACATCGAGCACCTTGAATCCGCCATCGCCCTCACCCCCTGGCTCGCCATCGGCCTCGGCATCGTCGCCCTGCTGCTCGCCCTGCGCAAAGGGCTGCGCTCCAAGCCCATGCCCCCCTTCGTGCCGACGCAGAGCCCCGGAAAATGGGCGTGGATCGCCGTCGCCGTCCTCTGGGTCGTCGTCATGCTCAACTACTTTGACCGCCAGCTCATTGCCGTCTTCAACACCTCCATCACGCGAGGAGAAAACGGCATCGCCATGACGCAGGCTCAGTTCGGCACCGTCACCTCGGCCTTCCTCATCGTCTACGCCGCCCTCAGCCCCATCGGCGGCTACCTCTCCGACCGCTTCAGCCGCAAGTTCATCATCATGTGCTCGCTGGTCATCTGGTCCGTCGTCACCTGGCTGACCGGCAAGGCCGAAACCTATGAGGAACTCCTCATCGCCCGCGCCGCCATGGGCATCAGCGAAGCCTTCTACATTCCCGCCGCCCTCTCCCTCATCTCCGACTACCATCGCGGCGGCACGCGCTCCATGGCCACCGGCCTGCACATGAGCGGCATATACGCCGGGCAAATGCTCGCAGGCTACGGCGCCCTGATGGCCGGCGAGCCCTGCATGCTCGGCTGGCGCCTCACCTTCGAAGCCTTCGGCTTCATCGGCGTCGCCTACGCCCTCATCGTCATCATCTTCCTGCATGACCCCGACGCCGTCGCCGCACCCGCCGAATCCGCCTCCACCGACGGCCCCGCCGCACCGACCCCCGACGAAGCCACCCCCTCAGCCGACAACGCCGCCGAGAGCAAGGCGAGCGACTTCTCCATGCTGAGCGTGCTACGCAGCCTCTTCACCGGGCGCGCCATGGCCATGCTGCTCATCATGTACGCCTTCGCCGGCTTCGCCAACTGGTTCCTGATGAACTGGTATCCGCGCCTGCTGCAGGACATGTTCGGCCTCTCCGAAGCCCAGGCCGCCCCCACGGCCACCTTCTGGATCAACATCGCCAAGTTCGCCGCCGTGCTCGGCGCCGCCGTCATCGCCGACCGCTGGTACCTGCGCAACCGCAACGCCCGCGCCTACGTGCCCGGCATCTGCTTCTGCATCGCCGGCCCCTGCGTCATCCTCGCCATGGCCCCGAGCCTCGGCATCGCCCTGCCGATCGGCCTCGCCGTCACCGTCGCCCTCGTCTCCACCCAAGGCATCGCTCAGGGCGCGCTGGACGCCACCCTCATGCCCGTCCTGCGCTCTCACATCGACGAGCGCTTCTCCGCCACCGGCTACGGCATGCTCAACCTCACCTCCGTCGGCGCCGGCGCCCTCGTCTCCTGGCTGGGCGGCCAGCTCATGGACAGCAACATCGCCCTGAGCGTCCCGCTGACCATCGCCGGCGTCATGATGGTCTTCTGCGGCCTGCTCTTCTTCCTGCTGCCCAAGCAGCGCAACTGAGCCCGGACGGCCTGCTGAGCCATCTCACCCCAAACAGCAGCCCCCCGCAGCACACGCTGCGGGGGGCTTTCGTTCAAAGGCACTCAACCGCCAGGAAGGAGCCGACAGTCGCTCGGGGGCGCAACGCCGGGCTGAAACAACGCGCCCAACATCGCGGCAGGCCCGCCGCCCGCCCATCAGACCGGCGTCTCCGTCAGCAGCAGCACATCGTAGCCGAACACCGCCGTGAAGAGCTGCCCCTTGCTGCGCAGCGCCAGATTCTCCAGCGCGAGATCGTGCACCCCCGGCACCAGAAGCTCCAGCCGACGGTTCGCATAGCGCACCGTGAAGCCCGGAATGCGGTGGCAGTGCGCGCGATCCAGCGCATCCGCCACCCGCAGAATCGCCGCCAGCTTCTGCACGCGCAGGCGGTTGTCCAAATCCAACTCCGCGTACGAGCGCTCCTCATCATTCGGCTCGCCGCGGCGGTGATAGCGAGCCAGCAGACCCACAATCTCCACATCGCGGCGCGACAGACCGAAAATCTCCGAATTGAGAATCAAATACTGGCTGTGCTTGTGGTGGCGCTTCGAGCTCACGTACGTTCCCACCTCATGCAGAATCGCCGCCACCTTGAGCAGCAGGCGATCGTGGCGATTGAGCCCGTGGAGATCCTGAAGCTGATCAAAGAGCGAACAGCTCAGGCGGCGCACCTGCTGGCTGTGCCCGCGATCCACCCGATAGCGATTCGCCAGCAGCACCGCGAAGTGAATCACCTCCTCCTCCAGCACCTGCGTATCGCGCTCAGACGGCATCAAGCTGCGCAAAAACGCATGAGAGAAATCATCCGCCGGCAGCAGAATCGAGCGCGGCGCAAACTCCCGCGCCACCGCCAGATACGTCGCCAGCGTCGGCAGCAGAGCGCGCACCGTCGCGTAATCCTCATCGTAGCGCTCCATGCGCTGCGAAAACGGCGTGTGCGCCACCTCCTCCGTCAGCTTCGCCAGCGTCTCCAGAGACACCGGCTCCCCACTGATGAGCGGCGAATGAAGGCGGTGGAAATCAGGCCCGTAAATCACCAGCGCATCCGGCGACCCCGCCATCGACTCCTCCGCATCGTGGCGCATCCGCTCCACAATACTGCGAATCTGCTCCTTCACCAAGCGGTACTCATTCTCCGGGCTGCCGGGATCCGCCGCCCCCACCGCCGCACTCGTGCGATGCGCCCCGAGGCGATAATTCGCGTAATACGTGATGCGGCCCCGATCAAACAGAAGCAAGCGCGTATTGCCCGGCCCCACGTGCAGCACCAGCAGGCGGCGATGAGACAGCTCCGCATATTTCTCGAGCATACTCTTCATATGCAGATAAATCAGGCGCGTCATCTCACCGTCATCCATCACCTCCAGATGCAGACCGCAGGACACCTGCAGGCGATTCACGAACAAATCAAGCCCATTGACATCCAGCAGCACATTCGTCGCCAGCAAGCGTACCTTCACCTCACCCACCCGGCGATACTCATCCAAAAGCTCCGTAAAGCCCCGCGTAATCTGCACACAGCGATCCGCCGTATCGCGCGAAATGCCGCCCGTCAAAAACAAATCATACACCAGCTCAATCGGGCGAGACAGCACATCCAGCACGCGCAGACCCTCCTCCCGAGCCTCCGCCACCATCATCGAAATCGAACTCGCCCCGATGAAAATCACCGCCTGAAGCGACGGCTCCGGCGCCGACGACTTCACCGACGACGACCTCCGCGCCGGCGACTTCCGGCTCGCGCGCGCCGTCTTCGCGCCCCGCGCCCGACTCGAAGCCCCGGACGCTCGCCCGCGGGCACCCTTCTCACCACTTGACTCTCTGCTCATAACTCTACGCAAGGGCCCAACCGACCCGAGCCCCATTGTACAACGCCGCCCAAAACAGTGCAAGCGGCAAATCCGTCAAAGAACGCCGCCATGACGCAGCAGGCAACGCAAAACCCTCGGCATGCCGGCGGCACACCGAGGGAGAGAAAAGAGTCACAACTCAGGAGCAAAGCACCCCATCAGAACGGGATATCATCATCCTCCTCAGCCGGCATCGGCGCCGGCGCCGACTGCTGCTGATACTGCGGGCGCTGCGTCTGCTGCGAACCGCCGTAGCCACCGCCCTGATTGTAGCCGCCCTGCTGCGAACCGCCGTAGCCACCGCCCTGATTGTAGCCGCCCTGCTGCGAACCGCCATAGCCGCCGCCCTGGTTGTAGCCACCCTGCTGCGAACCGCCGTAGCCGCCGCCCTGATTGTAGCCGCCCTGCTGCGAGCCGCGCTGATAACCGCCCTGACCGCCGCCATCGCGGCTGCCCAGCAGCTGAAGATTCTCCGCCACAATGCGAATGCGGCTGCGGCGCTGCCCCGTCTGCTTGTCCTCCCACGTATCCTGCTGCAGGCGGCCCTCGATGAACACCGGGCGGCCCTTGGCCAGATACTGAGCCGCAATCTCACCCGTGCGGCCCCAGCACGTCACATCGAGGTAGGTCACCTCCTCGCGGCGCTCGCCCTCGCCCTGACCGGACGTCACGCGGTTCACAGCCAGGCGCAGCTCCGTGAGCGACGTACCGCGGGGCGTCGTGCGCACCTCCGGATCCACCGTCAGATTCCCAATAATCATCACCTTGTTCAAATTGGCCATAATCGTCTCAGAAATAAATTAGAATCGTGTAGGCACCGGCACAGCCGCAGCCCCTTATATGTCATCGCCATCATACGCGAGGACCCGTACCCTTGCAAGCTTATTCTGTGACCGTCAGCACAAACTGCCCGCCCCCGCAAAATTCCCCGGACATACACAAATATAGGCTTGCCAGCCATCGTGTAGCCATGTATAATGGTTGCCCGCACAGGCGGAGCCTGGCATCTTAATCGCATCATGAAAGTTGAACTCATCGAGAAGGCGGCGGAGATTGTTGGTGACAACCAGCTTCTGGTCAACATCGTTTCCAAGCGCGTGCAGCAGCTCAACCACGGCGCTGACCCCTACGTGCCCACCACGCCCGAGATGGGCTGCGGCGACATCGCCCTGACCGAAATCATCGAGGGCAAGATCATCTGGCACCAGGCCAGCGACGACGAGCTCGCTGCCATGAACCGCGAAGTCGAAGACGACTCCTTCTCCCAGCAGAACGACGAGAAAAAGAGCTCCGACGAGCCCGAGACCATCAGCGTCACCCCGAACTTCTGACGCCTGCCCCCTTCAACGGCAAAACGCACGCTCGGCTTCCGGAAGCTCCGGAACCGAGCGCGCTTTTTGAGCAGGCAGCGCGCCGCAGAGCAAGCGCCCGAGCGCACCTCATCCAACACCCATAACCAACGCCCCCGGCAACACCCCACGCCCACAAACCATGGCCACGAAAAAAAAGAGCAACAACAGCTCCCTGATCGCCAGCAACAAAAAAGCAGGCCGAGACTATGAAATCCTCAGCCGGCAGGAATGCGGCATCGAACTGCGCGGCACCGAAGTCAAATCCATCCGCGAGGGGCGCGTCAACATCTCCGACGCCTTCGCCCGCGTCGAAAAAGGCCAACTCTTCCTCTACGGCTGCGACGTCCAGCCCTGGGAAACCGCCGGCAAATGGTTTCAGCACGAAGCCAAGCGCCCCCGCCGCCTGCTCATGCACAAGCGCGAAATCCTCAAACTCGAAATCCAGATGGCCCAGAAAGGCTACGCCCTCCCCCTGCTGCGCCTCTACTGGAAAAACGGCAAAGTCAAAGCCGAAATAGGCGTCGGCCGCGGCAAAACCCACCGCGACCAGCGCTACGACCTCAAAGAACGCGCCGAAATGCGCGAAGTCCAGCGCGAAGTCAGCCGCTTCAATAAAGGCCGCTGGTAACAGCGGCCCCCGGCCCCTCCCACGAAACCCGGATCGCGAGCTCCCGCCCGCAGACCCGCCTCATCAGCCCCGCGGCACACACCCGCGGGCCTTGCCCCCCCCTTCCGCAGCCGGCTCCTCCCGCGACCACCCCACAGCCACCCCACAGCCACCCCGCGGTAGCCTGCCATCTCCCCCCCAACACCCCGCCGCCACAGCGAGCACAGCCAACGCCCCCGAACCGACGGCTCCCGCCCTCGGCACACAAGCACCCCCGGAGCACCCCGCGCAACCGCCGCGCAGACGCCCCGGAGCCCAAGCCCGCCAAACGCGAGCAGGCCCCTCACACCAACTTGCTGAAGCGACTCGCCCGCGCACGCACCTTCTCCGCCGCAATCAAACACAGGCGGCAAAGAGCATCATCGGGCATCGAATACAAACAGCGACTCCCCACCTGCTCCTTCTCCACCAGCCCCCCCTCGTGCAGCATACTCATGTGGCGCGACACCACACTCTGACTCAGCCCCAAGCGCTCCGTCAGCTCATTCACCCCGGCGGCACCCTCGTGGCAAATCGACGCCAGCAAGCGCAAACGCACCGGCTCGCCCAGCAACTTGAAAAAATCCGCCAACTCCGGCAGCATCTCCGGGCAAAGCTCCAAATCAAACTTTTTCTCCATGCCGCAAACTTTATCATTGACGAAAGCCCGAGTCAAGTATAAGATGTGCATATCTTAATATCCGCATATGCAGAACATATCACCTCAGACACTCGACCAACTCATCCGCGACGGCAAAGTCGACCTCCTCGACGTGCGCACCGACATGGAATACCGCAGCGGCCACATCAGCGGCGCCCGGCACATCCCCGTCGACACCCTCGAAACCATGACCGACATCCAGCCCCCCGCCGAAGGACGCACCCTCTGCCTCATCTGCCAGAGCGGCAAGCGCGCCGAGCGCGCCCGCCAGCACCTCGAAAGCAAGTGCGGCATCAGCGCCTGCGTCCTCGAGCACGGCATGAACGCCTGGCAAGACGCCGGCCTGCCCTGCATCCGCGAGAAAGGCGCCCCCCTGCCCCTCATCCGACAAGTCCAAATCATCATCGGCCTCGTCAACCTCATCACCCTCGCCCTCGGCTACTTCGTCAACCCCCTCTGGCTCATCGTCCCCGCCTTCACCAGCTGCGGCCTCCTCTTCGCCGGCCTCAGCGGCATCTGCGGCCTCGCCCTCCTCCTCGCCCGCATGCCCTGGAACCGCCCCTGAGACCCCGGCGCCCAAGCAGCTCACCACACAACAACCAAATCAACAAAACAGCCACCTCAACCTGACCGGCCCCTCGGCCCGACAGCCAACACACCAACAAACAGCACCCACAGCTAACCCCAAACACCCCACCCCCACCATGAACACCAAAACCACCATCATCATCGGCGGCGTCGCCGGCGGCGCCACCGTCGCCGCCCGCCTCAGCCGCCTCACCAACCAGCGCCGCATCATCCTCATCGAGCGCGGCGCCCACGTCTCCTTCGCCAACTGCGGCCTCCCCTACTACATCGGCAACATCATCGAAGAGCAAAGCAACCTCCTGCTCGCCAGCCCCGACATGTTCCGCAACCGCTTCGGCGTCGACGTCCGCCTCAGACACGAAGCCACCGCCATCGACAAAACCAACAAAACCGTCACCGTCCGCAACCTCGACACCGACAGCAGCGAAACCCTCAGCTACGACGAACTCGTCCTCTCCCCCGGCGCCGCCCCCTTCCGCCCCAACATGCCCGGCATCGACCTGCCCGGCGTCCTCACCCTGCGCAACATCCCCGACGCCGAGCGCATCAAAGCCCGCATCCGCGAAACCAACGCCCAAAGCGCCCTCATCATCGGCGCCGGCTTCATCGGCCTCGAAGTCGCCGAAAACCTCCGCCACCTCGGCCTCAACGTCAGCATCATCGAAGGCGCAGACCACATCCTGCCCCCCCTCGACAGCCAAATGGCCCCCTACGTCAGCCAACTCCTCGAAAAAAACGGCATCAGCGTCCACACCCGCACCCTCACCAGCGGCATCCGGCGAACCGAAAGCGGGCGCCTGCAAGCCTATAACGACAACTGGCAAAGCGACGAAACCGACCTCATCATCCTCTCCATCGGCGTCCGCCCCGAAAGCACCCTCGCCCGCGAAGCCGGCCTGCAACTCGGCATCAACGGCTCCATCATCGTCGACGAAACCATGCGCACCTCAGAACCCGGCATCTGGGCCGTCGGCGACGCCGTCCAAGTCACATCCGGCGTCACCGGCAAACCCATGCTCCTCGCCCTCGCCGGCGTCGCGCAGAAACAAGCCCGCGTCGCCGCCGCCGACATCGCCGGCACCCCGAAAGAAACCTTCAAACACGTCTGGGGCACCAGCGTCCTGCGCCTCTTCGGCACCACCGTCGCCCTCACCGGCATGAACCGCGACAACCTCAACCGCGCCGGCCTCCAAGGCAGCTACGAATACATCGACCTACACCCCGCCAACCACGTCACCTACTACCCCGGCGCCAGCCCCATCCACATCCGCCTCGTCTACGAAAAAGGCAGCGGACGCATCCTCGGCGCCACCGCCATCGGGCAGCAAGACGTCGCGCGGCGCATCGACACCATCGCCATGGCCATGAGCATGGGAGGCACCGTCCAAGACCTTGCCGCCGCCGAACTCTGCTACTCCCCGCAGGAAGGCGCCGCCAAAGACCCCGTCAACATGGCCGGCATGGCCGCCACCAACAACATCCTCGGCCTGCACCCCGTCGCCCACTACGAAGACATCGCCGCCCACCCCGAAGCCCAGCTCATCGACGTGCGCGAAGAAAGCGAAGTCGCCCGCGCCCCCTACCCCGGCGCCCGCAACATCCCCCTCTCGCAACTCCTGCGCCGCATGAACGAACTCGACCCCGCCAAACCCGTCCTCGTCATGTGCCAAGTCGGCGTCCGCGGCTACACCGCCACCCGGCACCTCCTCAACGCCGGCTACCAAGCCCGCAACCTCAGCGGCGGCTACACCACCCTCAACATCATCCGGCAACACTGCGACACAGCAAGCGAGCAATAAAACGCAAAGCCCCCCCAACACCCATACCCCCTCAAGCCCCGGCAGCCACCCTGCCGGGGCTTCTCGCATACCCCCGGCGCCCGTCGGCAGAAACCTCAAGAACGCCTCAACAAACGACAACCCAACCAGCGGCGCAACGGCTCATCATAAAACCTCAAGCACAACCAAGCCAACAGAACACTGCACAACACCACCAGCAAAGCAACAGGCCACCCCTCACTCAGACCCGTCACCCGCTCATCCACCAACCACTGGAAAAACACATACATCAACGGATAATGCACCGCATACAAAGGATACGACAATCTCCCCAGCCAACGGCAAACACCCATCGACCCCCTCCCCAACCCGCAAGCTGAAGCCCCCAACCACACCAACACAGGAAACACCACAGCAATACACACCCACTCATACACACCATTCACATGAATCCCCCTCCAACTCGGCAAAAACGGAACAGCAAACAAAACCAGCAAAACAGCCGAGCAAATCCAAAACGCCCCACGCACACGCCCCGGAGCAACACAACGACACACCCACATACCCAAACAGAAAGGGAAAAGCAAACGCAACGAACCACCCAGCAAATTCGGAGCATCCGCCCTCCAACCCACACTAATAAACCCATACCCCGAAACATCAGCAACGGCAAACCAAGCCAAACCCGCACCCAACAGCAACGTCAACAAACCCAACACCCATGAACAAAGACGCCGGAGCACCAACGCATAAAGAACATTACCCGCATACTCAAACAACAAAGTCCACGCCGGCCCATTCAAAGGATACATCTCCCCGGCCCCACGCAACTCAAACCCGGCACGCGGCCAAGCCGGCACCATCAGCAACGCACAAACAAAAGCCAAAGCCACCATCGGCAACTCCATCGCCTCACCCGACCTCATCTCGCAGCCCTGACAAAAAATCACCAGCAAACCGACAAAAGCCCCCATCACCATCATCGGCTGCAAACGAATCAAACGGCGCAAGAAAAACCTACGCAACGTCAAACCGCGGCTCCAGCGGTCATCATAAGCATAAGCCAGCACATACCCTGACAACAGAAAGAAAAAATCAACAGCCAGATAACCATGATTCAAGCCGCCAATAACCGACGAACCGGAAGAAATCGCGAACCCCTCAAACACATGAAAAACCACCACCAACAAAGCCGCCACACCGCGCAAACCGTCCAAAACCTCATAATGAGCCTTCGTACGATTAACATCCTCAGACACACCTGACATCTTCATACAAACCTTTCACTTAAAAAACATCCTACATCGCCCTCTGCGCAGCACCCTTCACCCTGTTCAGGGGCAACAATCAACAGAACCTTACCAAATAAACCATCAAGCGTCAAGAATTCCCCTCAATAAAAAGAGGTGATGTGAATTGTAAAATCAAATGCGACACGCCGGAAGGAGCATCAAACGGAAAAGC
>URLZ01000032.1 GCA_900548895.1 uncultured Akkermansia sp.
CGCTTTTCCGTTTGATGCTCCTTCCGGCGTGTCGCATTTGATTTTACAATTCACAGCATCGTGACATACCGAGTCAAAATCCTTGACAATACTGCGTATCGAGTTATAATCAACGCGTACAAGTTCCGGTCTGCTGTAGGATTGGAGCGGGTGATTCACCCGCTCTTTTTTTATAGCTCACACACTATCAACCAATAACCAACGACGCCACAACAGCCGCCATGCCCACCACAGACATCACCGCACTGATCGATTTCTACGTCCGCGAGAAAGATCTGACGCGCGAACGCGTGATTCAGGCTCTCGAGGCCTCCTTCCTCACCGCCTACTCCAAGATGGTAACCGGTGCCGACCGCATCCACAACCTGCGCGCCGTCATCAACACCCAGAAGGGCACGGTAAAAATCGTTGCAGACATGACGGTGGTGGCCGATGACGACATGCACGACCCCTTCAACGAGATCAAGCTGAGCACGGCTCAGGCCGCCGCCGCCAAGCGCGGTCGCGACGTGCAGGTCGGCGACAGCTTCCCGGTGAATATCACCCCGAAGGACTTCGGCCGCATCGCCGTGCAGACGGCCCGCCAGACCATGCAGCAGCGCATCCGCAAGGCCGAGCAGGAGATGCTCGCCGAGGCCTTCCGCGACCGCGCCGGCGAGCTCGTCACGGGCACGGTCAAGCGCTACGACAAGGGCGACGTCATCGTCGAAGTCGAGAAGTTCGAGGGCATCGTTCCGCTGCGTCAGCGCATCCCCGGTGAGGAATACGCCCCGGGCGACAAGATGCGCTTCTACGTCGTTGAGGTGCGCGACGGCGTGCGCGGCACGGAGCTCATCCTCTCGCGCAGCCACCCCAACCTCGTGCGTCGCCTCTTTGAGCACGAAGTGCTCGAGATTGCCGAGCACACGGTGGACATCGTCAACGTCGTGCGCGAAGCCGGCTATCGCACCAAGCTCGTCGTGCGCGCCAACGACCCGAACGTCGACCCCGTGGGCTCCTGCGTCGGCATCCGCGGCATGCGCGTCAAAAACGTCGTCAACGAGCTCAATCACGAGAAGATCGACATCATCGAGTACTCCGATGACAAGGCCGCCATGGTCACGCAGTCCCTCTCCCCCGTTGAGCCCGTCAACATCATCGTCGACAACGACAAGCGACTCGTCACCGTTCAGGTCGAGACCGAGAAGGACGCCGCCAAGGCCAAGGGCCGCAAGGGCCAGAACGTCCGCCTGACGGGCCGCCTCATCTCCGCGCCGAGCGACCGCTGGGAAGTTCGCGTCGAAGCCTACGATGAAAAAGCCAAGGCCAGCGCCGCCGCCGAAGTCGGCACGAGCGAGCTGGCGGCTCAGCTGGGCGTCAGCCCCGAGCTGGCCGCGTCCATGGTCGCCGCCGGCTTCACCACCGCACAGGGCATCGCCGCCTATGTGCAGCCGGAGGACCTCGTCGAGGCCCTTCAGATCACCGAAGAAGAAGCAACCGCCATCATTGAAAAGGCCAAAGCGGCCTGCTAACCCGTCTACCCCCTCTCACCCAGCCTATGGCTAACGAAGAACCGAAGAAGAAGAGCGTCGTGCTGGATCTCATCAGCGGATCCGCCAAGAAACACAGCACCGCCGGCAAGGCTGCGGAGGCAGCCCCTGCCGCCGAGCAGCCCAAGCGCCCCGCGGCGCCGAAAAAGGAAGTCCTCGACCTGCTCAGCCCCCGCAAGGTTGTCAAGAAGCAAGCCGCGCCGGCTTCCGCGGGCGCCGAGGCTGCTCCGGCTGCTCAGCCGGCTCCCGCCGCGGCACCGGCACAGCCCGAGATGCCCAAGATGGAGGCCCCTGCCCCGGTGACGCCCGACGGCAAGATTCTCAACATCAAGGCGCCCATCAGCGTGGCTGATCTGGCGGCGCTGATGTCGCTCAAGCCCTTCAAGCTCATTGCCGAGCTGCTGCCCATGGGCGTCTTTGCGAATCCGGCCACCGTTCTGGACAGCGATCAGGTCGCCGCCCTCTGCGAGAAGCACGGCTTCACCTTCGAGCGCGTCAAGCGCGAGAAGGGCGCCGGCGTCAAGGCCCCGGTTGAGGAAATCAAGGAGCCGGAGGCTGTCGCGATCGAGGAGGAGCCCGAAGACGCTCTGAAGGTTCGTACCCCCATCATCACGGTCATGGGGCACGTCGACCACGGCAAGACCTCGCTGCTCGACTACATTCGCCGCACGAAAGTCGTCGCGGGCGAGGCGGGCGGCATCACCCAGCACATCGGCGCCTACACCGTCGAGCATGACGGCAAGACCATCACCTTCATCGACACGCCCGGCCACGCCATCTTCACCGAGATGCGCGCCCGCGGCGCCGACGTGACGGACATCGTCGTGCTCGTCGTGGCTGCCAACGACGGCATCATGCCGCAGACCCGCGAGGCCATCATGCATGCCAAGGCGGCCCACAAGACCATCATCGTGGCCATCAACAAGTGCGACCTGCCCGCGGCCGACCCCATGCGCGTGCGCACGCAGCTCATGGAGGAGGGCCTCATGCCGACGGACTTCGGCGGCGACATTGAGTGCGTCAACGTATCCGCCGCGACGGGAGAGGGCATCGACGATCTGCTCGACCTGCTCTGCCTGCAGGCCGAAGTGCTCGAGCTCAAGGCCAACCCGCGCGCCAACTGCCGCGCCTCCATCATCGAGGCGCGCATGGAGCAGGGCAAGGGCAGCTCCGCCACCGTCATCGTGCAGAGCGGCACGCTCAAGGTCGGTATGCCCTTCATCTGCGGCCCCTACTCGGGCAAGGTCAAGACGCTCTTCAACGACAAGGGCAAGGCCATCAAGAAAGTCACGCCGGGCATGCCCGCCGAGGTCTCCGGCTTCCTGGAGACGCCCAACGTCGGCGACGAGCTCGTCGAGATGGAGAGCGAGCGCGCCGCGCGCAAGCTCTCGACCGAGCGTCAGGAAGAGCTGCGCCAGCAGCGCCTCTCCGCCCCGAAGCGCTCGCGCATGGAGGATATTCTCGCCATGATGGGCGAGGGCAACCAGAAGGCCGTGCTCAAGCTCTACCTCAAGGGCGACGTGCAGGGCTCCGTGGAGGCCATCAAGAAGGCCATCATGGACATCAAGAGCGACAAGGTCGAGTGCGAGTTCATCGGCGCGGCCGCCGGCCCCATCTCCGAGAGCGACGTGCTGCTCGCCTCTTCGTCGGACGCGGTCATCCTCGGCTTCAACGTCAAGGTCGAGAGCAACGCCGTCAAGGCCGTCAAGCGCGAGGGCGTGCAGGTCAAGATCTTCTCCATTGTCTACGAGCTCATTGACCAGGTGAAGGACGCCATGCTCGGCCTGCTCGAGCCCGAGACGCGAGAAACTGTTCTGGGTCATGCGCAAATCAAGCAGGTGTTTAAATTGAACAAAGGCAAGGCTGCGGGGTCTTACGTATCAGACGGCAAGATGCAGCGCACCGCCGAGGCTCGCGTCATCCGCGACGGACAGGTTGTCTTCGACGGCAAGATGTCCACCCTGCGCCGCTTCCAGGACGAAGTGGAAGAGGTCAAGAGCGGTCTGGAGTGCGGCATTCGCCTTGCCGACTACAACGACTACGAAGAGGGCGACATCATCGAATGTTACCTGCTCGAGAAGATCAAGCAGACCCTCTGATCGCCGCAAATCCCTAACCCTACAAACCCACCATGCCCTCACGCCGACTCGACAAAGTCAACGAGCTGATGAAGCGGGAAATCGGAACCTTCATTCAGAAGGAATTCGAATGGCCCGGCACCATCGTCTCCATCCTTGAAGTTGAAATCACCGAAGATCTCAAGGAAGGCCGCGTCTGGGTCGGCGTGGTGGGCAGGATGTCCCCTGCTCAGGTGCTCGACAAGCTCAACCGCAGCCGGGGAGTCATCCAGAACGCCGTCAGCCGCCGCGTTGTCCTGCGCTGCACCCCGAAGCTGAGCTTCAGGCACGACGACTCGGCCCGCCGCGGCGTTGAGCTTGTCAACCTCCTCGACGATATCGAGAAAAACCTGCCCAAAGCGCCGCCGCTGCCCGAGGGAGAGCACGACCCTGAGATCTGAGCCCGCGAGCGCCGGCCATGAAATATCGTCTGACCATCAAGCGGGTCAGCTCGGTCATTCCGACCATCGTCCTTCTGGCGCTGCTGCTGTTCATCGGCGCTGCGATCTGGCTGTGCACGATCGGACTGCCGGACTGTGCCCTGCGCGCCATAGAGCGGGCCGCCGCCGAGCGCGGCATCTACCTGCACATCGGAGGACTGCGCATCAGCCCGAGCGCCGGCTTTGCCATTCGAGGGCAGGACCTTCGACTCTACGTCCACCCGGACGATGAGCAGCCCTTGGCGGAGGTTCCCAAAGCGCTGGTGACGCTCTCCTTCTCGCGCCTGCTCGTCGGCTCCGTCGCTCCCACGAGGCTCCAACTCGTCAACGGCAGCATCAGCCTTCCGGCCGGAGAAGCGGGGGCCCCGCCCCTGCCCCTGACCGGCATTCAGGCAGACATCATCGTCACCCCGCGCGAGAGGCGTGCGGACGGTGATCTGCGTCTGCTCGCCGCCGGCATCCCCATCAACATCAGTTGCGACCTCACCCTTCCGCCGCCCGGCGAAGAGCGGCCGTCAAAGGCCGCGGCGAGTGCAGCCGACAGCGGCCGCCCCGGCGACAGCGCCGGAGGTGACGCCTCGGAGCAGACGGAGGAAAGCGACGACTTCGAAACGCAGCTTGCGGGCTACATTGCCCAGGCCGCCCCCATCGTCGATGAAATTAACGCCAAGCTCCGCAATCAGCGCTGGACGGATGAAAGCCGGCCGAGCATCGCGGCCGAGGCGAGCTTCGCCCCCGGGAACATCGACGCCACCGTCGACATCCACGTTCCCCTCTACGAGACGCGAGACTTTCACTTCCGCGATGCGGAAATTCACGCCCTTGTCAGCGAGGACGTCATCACGATCAACTCCATGAGGTTCAAGACGGTTGATCCCGATTCATCCGTCTCGCTGCGCGCCGCCTGCTCGATTCCCACGCGCAGCCTCTCCTTCCGCCTGCGCAGCACCTCGGCCCTCATCCCCATCGCGCGCAAGGCGCTCAAAAATCCGCCTCCCCTGCTGGCCAAATTCAACCACGACCGCGACAACGCGCCGGAGATCTCGCTGTCGGGAGACTTGACCTTTGACCCCGATAACCAGCTGGAGCACGCCCGTGTGCTCGCCACGCTCGAACAGCACAACCTGCACGTTGGCCAACAGCTCATCGACGAGCTCAACATCTCCTTCACCTACAACGACGGGGACTTCAACTTCGACAACCTGGAGGCAAGCTACGGCGGCGGCTCCCTGAACCTCTCGGCCCACTCAACGAAGGGCAGCGGCGACATCAGCGCCACCGGGCGTGTTCCCGTGGCGGCAACCCTGGCTCTCATCTCCGAGTTCACGAGCGAACCGGTGACCCTGCCGGATCAGCTTGAAATCGGCGACATGGCGGACATCGAGCTGAGTGCCGATATCAGCGTCCCCTTCCGCGAAGGCGAAATGCTCACCTTTGACAACACCATCCCCTACCTGAGCAACCTCGACCTTCGCCTCGGCACCTCGCGCCTTCTGCTGCCCGGCATCGTCTCGCTGACGGATCCCAGCGTCAGTATCAGCCTGCGCGGCATCAAGCGCCCCGGCGACTCCCACATTCCGCAGGAGGCGGCTTCCCTCGACATCCGCGCCGAGGCCGACCAAGCTACCGTGCTCAAGGTCAAAGCCCTGCCCGAGATCAGCGCCCCCGAGCTCCACTCGCACTTCACCGACATCGGCATGAGCGACTTCGCCGATTCGAGCACCCTGAAGCTCAGCCTTGGCACCAACACCCTGAAGTTCAGCTCCCTGCATCTGGGGGAACTGAGCTGCGGCGCCACGACCGTGCTCACGCGCAATCTCGGAGCCCTGCTCAGCCGCGAGCGCGCGCAGCAGTACACCCTGCCGCCCCTCCTGCAAGCTCGCATCGACGGCATCAGCTTCATGAACTCGCCGGCCTGCGACGCCACCCTGGCCCTCCTGCCTGAGGAGACGGCCAGCGCCGGCAGCCTCGAGCTCACCCTCCTGCAACGAAGCGCGAGCAATGAGACTCCTGAGCCGGGCGCAGCGCCCGGCGGCGCAGACTCCCCCGCGCCTGATACCACGACCGCCGACTCCGCAGCCCTCACGGCCGCCCCCGTAACCACGTCCACCGTGGCCACGGCAGACGCCCAGGCCCCCGCCTCCCTCGACGAAACCACGGGAGCCACCGCGCCGAGTGCCGCCCCCGCGGCAAGTGAGGCCGCGAGCAGCCCGGCGCGACGCGGCACCCTCTCGCTGCACTACAACATCGACCCCGAGCACAGCATCGAGCTGCGCGACATCAAGGCCGACCTTCCGCTGGCCGACTTCGCACCCCTCTTCAACGCCTTCAACGCCAGCGTCAAGGAGATCGAACTGCCCGACGCCATGTATCTCTCCGGCGAGCTCTCGGCCGACCTCGAGCACAAGCGGATCCGCTCAGGCAAGCTCAGCCTCACCGTTCCGCATCTGGTGCGCAACAGCTGCGCCGTTCCGGCCCTGCGCGGCCAGAGTGAAGCCGTCGCGCTGAAACTCGACCTCAGTGCCCGCACGCCGGCGAAGAGCGACGAGCTCGTCTGCAAGGGCAAGCTGAGCGTCGATCATGAAAGCGGCAGCTTCGCGGCGGAATTTCACGGCTCACCGCAGCGAGGCCTCAGCCTCACGGGGCGCAGCGACATCCGCCTCGACGTGCTCAACCGCCTCATTGACATCATGGATGTCAACGCCATCATCTGCGACTTCAAACTCGACGACCAGAGCAAGACAATCATCGACAACATCGACCTGACCGTCGACTACGCCCAAGGGCTCGCCGTGCAGCTTGACTGCGACGTCACACTTGATCACATTGGCTACCAGCTCGGCGCCTACCGCCTACCCTGCGACCAGCAGGGCAACTACACCGGCGATCAGTGGCTGCGCTCCGATCTCGGCCCCGATCCTTTCGTGCGCGTCAATCGTGCCACCTGCCACGTCAATGCCGACATCAGCGAGGGCAAGAAGCGCGCTGACGGCAGCGCGGAGGCAGACCGCTGCACCGTCAGCATCCTCAACCCCGTTCTCGTCTTCAACAACCGCCCTTGGATGCAGCGCCACAAGTTCCGCTTCGGGCCTGAAGAGTCCACCCTCAGCGGCGAAAAAGTCGTGCTCGACCTCGAAGCCAACAGCACGGAAATCTTCAAGGTGCGCGGCAATGTCTACCCGGCCTACTCACTGGGCATCTTTTACGCGGAGCTCTTCTCCATCATGGAGGACATGAGCATCCCCTACCCGGTCGAAGTCACCAGCGACTACTGCCTCTTCCCGAACAGCGAGCGCTGCAAGCGCGCCATGACCGGCACCATCCGCTGCTGCGCCAGCACCCCCATCACCTACGACCTCGGCGTCGAGATCCCGCTGGAGGACTTCTCGGGCTTCATCCGCCTCAGCGACGACTTCGTCACCCTCGATCACCTCAACGCCGGCAGCTGGGGCGGCAGCCTCGACGCCATCATCCGCGTCGGCATAAGCGGCCCGAAGACCACGCTCGACGGTTACCTCAAGGCCTCGAACATGGATCTGAGCCTCATCGCCAAGAGCTTGGACAGCGAGCAGAACTTCGCGCTCTGCAACGGCTTCTTCCGCTTCCAGGCCGCAAGCCCCGAGCTCACCGCCCTTCAGGGCTACGGGCACTTCCAGGCCACGAGCGGCAACCTGATGAGGCTGCAAGTCTTCCGCCCCGTCAGCGAACTTCTGACCGACCTGCCGGATTACGTCGACAACATTCAGGAGAAGATGCACACGGGCAAAAAGACCTCGTCGCTGCTGCGATCCGTAGCCGGTGCACTCAGCACCACCAGCGACGTCATCGACGGCATCGGCAACACCGCCACGCGCATTCCCTTCGCCAATCACTTCATCAAGTACAGCCTTACGGACGCCTACACCAACTTTGACATCGTCAACGGCCACTTCATCACGCGCAACGGCAAGGCCCTCGGCTGCAACCTCAATGTTGCCCTGCAGCTCGACCTCAACCTCGTCGACATGACACTGCACGGCAACCTCTGGCCGAAGATCAACAGCATCCCGACCATCCTCCTCTCCCCCATCACCGTGCTCTCCGACTTCATGTTCGACATCGTCGTGGACGGTCCCGTCGATGACCTGAGCTGGAGCCTCGGGCTCGACGCCAAGCTCAAAAACAAGGAGACCGGCAAGGAAGAGCACCAGAAGGTTCGCCTGCCCAGCCGTCGCATCCGCCAAAAGGAGCCCGCGCGCTCCTGAGGGGCGCCAGGCACCGCAGCCCCCCCCGGCGAAGGGCGCGAGCTCCGGCGTCGCTCGGGGGATGAGGCGCAGGGAGCTCTCGGATGACACGCCGGGGGCTCTTTTAGGCTTGCAACGTCGCCGTTTTAGGCTAGAATAGGCGCGTTGCCCCTGTCCTCCCGGGGCCTTCGGTTTTATAGGCTTTACAGGCTATCAGGCTCATCCATCATGAACATTCTCGACTTCATCCGCAGAAACTCCATCATCGTTCTCATCGCCATCGCCGGCGTCGGCGCCGGCCTCATCGTGATGGACTACGCCGGCAGCAGCTCCCTCTTCTCCCGCGACTACTTCTTCAAAGTCGGCGACACGAATTACAGCTATGAGGACTCCTTCAACCTCGGGGACAGCGGTGACTCGGCCCTGCGCCAGCTCATCTTCGCCGGTGACCGCAAGCTTCTGCGCCGCTTTGACGCCAACGGTGATGACCAGCTCGACGCGACTGAGCAGGCCGCGCAGGATGCCTGGCTGGAGCAGCACCCCGACTTCATGCTCGCCCGCAACCTGCTGCAGATGACGCGCTACAACTGGCTCTTCGGCCCGTCCAAGAGCGAGACGAACATCGCCATCAACCGCGCCATCATCCGCGCTGAAGGCGAGGAGCTCGGCCTGCGCCCCAACCGCGACCAGATCGATGACTACCTGCGCAGCCTGCCCTTCTTCCGCAACGATGACGGCAGCTTCGACGAAGAGCTCTACCGAGAGACCGTCGGGCGCGAGGCCAACCACAGCAGCGCTTACGAGCGCAAGTTCCGCGAGCTGATTGCCGACGTCATCACGTGGAATGCCCTCTGCGAATTTTACTCGGGCGACATCAGCGCCCATCCGTCCACGCAGCTGCGCCTCACGGACGTCCTCTTCCAGCAGTTCAAGGGCAAGTACGCCTGGCTGCCCGCCTCGGCGGCTCAGAAACCCGCTGAGCCCACGGAGGACGAGCTCAAGGCCTTCTGGGAGCAGAACAAGAACAACTACAAGACGGAGGAGCGCCGCATCGTGACGCTCTACACGCTCACGGCTCAGGACGGCAGCATGGATCCGCGCATCACCGAGATCGTTCTCGAGCAGGCGGCCGCCAACAACGGCCGCGGCATGGACGAGCTGCTCAAGGCCACCTCGGAGGATCCGGAGAACCCGCCCTTCACCTACACGAAGGAAACCTTCCCGCTCTGCACGGCCGGCGAATTGCCGGAGGGCCTGCGCACGGAGATCCCCTACAACAACGCTCAGGGCGAGCCGGGCAATGTGTCGCTGGGCAACATCGCCTTCAACGAGGTGAAGACCGCCCCGTCGCCCGAGCAGTACGAGGGTGCCGTCAAGAGCGGCCGCCCCGATGACGTCGTCACCTTCAATCAGGTGCGCGGCCCGCTCGACCACGAGGGCAAAAACTACATCCTGCGCGTCGAGGCCATCGAGGTGCCCACCGTCCTCAGCTACGAGGACGCCCGAGAGCGAGCGCTGGCCGATCTGCGCCGCCTCAATGAGGAGAATGCCCTGACCCGCACCGGCGAGAAGCTGAGCGAGGAGATGAACAAGGCTCTGGCAGAGGGCAATGTTGACGCCGCGATGGAGATTGCCCGCGCCGCCGGGGCCGAGATCCGCGACTTCGACACGCAGAATCCCCCGAGCAACTACAACGTGGGTCTCCTGCTCACCTCCGCCTCAGGCAAGCTGGCGCCCATGCAGCAGAGCGATGAAGGCATCAGCCTCGCCGTGGTGACCTCGCGCACGGTCGTCGACAGCAATGAATACCGCGCTCTCCGCGCAATGATTGCCGGCCAGACGGACAGCGTGCTGCGCCAGGCCCTGCTGCGCGACTGGCTCGTGAGCGCCTACCGCCGCCACGGTCTCCTGCTCTCCCCGAAGGCCATGGAGTAAAGCCCCCCGCTCCATCCGCCGCCCTGCAAAGCCGAGGACAAGCGAGCGGCAAGGGCAGGCCGCCAGGCCATGAGCCCCGCCTGCCATCGTGCGGAGGCTCGCTCGGGCGCCTCCTTCACGTACCCGAGAGCCCGGCCCACCGGCGCCTCACCACGAGTCACCACGTGTCACTGCGTCAGCGAGGGCGGGCGACCGCGAGCAGATCCGCCGGAGCTCCTCGAGGAAGCCGAAATCTGATTTCCTCGGAGCGGATTTATCGGTCCTCACAGCCCAGATTCCCTGTTATCAACTAATCTTCGGCCACTCCGCCACCTCAAACCGCCACCCACCCATTCGCCATGGCACTCAGTCTGCCTCCTCAAACCAAATACATCGTCGGCAACGAAGCCTGTGAGCGCTTCAGCTTTTACGGGATGAGGAGCATCCTGACGCTCTACATGACCTCCGTCCTCCTCATGAGCGAGAAGGAGGCCATGGAGATCTCTCACCTCTTCATCGCGCTCATCTACATCCTGCCGATGCTCGGCGCGTGGATCGCCGATCGCTTTCTCGGGCGCTATCACACCATCCTCTACGTCTCCATCTTTTACTGCATCGGCCATGCCGTGCTCGCCCTCGCCGACCTCACGGGCGACATCGAGACGAAGCGCATCATTCTCTTCACCGGTCTCTTCATCATCGCCGTCGGCGCCGGCGGCATCAAGCCCTGCGTCTCGGCCTTTGTCGGCGACCAGGCCGAGGGGCTCCGCGACAAGGCCCTCATGACGCGCATTTACGCGGCGTTTTACTGGTCCATCAATCTGGGCTCCTTTTTCTCCTTCCTCGTCGTCCCTTGGGCGCGCCAAAGCCTCGGCTACGGCTGGGCCTTCGGCATCCCGGGCATCTTCATGGCCATCGCCACTATCATCTTCTGGTGCGGCCGCCGGCACTATCGGCACAAAAAGCCCACGCAGCCGGAGTTTTTGCCGGCCCTGGCCACGCGTCTCTTTCTCGGGCGCGAGCGGGCCTGTGAGCGCTACGGGGCAGACAAAGTCGGCAAAGCCGTCAACACCGCCCTCTCCATCGCCACCTTCATCGTGCTGGCGCCCATCGTCGTCCTGCTCGCCCGCTGGGCCTACAACGGCGCGGAGCAACTGGCGCTACTCAGCGGCCTGAGCGCGACGCTCTCCTCGTTCTGCGGGCTCATCTGCCTGCTGCTCTTCATCGCCGCCCTGACTCTGGCCGGGCTGCGCGTGGCCGCCACCCTCGGCTCCAAGGGCTTCTTCGGCGTCTCAGGCAGCATGCTCTACTGCCGCCGCGAGGAGCTCGAGGCCCGCTACAGCCCGACGCAGCGGGCGGAGGCGCGCAACATGTTCCGCGTGCTCATCGTCTTCCTCATGATCATCCCCTTCTGGAGCCTCTACGACCAGACCATGTCCAGCTGGGTGCTTCAGGGGGACAGCATGCAGGCCATGCACTTCAGCGTCTTCGGACACGCGTGGCGCTTCGGCGCTGAAGAGATTCAGAGCTTCAACCCGCTGCTGGTGATGATCCTCGTGCCGCTCGTCACGCTGCTGCTCTACCCGCGCATCGGCAAGTGGGGCTCTCCGCTGCGTCGCATGGGCGTCGGCATCGTGCTCGCCGGCGTCTCCTACTTCGCCGTCGCCGGCATTCAGATGCAGCTTGAGGGCGGCGCGCAGCTCAGCATCCTCTGGCAGTGCCTGCCCTACCTCATCCTCACCACCTCTGAGATTCTCGTCAGCACCACGGGTCTCGAGTACGCCTATACGGCGGCGGGCAAAAACATGAAGAGCATCGTGCTGAGCTTCTGGTGCCTCACCTCGACACTCGGCAACCTGCTGGTCATGTACCTCTCCTCCGCCGTGAGCGACCCGTGCAGCACGCCGACCTTCCTGCTCTACGGCTGCATGGCCGTCGTCGTGGGTCTCATCTTCCTCTTCGTCACCACGCGCCGTCGCTTCGCGGCCGAGCCCCTGCCCGAGGACGCCCCGGACAGCGAGAGCTGAACAGCCCTCCCGAACGCGGCAGGCGAAGGCCTATGCCGGCTGCCCCACCTGAGGGCGAACGCCCCCTCCCTCCTCCTGAGAGCCGATGAGGGCGCTCTAAGCCGCAGCCTCAGGAGCGCTCGACGAGGAAGAGGTACTCCTTGACGCGCAGGGGACGCGCGTGCAGATTGCGACTCGCGCGGAAGGTGTTGTAGGGGATCTCCGTGCACTCCACCCGACCGAGATGAGCGAGAAAGTCCATGAACTCGGCGCGCTCGATAAAGCCCTCCGAATTGTACGAGACGAGCAGAAACTTCGCGGGGCAGATCTCCAGCAGGCGAAACAGGGCCTCGCGCGCACGCCCGGGCGCATTGAACACGGAGCGGTTCCAGTCCGCCGGAATGCCTGATACCTGCGACACTTCCTGCGGGCGCTTATACTCCGCAATCAAATTCAGCATGAAGTAATTGGAGCCGTAGGGGTGCTGGTTGTAGGGCGGGTCAATGTAGCAGAAGTCCAGCTCCGGGAGACTCTCGGCAAGCGCCAGAGCCTCGGACTGCTCAACGCGGTAGTCGCAGCGGAAGCGCGAGAAGACGGGCAGCATCAGCTCGATGTCGCCCGTGATGCGCGACAGCGCCTGTCGCCGCTCGCCGCCGAACTGGCCGACGCCCTGATGGTTTTTGTAAAATCCCTTGAAGACGCCACTCGTGTTATTATGCACGGAGGCGCCGTAGAGCAGCGGGGCGAGAAAAAAGCGACGCAGCGAGGCCGGGAGATGCTCTATCGCCTGCCGGGCCGTATCAAGAAAACAGGCATTCCGCCTCGTGAAAAAGGCGCGCTCGCCGGGCAGGATGAGCTCATCGCAGCGAGGGGCGTACAGCTCGGCGATGAAGCCCTCCGACGGCTCGAGCATCCGCTCGCGCAGCCACCGCAGGCCCTCCTCCAGCTCCGCCGGTCGCACTTCGTCGGCGTTGGCCAGATAACAGCGGTTGACCCAGGCGGCATAGGACTCCAGATCATTGGCGACCAGCAGCTCGGCATGCCGCTTGAGCAGGCGGGCCACAATCCCGGAACCCGAGAACAAATCCGCCGCTCGCAGTTTGCGCCCGCCCAAGCGTGCACGCGCGTGGCGCACGGCGGCTTCGATATAGTCCAACAGAGCGCGCTTGTTACCCAGATAGGTAACAATCTGCTCCTTGAGGAAGGCGGGATTCTCCTCAGCTTCCTCCTCTGCGATGCGGTCGGAACACATGGCGGCTCAAGCCGCGAGATTCTACACAAAGAATCCGGCCGATGCAAGGAGAAAGCGCGGCGAATCAGGGCCGCTTCAGCTCCCCGTCTCCTCATCCGCCCGCCGCAGCTCGGTGCTGCCGTCGCGGTGCAGCACCAGCATCAGCTGCACGCCGTCGGGCCCGCGCATGAGGTAGCGACGCTCGGCACAGGCGGCCGGATTGCCGTCCGCGTCGGTGAAGAGCTCGCGCTCCAGCGAGCCGTCAGCTCGGTATTCGCAATGTCTCTCGGCGTAGCCCCCAGAGCCTCCCCTGCTGAGCTCGCCTTCTTCATCCAAAAAGCGCTCTGAGAGCAGACGCCCCCTGGCGTCGCGCCGGAGCACGCGCTCCGCGCAACCTCCCCCAGCTTTTATCAGCTCGCCGCCGGCGCTGCAAAAGCGCTCGCGCTCGATGCCGAGGGCATCCTGCGGCCAGCGCTGCACCATGGCGGCACCGACGGAGCTATTCACCACGGGTTCTTGGGCGGCATTCAACCAGCGAAGCTGCAGGCCCCTTCCGTCATCCGTCAGCGAGCGCTGCTCCACCGCATAGCCCAGCACATTGTCTGCGGGGGAACCGTTGACGAAATTGCGGCGATGAGACTCGTGCGCGACATCGTCATAGGCGTACTCGAGTCGGCTCTCACCCATGGCATTGACCACCGGGGCCTCCCGAGCATCGAGGTACTCCACCAACAGCGGGCGCCCCTGGGCGTCATAGCTCGCGCGCTCCACCGCGTAGCCCGGCAGCTTCGGGCAGACGAGGCGCCCATCCACCCCGCGCAGCTCCGTGCGCACGCAGTGGCCGTGCTCATCGTAGGTGAAATGGCGGCTCGCCACGCCGGCGGCATCGGGCGCAGGCTTCCCGTCCGCCCCGTAATTCGACTTCGACACCACGCGCCCGAGCGCGTCATAGCGTATCCGCTGCTCGGCCACACGACTTCCCGGCATGGCGCAGACCTCGCCCTCGCCGTCGACATGCACGAGGCGCTTCAGGCGCCCGCCGGGCTCATACTCGAAGCGGATGTGCGGCAGCGATTCACCGCGCGACACGCAGGCCGGCAGAGGATCCACCCCTTGGGGCAGCGACTCATCGGCCGTGTTGAAGGCCCCGCGAAAAAACTCCACATGCTCGCGATGTTCACGCCACGTCACCATATGGTAGATTCCCATACCCAGGACCCCCACCAGCAGAGACATTGCCACCAGCGACCCGAGATACACCCAGGCGTCCTCCAGTATGCGTCCGATTCTCCTGAACATAGCGGCAATCATGAAGCTCCGCCCTTCTGACACGCCACCCACCCGCATCATTCAACAACGGCTAGAGATGCCCGCGAATCGGGGCCCCCGGGTCATGATTCCCGGGGCCCTGACGATCCCCGGCGCACCCCCGTCCTCCGGCGCACCCCCGTCCTCCGGCGCACCCCCGTCCTCCGGCAAACCTCGGTCCTCCGGCAAACCTCGGTCCTCCGGCACATCTCCGGGCCAATCTCCCCCCGATTTGCGCCACGGCTCCGATCTCCGTCTCCGCTGATCGCCGCCCCCGTTCGCCTCCGCAACTCCTCGCGCAGGCGCCTCCAGACACCTCCGGCGGGAGCGCATCGAGCGTGTCATCACCTGAACAAATTCCCGCTCGGAGGGCGAAGGAGGCTTGACATTTGATACGCACGTCGCTACATTTCCATCAGGCAGATTCGCCGCGCCGGCCTGCCCGCTCCGGCTCCCTGCACCGACGCACCATTCCGGAACGCCCCGGCACCCTCATTCCCCCTCATCCATTCCCCCCTACCTCCTCTTACTCTCTACCTCCTCTTACCGCCATGTTCATCTTCGTTGTCCCTCAGAATCACTGCGCCATTGTGGAAATGTTCGGCAAGCCCTGCGCCGTCAAGCGCAGTGGGCTGAACTTCTACATCCCGATCCTGCAGCACCTCCGCGATGTCTCTTCCCTCTGGGGCACGGAGACCAACCTGAAGGGCGTCTACATCGAACTGACGGAGCAGCTCTGCCGCGTGCAGAAGCGCGTCTGCACCACCAAGGACAACGTCAACGTCGAGATCAGCTGCATCATCCGCTGGAAGATCACCGACCCCATCAAGGCCGTCTACAGCGTGGCGAGCCTGCATCCCAGCCTCATCGAGGTGACGCTCAACGAGCTGCGCTCCACCATCGGCAACATGGAGCTCGACACCGTGCTGACAGGCCGCTCGGCCCTGTCGGAGAAGGTGACGCTGGCCGTTGCCCCCACGCTGCTGCGCTGGGGCATCACCCTCACCTCCGTCGAGATTCAGGAGCTGGAGACGGATGCCGCCACCGCCGACGCCATGCGCCAGATTGTCGAAGCCGAGCGCCGCAGCAAGGCCATTGCCGCTCAGGCCGTCGGCGAAAGCACGGCCAAGATCAAGATTGCTCAAGCGGAAAAAGAGGCCGCCGTACTGCGAGCCGAGGGTCTCGCCGCTGCCCTCCGGCTCGAGGCGGAGGCGCAGACCGAGTACCTCCGCAAGCTCGCGGACGTGATCGGCGTCGAAGCGGCGGCCAAGGTGCTCATCAACCGCCAGACTGTCGAGGGCTACGCCACCATCTCGAAGGATCCGAACGCCAAGGTTTACCTGCCCAGCAACCTGCCCGCAGCCCTCAACATCAAGGACTGAGCCGAAAGGCGCCGCGGCGGGATTTCCTCCTCATCCGAACAGCCACCCCGAACCCTCCACACCCCATGCCGGATATGCCGACCAGCATCTCCCTGCTCCTGCAATGGGCCCCGGCCATTGCCATCACCCTGCTGGTGCTGGACCTCTTCTTCAACACCGAGCTCATCTCGTGGCTGGCCCTCATCTGCATGGCCGCATGGGGCACCTACCTGACGGGGCCGGCCTGGGAGTGGTCCGTTCTGGTCTTCATCATCTATCTGGGCATCTCCATCTCCTTTTATTATGCGCTTTGGGTCAGCTTCGTCCGCCCCTTCGTCGCCAAGACACTGCTCCGCAATGCGGCGCCGGAGGACGATGAGCTGATGATCGGGCGCCACGGAACCGTTGTCGGCGAGGGGGAAGCCATGCACCTGCGCATCGCGGATGAGCTCTGGCCCGTGGACGAGGCCTCGCGCAGCGGCCTCAAGCCGGGAGACCAAGCCACCGTGACGGGCTACCGCAACGGCGTCGTCTCGGCCTCTGCGGACAAGGCCTGAGGCCGGCGGGTTGCGCTTTTTTCCCGCGGCGCCTACTTCTGCTCCTTCTGCACTCTTCTGCCCTCTTCGACGCCCATCTGCTCCCTTCGGCGTCCTCCTGCGTTTCAGGAGCACTACAGAGCTCCCGCGCGCGTCACGTCCGCCGGGCGGGGGAGGTTCTCCTCCCTCTGTCCCCGCCCCTCCCCCCTCGACAGGCCGAGGGGGATGACGTTTTTCGGCAGCACGCCGTCAGCCCGGCATGCCACCAGCAACGGCACTCCGTTGGCCCCGGTACTCCGGCAGCGCTGGTCTCCACCGGCCCCGGCATGCCATCAAGGCTTCTCCGCCGCGCTCAACAAGCGAACACAGGCGTCGCAGCCCTCGCGCCCCGAGCGGAGAGCGCATTCCCGAGGCGTGAGCCGTTCGCGCCCGAAGAGCCCCCGCCCCTCGGGATCCGCTCCGGCAGCCAGCAGCAGCTCGACGATGTCCGCATGCCCCCAAGCCGCCGCCAGATGCAGCGGCGTCGCGGAGCCTCGCTCCCCTTCCTCCTTGCAGGCTTGAACCGAGGCCCCCGCCGCCAACAGCGCGCGAACCGCCTCCGTATTCCCAAGCCATGCGGCAATGTGCAGCGGCGTCAAGAAGCGATCCGGCGTGCGGGCGGAGAGGTCGGCCCCGGCCTTCGCCAGCAGGCGCACCACTTCGGCCGCATCCTGTTCCGCCGCCGTGTGCAGAGGCGTGTACCCCCGGCTGTCCCTTGCGTCGGGATCGGCACCGGCGGCCAGCAGCCGCTCCGTCATCGCCGCGCCATTCACCTCCGCCGCCAGATGCAGCAGAGAGCGCCCCTGTGCGTCAACGCAGCTGCGGACGTCAGCGCCCGCGGCCAGACAGGCGCGAAGGGTGGTGACGTCACCGCCCTGAAGAGGGGCTTCTCCCTTTCTCCCGCCGTGCACGGCTGCCGCAAGCGTCTCGGCGCTGCGCAGCAGCTCGCCCGGGCACACGGGGACCCTGAGGCGGTACGCATAGTCTTTGCCGTCGAGGGTGATCGTGCCGAAGATTTCAAGGTCGAAACGCTCTTCGAGGTTCGCGAAGCGATACACCGAGCTGTCCACCTCTCCCGCACTCGCGGTGCCGGAGGCGATGCGGCAGGAGTATTGCCCGGAGTTCCCCTCGAGCGGATAGGGCTCGGAACGCACCTCGGCACCGTCGCCGGCGCGCAGCAAACGGGATTGAGCGAGCGTGAAGGGTCTCACCATCGAGCTCTCCGTCGTCATCGTGACGTCTCGGGCCGAGCGGTTCACCACGGCCAGCTCGGCGCAGAAGACGAAGGCGTCCTGCACCGCCTCCGGGTGCTCCGGCCCCATACAACTGCGAATGCGGATGCTGCGAAGCTCCATCGCCGTGCTGGGAGCCAGTTCGCAGCGAGACAGTGCGGGCTGTTCACCGGTCGGCAGCGCGACGGTCGACGCCGCGCAGCCGGAGGCGGGTTGGGAGCTGGGTGCGGGTTGCGAGTCGCAAGCGGATGGGGAGCACGCCGCTTCTCGGGTGGCGGTCTGAGCCTCGCCGAGGAGCAAGGGCTTGGCGCAGGCGACATCGGCGAACAGAGGCAGGAGGACGAGCAGAGCGCGGGCGCTTCCGCAGACGCCCCTGCGTTCGGGCTTTTCGTTGTTCATGGTTGAGGTAGCTTGAGGGTTGGAGATGGGTTGCCGTTGGATCGCCGTAGGACTGCCGTTGAGTGGCCGTTGAATTACTGTGGGGCTGGGGATGGGTTGCAGAGGGGTCGGGGGAGGCACCAGCGCGAAGCTCGTCTCGGCCATCGGCGTCCACGAGAGATTGCGCTTCCGCCCAAGGCTCTTCACCGAGCACGCTCTTCTCTGCGCCTGCTCTTCGCTGCGCTAGCTCTTCGTCGGATGGCCTCTCTTCCCATGCGGGGGGACGCCGATCCGGCGACGCGAGCAGGTGGACAGCTCCCTCGGCCGACCTCGCCCACACCTTCGGCGAGACCTCGCTCACAAATCGACGCGCAAGCCGTCGTAGGCCGGGCTCATGAAGTCCGGCAGGTAGGCGGCCAGTTCGTCGTAATCGAGACGGTGGCCGCTGTGGGTCACATAGCCGAGGCGCGGGGCGAGGCGGCGCATCAGCGCGATGTTCTGATCGACGGTGAGGTGCGTGTGGTGCTCGGGGAAACAGAGCCCGTCCATCGCGAGAGCATCCAGCCCCGTGAGCAGCGGCGCCGAATCCTCGGGCAGGCGCTTGATATCGGGCACGTAGCCGAAGCTGCGGCCGTCCGCGCGGAAGACGTAGCCGTAAGTCTCAACGGTGGCATGCTCGACGCGCACGGGCGTCACACTGATGTCGCCCACGGTGAAGGGGCGCCCGCTGTGGTCGCGCGCGTCGGGGCGCACGTAGCCGCGATAGGTGTTCTGCGGAGAAAAGGCCCAAGTGAACATGGCGCGCAGGCGCTCCAGGCAGGCGCTGCCGGCGTAGAGGGGCAGGCGCTTGTCGGTCTTCCAGCCGAAGGCGCGCAGCTCGTCAAAGCCCGTGGTGTGGTCGAGGTGCTCGTGCGTGTAGATCACGGCATCGATGGCCGTGAGGTGGTGGCGCAGAGCTTGGGCGCGGAGGTCGGGACCGGAATCCACCAGCAGCGTCGTCTTCTCCGTGCGCACGAGGATGGAAGAGCGCCAGCGCTTGTTGCGCGGGTTCTCCGAGCGGCAGACCGGGCAGTCGCAGCCGATAACGGGCACCCCCGTCGAGGTGCCTGTGCCGAGAAAAAGAACGTTCATATGGGCTGATTTTGGATTGTACTTTCGCGCCGGATTATGCCATAATCCGCCCGATACGGAAAGCAAAATATGCTCACGCTGCTCAAGATCAGGAATCTGGCTCTCGTCGACGAACTCGTGTGGGAACCACAGCCGGGATTTCTCGGCATCACGGGTGAGACGGGGGCCGGCAAGTCCGTCATCATGGGCGGCATTGCCCTCGTCATGGGGGAGCGTGCCGACAAGTCGATGATTCGCAGCGGGGAAACGCAGTGCAGCATCGAGGCGGTCTTTCACCTCGCGCAGACGGATGAGATCAACGCGAAGCTGGAGGCGGCGGGCGCGAATCCCTGCGAGGAGGGAGAGCTGCTGGTGCGGCGCGTCATCACGCCCACGGGCAACCGACAGTTTATCAACAACAGCCCGGTGACGCTGCACCTGCTGCGCGAGGTGGCGGGGGGGCTGGTGGACATGCATCACCCCGAGGCGCACCGCTCGCTGACCTCGCAGCAGCGCCAGCTCTGCCTGCTGGACGCCTATGCGGAGGATCAGGAGGAGCTGGAGGCCTATCAGTCGGCCTACCGCCTCTGGACGGCGGCGCGACAGGCGCACCGCGACCTGCTGGAGAGCGAGATGGCCAACGAGCGCGAGCTGGATTTTCTGCGCCATCAGGTGGAGGAGATCGAGGAGGCGGCCTTCACCGCCGAAGAGGTGGCAGGGCTGGAGGAGCGCTGGCAGCGCGCGCGCAATGCCTCACGCCTCCGCGACACGGCTCTGCCGATGGCGCAGATGGTGGACGGCGACGACAATTCCCTGCTCTCGGAGCTGCGCCGCCTCGTGCGCAGCGGGCGCGAGCTGGAGCGGCTCGATGCCTCGGCCACCTCGTGGCTGGCGCCGCTGGAGGGCATGATCGAGGAGCTGGAGAGCGTCGGCGAGTCGCTGCAGAGCTATGTCGACGGCCTGTGCTCGGACCCGGCGGAGTTCGCGGCTCTGGAGGCGCGCATCGCCCTGCTGGATTCGCTGCGCCGCAAATACGGGCAGGACTGGGAGAGCATCGAGGCCCATCTGGCCGACTGCCGCCGCCGCCTCGACGAGGCGGATAACCGCGAGGAGCGCCTGCAGGAGCTCGCGGAGCGCGAGCAGGCGCGCCGCGCCGAGATGCAGGAGGCGGCCCGGGCCCTCAGCGCCGCGCGCCGACGCGCCGCGGCCCCCCTTCAGCGCGAGTTTTTGGAGAACGCTCGGCACCTCGGCTTCCGCCAGTCGCTCTTCGAGGTGCAGTTCCAGCCGCTCGACGAGCCCGGGGCCCAGGGCGCGGAGGCAGTGGACTTTCTCTTCGGGCCGAACCCGGGCGAGCCGCTCAAGCCGCTGCGCCTCATCGCCTCCAGCGGCGAGCTGGCGCGCGTCATGCTCGCGCTCAAGAGCACGCTGGCGCGTCAGGACGACACGCCTCTGCTCATCTTTGATGAGATTGACGCCAACGTCGGCGGTGAGATTGCACGCTGCGTCGGCCTCAAGATGCGCGAGCTGGGCCGCGATCATCAGGTGATCGCCATCACGCACTTCCCGCAGGTGGCCGCTCTGGCCAACCACCATTACCTCATCAGCAAGGTCGTGCGGGACGGCCGCACGGTCTCGCAGCTGCGCGAGGTGGAGGGCGACGCGCGCGTGTCGGAGCTCATGCGCATGCTCGGCATGCACGGCGCGAGCGCTGAAGCTCACGCCCGCGACCTGCTGCGCCTTCCCTGAGGCCGATTGACTCCCCCCTCACTCTCCTCTGCCGAGGCGGGGCTCCGCCTCGGAGCAGAGCCCTGCCCTGACTGACGAAAGGAGACTCACGGCTCAGCATATGCTGCGCTTCTGCCCGACGTCAAGGAGCGCTCGCCGCAGCACGATACGGCGATCCAACGGGCGGGACGCGCCCTCCGGCTCAACACGAGGCGGCACCCCGGCTGTCCAAACGAGCCCTCCGCGAAACGCATCCTCCCACCGAGCCAACGCGCACCCTCCTCCCCTCCCCGAGCCTGCGGAGCCTCCGACCACGGGAGCGGCCCCTCCCGCACCGGCAGAGCGCCGGCGGGGAAAGAGCGGGCACTCAGCTCGGCCTTGAGCGGAGCTCGGCGCGGATGAAGGGAGCCGTCGGGCTGAGGCGGCTGCGCGACACCTCGCGCACACTGCCCGAGGCGACGATGCGCCCGCCCTCGGCGCCCGGCCCGGGGCCGAGATCGATGATGTAATCGGCCTCGCAGATCAGCTCCAGATTGTGCTCGATCACCACCACTGTGTTGCCCATCTCCACGAGGCGGCGCAGCACCTTCACAAGCAGGCGAACATCATTCGGGTGCAGACCGATCGTCGGCTCCTCAATCAGATAGAGGTCCTGCGGCAGCGCCCGGCCGCGGCGAATCGCCAACTGCACGGCTCGCCGCCCGCGGATGAGCTCCGTCACGAGCTTGATGCGCTGGGCCTCGCCGCCGGAGAGCGTGTTGCTGGCCTGACCGAGCGTGAGGTAGCCGAGCCCCGTCTCACAGAGCAGCTCCAGCGGATCGGACAGGCGGGGCTGGCCGGCGAAAAAGGCGGCGGCCTCCTCCATGTTCATGTCCAGCACCTCCGCAATCGTCTTGCCCTTGTAGCGCACCTGAAGCGTGCGAGAGTTGTAGCGGGCGCCGCGGCAGGTCTCGCAGGGCACCGTGCAGGGAGGCAGAAAGTCCATCTCGCGGCGCACGTAGCCCGTGCCCTTGCAGGTCTCGCAGTGGCCGGCAGCGGTATTGAAGGAGAAGCGGTTGGCCGCAAAGCCCAGCCGACGGGCGTCGGCCGTGCGGGCGAAGAGCGCGCGGATCTCATCGAAGATGCCGATGTAGGTCGCCGGCGTTGAGCGCGGCGTCTTGCCGAGCGGGGACTGGTCGACGCGGTAGAGCGCGCGGATGCTCTCCAGCCCCTTGGCCTCATCCCAGCTTGCCCTCTCCTCGCGGCTGACGGAGCCGCCGAGCGCCTGCCGAACCGCCGCCGCCAGCGTGCCCGTGATCAGCGAGGTCTTGCCCGCGCCCGAGGGGCCCGTCACCACCGTCAGACGCCCGCGCGGCACGCGCAGCGTGACGTCGCGAAGGTTGTGCAGGCGGCAGCCGGTCACCTCGAGCCAATCCGCGCCTTCCAGCGGCAGCCAGGGGCCGCAGAAGGGGTGTTTCTCGCGATGGCGGAGCGCCTGCCCCGTCACCGAAGCCGGGTTGGCGAGAATCTCATCGAAGCTGCCCTCAGCCACCACCTCGCCGCCGTGCACACCTGCACCCGGCCCCAGATCAATGAGGTGATCCGCGCAGCGCATCGTCTCCTCATCGTGCTCGACGACGAGGAGCGTGTTGCCGCGGTCGCGCAGATCGCGCAGCGTGCCCAGCAGGCGCTCATTGTCGCGCGGGTGCAGGCCGATCGTCGGCTCATCGAGCACGTAGAGCACCCCGCGAAGCTCGGAGCCGAGCTGGGCCGCGAGGCGAATGCGCTGCGACTCGCCGCCCGAGAGCGTCGTGGCCGCGCGATCGAGCGAGAGGTAGCCGAGCCCGACGCTCTGCAGGAAGCGCAGGCGCGGCTCGATCTCAGCCACCACGTTGCGGGCAATCTCCGCATCGCGATCCTCAAAGTGCCAGCTCTGCACCAGCTTGAGCGCCGACGCCGCGTCGAGCGCCCCGATCTCCGCGATGTTGCGGCCGAAGAGCTGCACGGCCAGCGCAAAGGGATTCAGGCGCGCGCCGCCGCAGGCCGGGCAGACGCGCACGGCCTCGCCCTTGTCCTCCGCCTTCTCATCGGCCTTCTCCACATCGCGATCGTAGCGCAGCTCGAGCTCCAAATGGCTGAGCTTGTCATCCCCCTGCCGCTCGCGCGTCGAAGCCGCGCTGACGTGGCCGTGGCCGAGGCAGCAGGGGCACCAGCCGTGCGGCGAGTTGAACGAGAAAGTCGAAGGCTCCGGGTCCGGATAACTGGTGCCGCAGTCCGGGCAGCTCAGGCGCGTGCCGATCAGGCAGTGATACTCCGCCCCGCCTTCGATGTCCCCGGTGCCCTCAGCCGCCACAGCGACCTCAGCAGACTCCGCGCGGCCTGAGGCAACGGCCTCCTTCCCGCGTGCTGAGGCCGCACGAGCGGAGCGACGGCGGCGCGGGGACGCGGACTCGGATGCCGCGCGCTTGCCCTCCGCGCCCTCCGCGCCCTCTGCACCCTCGCGAGGCGTCACGCTGAGGCGCAGATAGCCGTCGCCCATCTCCAGAGCATGCCCCACGAGCTCCAGCAGGCCGGCATAGTCGCAGTCGCCGCCGTTGCAGCTCACGCGATTGCCCTCCACCCGTACATCGGCCAGCACCACATCCACATCGTGATTCGCATAGCGATCCAGCGGTGTGAAATCGTCCGGCGCCACCAAGCGACCGTCCGCGCGGAGCCACGGGTATTTGCGGCGGGCGGCCCAGCGCGCGAGGTCGGCATAGTGGCCCTTGCGGTTGCGCACCACGGGAGCGGCAATCAGCAGGCGGCGCGGGCGCTTCTCCAGCTCCTGCGACACAAGGCGATTGATCTCCTCGCGCGAGCGGCGCCCCAGCGGCACCCCGCACTTCGGGCAGTGCGGCGTGCCGAGCTTCGCGTAGAGCAGGCGCAGATACTGCCAGATCTCCGTCACCGTGCCCACCGTCGACTTGCTGCCGCCTCGCGTGCGGTTCTGCTCGATGGCCACCGTGGGCGGCAGGCCCGTGAGGCGATCAATATCGGGCGTCTCCATCTGCTCCGTGAACTGGCGGGCGTAGGGGCTCATCACGTCCAAG
Organism: uncultured Akkermansia sp.; assembly: GCA_900548895.1. Taxonomy (GTDB): domain Bacteria; phylum Verrucomicrobiota; class Verrucomicrobiia; order Verrucomicrobiales; family Akkermansiaceae; genus Akkermansia; species Akkermansia intestinavium. Next base: position 24,221 of record URLZ01000032.1, read on the forward strand.
AAGCGCTTCTGCCCCTCCGCGAAAATAATATCGAAGGCCAGCGTGCTCTTGCCGCTGCCCGAAAGCCCCGTCACCACCGTCATCTCGCGGCGCGGGATATCCACGTCGATATTTTTGAGCTGGTGATGGCGAGCCCCGCGCAGCGCGATCACCCCGCGCAGGCTCTCCGCGTCCTCCGGCAGCACCTCGACCGGCGCCTCCGAGAGAACCTGCCCGGCGAGCGCCGCGCGAAGGTAGCGCGCCGTGTGCCCCTGAGGGCACGCCGCCACCTCCTCCGGCGTCCCCTGAGCCACAACGCGGCCGCCGCCGCTGCCCCCCTCCGGACCGAGATCAATGACCTGATCCGCGCACTTGATGAGGTCGAGGTTGTGCTCGATGACCAGCAGGCTGTTGCCCTGATCAACCAAGCGGCGGAACACGCCCAGCAGCACCTCCAGATCACTGAAGTGCAGCCCCGTTCCCGGCTCATCGAGAATCAGCAGCTTGCCCTTGCCGCGAGACTCGCCGGCGAGGGACTCCACCAGAATGCGCGCCAGCTTGAGGCGCTGATTCTCGCCGCCCGAAAGCGTATTGAGCCCCTGCCCGAGCCCCAGATGCCCGAGCCCCACCTCCACGAGCACGCGCAGACGCGACGCAATGCGGCGGGCGCGAGCCCCCTTCTCCGCCGCGAACAGACGCAGCGCCGACGCCACGTCCATCGCCAGCATCTCGGCCATGTTGGACCCCAGCAGGCGGATACTGAGCGCCTGAGGCGTGTAGCGCTGCCCGTGGCAAAGCGCGCAGGGGACAAAGATATCCGAGAGAAACTGCATCTCCACCTTCTCCTGCCCGAGGCCCGCGCAGCGCGGGCAGCGCCCCTCCCCGCTGTTGAACGAGAAATACCCCGGCTTGAGCCCGCGGGCCTGAGCCGCCGGCTCCGCCGCGAAGAGCGCGCGAATATCCTCAAAGACGCCGATGTAGACCGCCGGCGTCGAGCGCGGCGTGCGCACAATCGGGCTCTGATCCACCAGCAGCACATCATCCAGCGCCTCCAGCCCCTCCAGCGAGCGCAGAGAGACCCGCTCCTCATCATCCAGCGCATCGGGATGCACCCGGCCATAGAGCACCTGACAGGCCAGCGTACTCTTGCCGCTGCCCGACACCCCCGTCAGGCAGCAGTACACCCCCAGCGGAAGATCGACGTCGAAATCGTGCAGGTTGTGGCACTCCGCCCCGCGAATGCGCAGAAAGCCCGAAGGACGGCGCCGCTGCGCCGGCGGCTCAATGCGCAGCCGCCCGCTGAGGTACCCGCCCGTGAGCGATTCCGGCACCTTCAGCAGCCCCGCCGGATCACCGGCGTAAACCACCTGCCCACCGGCCGAACCGCTCGCCGGGCCCATGTCAATCACCGCATCCGCCGCCCGCATCACCGACTCCTCGTGCTCGACCACCACCAGCGTGTTGCCGCGATCCGTCAGGCGGCGCATCGCGCGAATCAGGCGCGCCGTATCACGCGCATGCAAACCCACCGTCGGCTCGTCGAGGACGAAAAGCGTCTCCGTCAGCGCCGCCCCCAGACAGGCCGTCAGACTGACGCGCTCCACCTCGCCGCCGGAAAGCGACCGCGTCAGTCGGCTCGCGCTCAGGTAACCCAAGCCCACCTCGCAGAGATACGCCACGCGGCTGCGCAGCTCGCGCACCGCCTGCTGAAGCGAGCGATCCGCGCCCACCCGGGGCAGCACGTGGGCATCCACCCAGGCCAGCAACTCCTCCATCGGCAGAGCCTGCACCTCGGGCACGCTCAGATTCCCCACCGTGAAGGCCAGAGCCTCGGGCCGCAGGCGCCCGCCTCCGCAGGCCGGGCACACACTATAGACGCGGTAATAGGCGAGAAACACGCGCACGCTCATCTTGTGCGCGTGCTTCTCCATGTCATCGAAAATCCCCTTGTAGCCGTACCAGAGCCCGCGGGCCTCGGCCTCCCACGGATCGCAGTCCCCCGCATTGCCGTAAAACACCCAATCGCGCTCCTTCTGCGTCAAATCAACCCAAGGCACATCCATGCGCACCGCGCGGCTGCGCTTGTTCGCCGCCACGAAATCGCGAAAACACTCCGACAGCGTCGCGGACGACAGCATGCGAAGCGCCCCGTCGCGAATGCTCTTCTCCGGGATAATCCCGCGCATGTAGTCATACGAAATCGCGCGCCCGTAGCCCTTGCACTCCGGGCAGGCGCCGAGCGGCGAATTGGAGCTGAAGAGCTCCGGGCGAGGCTCCAGCAGCGGATACCAGTCACTGCGGTGAAGGCGCAGAGGCCCCCAGCTGCCATCCTCGCCGCGCAGCGAGAGAAACACCCGGCTCAGCCCGAGGCGCAGCGACGTCTCCAGCGCCTCCATCAGGCGCGAGCGATTCTCCGGCAGCAACTTCACGCGATCCTGAAGCAGCAGCCAGCGCTCCGCATCCAGGCGATCCTCCGTCGCCTCGCTGAGCCGCAACACCTCCGGGAGTCGACCCTCCCACGGTGACGACTCTTCCCTCCCTCCGTCCCCCGAGGGGGGCTCAGACGCCTCAGGCTCCGCGGATACATCGGCCGCACATTCTCCCTCACGAGGACCTCCTTCACGAGGCCCCTTCTCCGCCGTTCTGTCGCCCACGGCCAGCACGCGCAGATAGCCCTGAGCCTCCAGCGCGCGCCGCATCTCCTCGAACCCGCCGACCACCTTCACCTCAAAAGCCACCAGCACCTCTCGCCCGAGAGCATCGCGCAGCAAATCCTCCGCGAGGCCCTGAGCCGTTGCCGGGTGCACCACGTGCCCCTCCGCATCGCGCCCGACCGCGAGGCGCGAGAACACCAGCTTGAGATACTCGTTGATGCCCGTCATCGTTCCGACCGTCGAGCGCGAATTCTTCACCGAATTGCGCTGCCCGAGAGCAATGGCCGGCGGAACGTTCTCCACCGCATCCACCTGAGGCCGATCCATGCGATCCATGAACTGGCGCACATAGGGCGAGAAGGTCTCCACATAGCGGCGCTGCCCCTCGGCGTAGAGCGTGCTCATCGCCAGAGACGTCTTGCCGCTGCCACTCGGACCGGTGACCACCGTCAGCGCCCCGAGAGGCACATCGGCATCGACATGCTTCAGATTGTGCTCGCACGCCCCGCGAATGCGGATGAAAGAATCGTCCTTCTGCTGCATGAGAGGCATCCTAACTCATAACAACGTCGCAGAAAAGCCCAAAAGCTGACCGTTGGGCCCTGCCTCCCGGCAGCATGACACAGCGCCCGAACACGGCAACGCCGCCCCCGCCCTCGCAACAGCCTCACCTCAGGCGCCGTCGGCCTGTCGTCGCTGCCGCCGCTACCGCCGTCCCGTCCTCGGCCGCACCCAACCTCACCCGCACCGCCGAGGACGCCCCGCCGCCACGCAGCCGACAAAAAAAACGCCCCGAAAAGAAAAAAAGTCTTGCCAAGGCCGACGGAGTGAGTATAATGGGCGCACCTTCACGGCTTCGCTGACCGCGAGTCCGGTAAGATCGGATGAGAGGCAGAGGAGACGGGATGGTCAACAAGCGGATGTAGCTCAGTGGTAGAGCGCAACCTTGCCAAGGTTGATGTCGTGGGTTCGAGTCCCATCATCCGCTCTCCCGCTCCTCAGCGGAGCGAGCACAGAACATCATCGCGGATGTAGCTCAGTGGTAGAGCGCAACCTTGCCAAGGTTGATGTCGTGGGTTCGAGTCCCATCATCCGCTCTCTTCGCTCCCCAGCGGAGCGAGCACAGAACATCATCGCGGATGTAGCTCAGTGGTAGAGCGCAAC
>URLZ01000033.1 GCA_900548895.1 uncultured Akkermansia sp.
CGCGCAGGTGTTTCTGTGCTCGCGCACGGAGCCACCCGTATGTTTGTGCTGGCGCATGCAGCCACCCGCCGTGTTGCCGGCTCAGTTCCCCGGGTCGAGAAAGAGTGCGCTGCTGATGACTCTCCCGGCGGCTCGTTTGACAACTTCGGCCGGTACTTTCAGGAGGATGTCTTTGCCGATGGCTAGCCGCCCTTCGCGGCGCAGACGAATGAGGTTTGTCAGGTTGATGCGCTCGCCTTCGCGTTCGAGGAGTCGCAGGAAGATGTGCCCGGTGACGTAGACGGCGGTGGCGCTCATGACGGCTTCCAGCAGGGCGCTGATGGTGCTTTGCATGAATTTGGTGCCGGCGGCGTCGGCGCTGAGCAAGAGGGCTTCGTCTTCGCCGGTCATGAGTTCGGCGATGCAGTCGGCAAATTCGCTGCCGAGGGCGTTGCCGACTTGGGCGGCGCTGCCTTGCCCGAGCAGGGCGATGATGAGGGAGTTGCCGGCGACCCAGCCGAAGCAGAGGCTGTTGAAGATGGGGGAGGGTTTGTAGCCGTAGAGGGTGGCGAGGCTGATGATGAGCCGCATTTGCAGCAGCAGCAGGATGAGGCCGTCGATGAGGCTGTTGCGGCTGAAGACGACGCCGAGGGCGGCGAGGCGGCTGTAGAGGAGGATGTGCTGACGGGCTTTGCGGTTGATGCCGCTTTGTTCGCGGTAGGTGCTGAGGTGTTGGAGGAGTTGGCGCCGCTTTTCGGGTTCGGGAAGGCGGCTTTCGAGGGTGTTGTAGAGGTTCCAGTAGCTTTGGCGCAGGGGGTGGTTTTCGGCTTCGGTTTTGTAGCGTTGGAGTTTTTTGAGGGCGCGGCGTGTTTGTTTGAGGGGGTTGGTGTGGGCGGCGCGTTTCAGGGAGGCGAATTGGAGGATGGGGGAGAGGACGAGGTACCAGATGAGCCAGAGGATGGCGGCCCAGAGGGCGTAGCCGAAAATGGGGATGGGGGTGAGGGCGTTGAGGGTTTGGCCTTTGGCGATGATGTCGGAAGCGAAGTAGGCGAGGATGATGAGGGCGGGCCAGATGATGAGGCTGCTGAGGCAGCCGAGGAGGCGTCCGCGGTCTTCCGGGGGTGTTTCGATGGCCGCGCTGTTGCTGCCGGGGCCCGGGGTGCTGCCGGGGGTGCCGGTGTCGGTGCTGCGGCCGGCGGTTGAGGTGGTGTCTAGGTTGCCGGCTGGGTTGTGGGCGTGGTTGCCGGTGCCGGGTGCGCTGTTGCTGGTGGCGGTGGTGCTCATGGGCGCAGGCTGGTGATGAAGTTGTTGATGTGCCGGAGGAGGTCGCTGGCGCGCTGTTTCTGTTCGGCGGCGGCGGCGCAGCTGTCTTCGGCTTGTTCGAGGTGTCGGCGGATTTGCTGGCGGAAGGCGGCGGAGCCTTGTTCGAGGCCTTGGCGGATGAGGGTGCCGAAGATGTGGCTGACGTTGGCGTTGATGCTGTCGGCGGTGGCTTGCAGGTAGCGTTGGCGCAGGTCGTTGAGGCTGTCTTGGATGATGCTGCTCTGCGGTTCCCAGCGCTTTTCTTTGCTGAAGAGGAGGAGGACGGTTCGGGTTTCTTCAAAGCTGCGGTTGGGGGTCAGCAGGGGGAATTGGCCGTTGGCGGCGGCATCGAGGTTGAGGGGGTGCTGGCGGTCGTTGAGGGTGTAGCGGGGGCGGTCTTCGCGCTTGATGGCGTTGTAGCAGTCTTTGTGGTTTTCTTCGAGTCGTTCCATGAGGCTGTCGAAGCAGTCTTTGATTTCGCGGTTGCAGATTTCGGAGCCGCGTAGGGTGCGTTCGCTGGTGACGAGGGCGATGCTGCCGATGGAGGCTTCTTTGAGGAAGCGGCAGCAGGCTTGGTGCATGGCTTGGGAGCAGGCTTTGAGGTAGGCGTCGATGGTGGAGCCTTTCTGGGCTTCGTTGCTGCTCATGCCGGGGTATTGTTCGCTGCGGATGGTTGCCAGGCAGCTGAAGTCGGGTTCGTTGCAGAGGCTGAGGTCGCCTTCGCGGTGGTATTCGTAGCGGCTGAGGTTGTTGCTGACTTCTTTGTCGGTGTTTTGCCAGCGTGTTTTGAGGGCGGTGCTGCTGTCGAGTTGCTGGTCGAGGCGCTGTAGCTGGGTTTCGAGTTGCTGTTTGAGGCCTTTGAGGGTGGCGTTGAGTTCGTCGAGGCAGTGCCGCAGGCGGCTGTCGGTGCCGTTTTCTTCGAGGTCGCGCAAGAGGTTTTGTTCGAGTTGGTCGAAGTGTGAGGTTTGCCAGAGTTGCTCTCGGGTGACGGGGGTGCCGTCGGGCATGCGGCTTTCGGGGTTGATGTCGTCGGGGTTGCCGAGGAGGGCGTCGTAGGCCATGCCGAGGTTGACGAAGCAGGTCTGCGGTTCGCGCTTTTGCCGCTTTTGGATGCGGTTGATGGTGTGGGCGGCGTATTCGGATTGGGTTTTGAGTTCGCGGTTGATGCAGCTTTGCTGTCTCCAGTGTTTGGAGAGCATGAGGTTTTGGATGATCCAGGAGGTGGCGCTGTCGCGCAGGTCGAGGATGGCTTGCAGGAATTCGCAGGCTTTTTCGTTCAGGGGGGCGACGGAGCTCTGGACGAAGAGCATGAGGTCGCATTCTTTGATGGCGGCGGCGTAGTCTTCGGTGAGGTGGGCGATGTCGGCTTCGGCGGAGTCGAGTCCGGGCATGTCGAGCAGCATGCGCCGGTCGCTGAGGAGTTTGCAGTTGCTGTTGTAGGGTGTTTGGACGACGACGAGGACGGGTTCCGAGGTGAGGAGGTTGCGCGATTCGGCGACGCTGCAGCAGAGGGTGCGCCGCAGGTTTTCTTCGGTGAGGGGGAGGCTGCGGCTGCGGATGCGGTTTTGCAGGTCGAGCAGGCCGCGCATGTGGTCGATGATGGCGGAGAGGGCTTCTTGGTTGCTCAGTTCGCCGGGCCGGTCGTAGATGGTGATGCTGCCGTGGTCGTCGCCGGGTTCGCCCATGTGCACGAGGACGGGGCGCAGGGTGGTGTCGATGCCGTAGCCGACGGGTGAGGCAAGGGGGGTGCGAGCGAGCAGGTTGATGAGGGTGGATTTGCCGGCTTTGAGCATGCCGAGGGCGACGATGACGACGATGTTGGAGTTGAATTGATCGAGGCTGCGCCGCAGGCGCTGGACGATGTCGCGGGTGAGTTTGTCGAGCTCGGCGTCGCCGCTGTGGGGCAGTTTGGCGATGTGCTCGACTTGGCGGCGGATGTCGCCGAGGCGTTGGTCTTGTTCCGGGCTGGTGATTTTCATGGCTGGTAGAAGGGGGGGTGGGTAGAAGGTTGGGGTGGGTTATTTTTTCTGATGCTATACCTGCGAGCAGACTGCGTCAAGTTCCAAAGAAGATAAATTGTCGTCATTCGGCGTGATGAATGTGCTTGGTCTGTGTTAGGGTGTGTCGAGGGTGGAGGGGTGGCTATTCTGCCGGATGGATGACGGGGTTCGTGGATATTTGAGAAAAGTGAAGGGTTGCTTTCGGATGATGGTCTGAGGTGCTCAGGGAGCCGGTGATGGGTGGTGTATGTGTGGAGGTGCGGGTTGATGCCTTTCGCTGCATTCTGATAATTCGCGGTTTATGTTCATGTGGCCCATCGACGGGCCGCGATGTTGCCGAGGAGATTCTCACCATGGGTTGTCGGAGGATGACGGAGTTTTTTTGCCTCCTGCGCAAATCTTTCTTGCCATGAGGGCGGAATGTGGTTAAATAGAGGACGTCAAATCTGCATTACCGTAGTTTTACCATTATGAAAGCAACGATTACTCGTTTCGGTGTCCGGGCTCTCTCCCTCGGGATGGCTGCTGTCTTCGCTCTTTCCTCTTCGGCTTTGGCTCAGGAGGAGGCTGCCTCCGGCGGCGCTGAAGAGAAGAACATGCTCGATAAGTGGGTTATTGATGGTGGTTGGACGATGATTCCGCTGGTCATTCTGCTGGCGATCACGATCTTCCTCATCGTTTTCTGCAGCATGAACCTCAAGCGCGAGAAGTACTGCCCCGAGTCTCTCAAGGCCCAGCTCCTCGCTCTTATGGGTGAGTGCCGCGTGCGCTCGGCCATTGAGATGGCGACGTCGAGCCCGACCTACCTCGGCCGCCTCGTGGCGTACGCCCTGCCCAATATCGATGCCAACCGCCCCGAGGATCTGGGCAAGGACGGCATTGAAGACGCCATGGCCGACTTCACGGCTAATGAGCGCCCGCAGATCATGAAGACGGTTGACATGCTCGCGCTTTCCGGCTCGCTGGCTCCGTCCATCGGTCTGTTCGGTACGGTTCAGGGTATGGTCGGCGCCTTCGCCATTCTGGCTGAGACGGGCCAGGCTGACCCGACCCAGCTGGCCGGTTCGATTTCCGTGGCTCTGTTGACGACCTTCTGGGGTCTGATTATTTCCATTATCGCTATCCCTGCGTTCTTCTTCCTCAAGAAGAAGGCACAGAGCCTCGAGGCTCTGTGCATCAACACGGTTGAGGAGATGGTCAACACGTCCATCAACGTGCTCAACGCCGATGCTCAACTGGCTCGCATTCCCGAGGGTCTGAGCGGTGATGAGGAGGCTGAGGCTATCGAGGGTGAGTACGCCGAGCCGGTTCAGGCTTGAGCCCTCTGCGACGGGCCTGCCTGTTGCCCGAGGGTGCAGGCAGGCGTGAATCCAAACGATCTCAGAAATCATCATGGCCAAGAAAAAGAACGCCAGAGCGAATGACGAGGTGAGCGGTGACGTGAACCTTTCGCCGATGATTGACTGCTGCTTCCTGCTGCTGATTTTCTTCGTGGTGAATGCCACGCAGATTACGGTGGCGAAGGATCCCAGCGTCAAGATGCCCAACGCGGTGTCCTGCTCCGAGCTCAAGGATGCCAAGGGCTGCATCGTGGTCAACGTCTACGCGGATCGCGAGAAGATGAAGGGCAACGCGCTCAAGAAGTACGATCTGACTTTCGCGAGCAAGCCCGGCGCCATCTGGAGTCTCGCCGACGCTAACGGCAAGACGACGGGCTACCGTGCGGGTGAGGAGAGCCAGCTCGCCGACGCCATCCGCAAGATGAAGGATGTCTACAAGAACATGAAGGGTGAGGACGGCAAGCCGGTGACGGTGCGCCTCTACATCCGCGGTGACCAGAATGCTCCGTGGGAGCGCACGCGCACGGTGATCAATGCTGCTGCGAGTGTCGGTATTGCCGATCTGGTCTTCGGTACGCTGCCGACCAAGTAAACCCCATTCTCTTTCTCTCTACAATATGGCAAGACACAAGAAAATCGAGACGGAGGAGCAGGGGGATCCCGAGATGAACATCTCGTCGCTGATCGACTGCTGCTTCCTGCTGCTGATTTACTTCCTCGTGGCAACGACGCTCGTCAGCGAAAAGAAGATTGATATGGCTACGCCTGCGACGGAGAGCGAGTCGAGCGATTCGCCGCCGCCCGAGGTGGGCCGCATCGAGGTGAAGGCCAACGGCATTGTGATCTACAACGGTCTGCCGGTGGGCGACGCCACCGATGGCATCGATCCTTCCTCCAAGCAGTACAGCCAGTACGGCCACCTCACGCAGCTGCGCGACAGTTTGATCACGCTGCGCGATCAGACGAAGGCTCAGGGCGCTGAGCCGCTCGTTCTGCTCAGCGGCTCCAAGGCGGCGCCGCACCAGCGCATCATCGACGTGATGTCCGCTCTCTCTGAGGCCGGCATCAAGGCCGTGGGCCTTCAGGCCGCGACGGAATAAGTTTCACCTTCCCTTCCCGCCCAAGAGGGGAGTTCAGCGGCTGAGCGCCGCTGCTCCCCTCTTGTTGTCTGAACTCTTCTTCACCAGCTTATTCACACCTTACACTACACCATTCCCATGCTTTCCTATTCCAAATCTGCGATTCTCGTGGCCATCGCGGCGTGTGCGCCGGTGGTGTGCCAGGCGCAGGATCTCGTCGGCTCCGTCAGCCAGGCGGAGAAACTGAACCGCGCCGGTCAGTACGCGCAGGCCGAGAAGCTCTGCGATGCCGTCATCAAGAAGTTTGACTCCAAGTCCAAGGTCGCCCAGCAGTTCGAGTATCTGGTGCCCTTCTACCTCTGGCAGAAGGCGCTGGCTCAGACGCAGCAGAAGAAGTACGATGCCGCGGTGGCGACCTATGACCGCCTCACTGATGAGAAGTGGACGGACAAGGCGATGCGCGAGCGCGCAATGGCGGCTCAGCGCGCGAACCTTCCGAACCCGAAGGATGCGGTGGGCTATGATCCGCTGCTGACGATGGCGGTCTTCCAGAAGGGCTATGTGCGCTTCAAGCAGGCGACGGGTGAAGACGGCGGCAAGGGCGATCCCTCGAAGTTCGACGAGGCGATTGAGAATCTTGAGGCCTACCTCGATCTGCTGGAGAGCGGAAAGGTGTCGAAGGCGGAGAAGGCCAAGAAGCTCAACGGGCAGGTCTGCTTCCTGCTCCTGCAGTGCTACCTGCTCAAGGACAAGCCCGATTTCGACAAGGGCAAGGAGTATTTGCAGCGCAGCCGCAAGGGCTCGGGCCGCCTGCCCGAGGACATGGTGATGCGCGGTCTCAATACAATTATCGGCGTGGCGCTCAAGGATGACAAGAGCACGGATGCGAACGTGCTCGAGCTGGCGCACAACGCGCTGGCGGCCGTGCCGGCGATGGAGACGTCTGCCGCCGCGGTGAACACGTCTCGCTTCATCGCCTACGGCAGCAAGGCGGCCGGCTACGTGCAGAAGGCGCTCAAGAGCGGCGATCTCAAGAGCGCCGAGGCGGCGACGCGCATCATGAACACGCTCTTCGGCATGGTTCCCTCCTCCGCCGAGGTGATGAACGTGCTGGGTATGCAGGGCGCGTGGATGGGCGCGGATGAGCAGGTGACCAACGGGATGGATCGCGTGACGGGCAAGGTCTACAGCGTCCGCCAGATCAATCGCTTGGCGTCGGACTACAAGAAGCTGCTGGATGCGAATACGGATCCCGAGGCCTACGCCATCATCAGTGCGGCCAACGTGCACCTGTCGATGGGCTCGAACCGCCTCGGCAAGGCGGGCTATCAGGTGCTGCTGGATCGCTATCCGGATCTCACGGTGAAGGATGCGAAGGGCAAGAGTGCCAAGGTGGCCGACAAGCTGAAGTTCCAGCTGGCTCAGTTGCACTACCTGACCGGCAATGAAGAGGCCGGCGAGCGTCTGGAGGCCGGCCTCAAGGGCGGCTCTCTCGGGGGTGATCAGGAGAAGAGCCTGGCTTTCAACAAGATGCGCCGCCTTCTCAAGGATAACAAGTGGCAGGAGCTCATCGGCGCGGCCGATGAGGTGCTGCGTCTCAACAAGGATGACCTCAACGGCGCCTATGCCGTGACGGCGGATTTCATCAAGACCTCGGCCTACTACAAGCTCGACAAGTTTGATTCGGTGCTCGAGGCGGGCACGGCGCTGCTCGACAGCGGCCGCCTGAAGCCGGGCACGGGTCGCCAAGCGCTCAAGGAGAAGGAAGTGGCGAACATGGAGATGCAGCTCTTCTACTTCGTGATGGACGCCTACAAGCGCATGGGCGCGGTGGATCCGGCGAACTACCAGAAGATGCTCGATCTTTTCGCGAAGTATCGCGAGAAATACCCGTCCAATGATCTGAAGGAGAATCCGCTGGTGGATCGCGCGACCTACCTCGCGCTCGAGTGCACGCTCAAGCAGGCGTCGACGCGCGATGATAAGGACACGGCCAAGGCCGACATGGCCAAGGCGCTCACCTTCTGCCAGGCGATTGCCGACAACTGGCCGGACAGCGTGGTCTACCCGAATGCCCAGCTGATGCGCGGCAACATCATCATCACGGGCGAGGACGAGGCGGCCAAGCCGCAGGGCATTGCGGCTCTGCAGGCGGCCTACGAGGCTTCGCTCAAGCAGCCGAAGTCCGACAGCTCGCGCGCTCTGGCGGCCAATGCGCTCTTCCTGCTCTACTCCTACGCGCCCGAGATTCCGATGGAGGGCGAGACGGAGGAGCAGCGCAACGCCCGCGTGGCGGGCTACGCCGATACCTTCTGGAAGGAGACGGACGGCGAGGGCAACGTCTATGCGCTGGATATGGCGGGCACGCAGCTGCGCCGCGCGGTGAAGGTGAAGCCCGATGTCGAGGGCGCGAAGGCCGCTGTTGAGGCCGCGCTCAAGCAGGCTCGGACGGTCATTGCCCGCGAGGCGACGGCTGCCTTCAAGAAGGGCAAGACGAATGCCGCGCTGGAGATGGCCATCAACTCCTACGTCGTGGCCTATGAGGATGCGATCAAGGCGGGCTACGTGACGATTCCGTCGGGCGGCAAGGATCAGTACGGTCTGGCGCTGACGTCGGAGGACGCGGTGATTGAGCACCTCAAGGGCTTCACGGGCATCGACCCGGCCGACAAGTTCACGAACGCCATCATCCGCATGGCCTGCATCTCGGAGCGCAGCAAGAAGCTCAACGCGGTTGAGAAGAACAGCGAGGGCGTCTCTCCGGGCTCGATCAACGATCTGCGCAACGGCATCGCCGGCGAGATCCGCTCGATGAGCGTGGACTTCAAGCCGCAGGATCTCACCTCCTACATCTGCCTGAGCGTGGCGGACAGCCTCGTGAACTTCGGTGCGCGCTTCGTGGACAGCCAGGTGGGCAAGGACCAGATCGGCAGCGCCATGACCTATTATGACGCCGTGATCTCGGCCAACAGCGCGGATTCGGTGAAGGGCAAGGCGGGCAAGGCTCGCGCACTCAAGGTGCTCGGCCGCTACGATGAGGCCATCACCCTGCTGAAGGATGTGACGAAGGAGGGCGCCTGCCCGGATGCGACGGTGCTGGCCGATGCCTACTTCACGCTCACCGAGTGCTACAGCGCGAAGGGTGACACGCGCGCGGCCATCGATGCCGGCACGACTTACCTCAACATGCGCTCGGGCAACCGCCGTGTGGACATGAACATGCTCATGGCCGCCGCCTACGCCAAGAGCGGGGATGCGGAGAGCATCAAGAACGCGCTGCAGACCTACAACAGCCTCTACACGTCGAACATGGGCAACGTGTCCGTCTCGGCCCCGGCCTGCAAGGCGATCATGGAGCTGCTCTGGGCGCGCAACACGCCGTCCTCGGGCGACCGCATGAGCGGCAACTTCCAGCCCTCGGATCGCTGGGTGGCCTGGAAGACGGGTGAGGACTACGTCCGCCTGCTCACCAACAGCGGTTTCCGCGAGAAGATGAACTCCGACGAGCGCGACCTCTTCAACCAGGTTGAGTCTCTCGTCAATCAGTACGGTCGCGACGCCGGCGTCGCGAGAGAGGATCGCGAGGCCAATGAGCACAAGAATCGCGTGAAGGGTTAATTTCAACAATTTGCAATACGGAACTACTATGAAAGCACTCGGTTTGATGGGTCTTGCTCTGGCCGCCTTCGGCAGCTTTGCCGGGGCGCAGGAGCCGGCGCAGAAGGAGACGACGCGCCTGAATGTTTCTTTCTTTGAGAACAAGCGCTGGAGGACGTATCCGGCCTCGGCGGCCAACGCCAAGGGCATCATCTTCGATGACCACGGCACGCTCAAGCAGAAGCGCCTCAAGGCTCCCTACATTGTCCAGTCGCCGGCAGAGCTCAGCGACGCGCTCGACGACTACCGCAGCGGCAAGCTGTCCGACGCGCTCAAGAAGTGCGAGAAGCTGCGCAGCGAGTACGCCGCCTTCCGCGATGTGGACGGCAACCCGGCGATGCAGGCTGCGCTCTGCGAGCTGGACTGCGCGATGCGCCTTCAGGACTGGAAGCACCTGCGCGACGTGGCGGAGAAGATTGCCCGCAAGATGTACGGCTCTCCCGCAGCCGAGCAGGGCATGGCGGCCCGCGTGGCGTATCAGGTGGCGGAGAGTATGCTCATGGAGGATGCGGCTCAGCTGGCGAAGCGCTATCAGGCTCTCAGCCGCCAGGTGGCGAAGTTTGCCGCGCTGGATTCGGAGGACGGCAAGGCGGACGCGATTCCGCTGCGCTCCTACGGCTGGTACTGTTACTGCCTCGGCCGCATGGCGGAGGCGCAGATTCCGGCGGCCGAGCGCAAGGGCAGCATCACGGATGCGAACCGCAAGATGGCTAATGAAGCCATTGATCGACTCTGCCAGTTTGTGGCGTGCAGCCACGGCAGCGCGCCGGAGCTGGAGCTCGATGCGCTGCTGCGCGCGACGCATCTGCTCTATGCGATGCCGGGCGTGGCGGAGTTCTCCAACAGCCGCGATGCGATGGGCCGCTTTGATGCGGCGCGCTGGTCGAAGGCCCCGACAGACTTCAAGGATGCCGTGGCGCTGGCTCATCTGGTGCTGAAGGTCTACGACCAGGAGTGCAAGGACGAAGTGGTCACGAAGCTCGCTCCGCGCTTCTTCAACGCCCGAGAGGGTGAGAAGAAGGACGGCGACGAGAGTGCGGACTGATTCGCCTGCGCGCAAGCGCGCCGCCTCTTCCCCCGCGCCGGGCAGGTGAGAGCCCTTCGGGGCCTCGCGGCTCGGCCGGGGCAGGGGAGGCGGTGTCTTTCTGCCTGCTTTTGCTCCGGGCCTATGACGGACATGCTCGTACGCCTCTATGATCTGCCGGACGGCGCCCCGCTGCGCGCCGCCGCGGCGCAGCGCGGTGTCATCATCCGCCGCTGCAACCCCTACGAGGCACATATTCTGGAAGACTGGGTCGGCCGCAACTTCAGCCCGAAGTGGGTCAGCGAATGCCGCATCGCCATGGCGCACAGCCCCGTGGGCTGCGTCGTGGCCACACAAGAGAGGCGCATCGTCGGCTTCGCCTGCTTTGACGTCACGGCCCGCGGTTTCATCGGTCCGATGGGTGTCGGGGAAGAGCTGCGCGGCAGCGGCATCGGCCGCGCCCTGCTGGTGACGGCCGCCGAGCAGCTCCGCGCCCTCGGCTACGCCTACGCCATCATCGGCGGCGTCGGCCCCCGCGCCTTCTACGAGCGCTGTGTCGGCGCCGTGGCGATTTCGGGCTCGGACCCGGGCATCTACGCCGACTTGCTGCCGGACCCCGGGCGATGAGGGGGCGGCGGCACTTTTTTTTGCCCGAACGACACTTTACCTTGACATCGCGGGGAAATCCTGCTAGCTTTCATACCACAGCTTATCACCTTTTTATGAAAAATTTCCTTTTCGTTCCCGCCTGCGCGATCGTAGCAGCCTGCGCGCTGACCTCCTGCCAGAAGGAGGAGAAATCCGTCGTGACACTGGCCAAGGAGCTGACGACCGAGCTGCGCACCGTCATTGATCACCCGACGGCCGAGGCCGCCGCCCCGCGCGTCAAGGTGCTCAACAAGCGCCTCATGGACGCGATGGCCCGCACCTGCACGCTCAACGAGAACGCCCTGCGCCGCAGCGTCGGCAAGGAGGGGCAGGAGGCTGCCGAACTGGTGACGGCGCTCGATGCGCTGGCCCGCGAGGTGGCTCGCGTGCGCGCCAGTCTGCCCGTGACCTCCTACGACGGCGAGGTGGATGAGGATCAGCTCGTCATGGCGGTGGGCGCGTCCACGACCGAGGGCAGCTACAAGGATGCCGATGCCACGCGCCGCGAGGCCGGCTCCAAGTTCCTGCAGGAGGACGCGATTGACGACCACAAGGAGCCGCCGCCCTTTGCGGAGTGCTACGGTTCGGAGGCTCTCCGCGAGGCTCTCTCGTACACCGTCACGCCCGCGGATGTGCCCGTGATGCGCTTCGACAGCACTGAGGATGTCGTGGCCGTGCCCGACAAGGCTCCCGTCAGCGAAGATCTGAGCAGCGTGGTTGCTGAAGGCGAAAGCGCCGACAAGCCTGCCGATGAGGGCGCGGATGACGCGGACAAGTCGGACGCCGACAGCTCGGATGAGCCGGCGGACTCCGGCGACTCTGACTCCGACGATGCCGACAGCGGCAGCTCGGAGAGCAGCGAGGATTCGAGCAGTGATGACTCCAGCTCCGATGACTCGAGCTCCGACGATTCGCTGGATATCGGCGACATCCCGCTGGATCTCGACATCTGATGGCCGCCCTCCACGGCTGAAAACCCTTGCAGCCGCAGCCCGCTCAACGCAGCGGTGCTGCGGCTCGCGCGTTTCAGGACCTTTTCCTCCCTCCCATGCCCCGCCTCCACTTCACCTGCGCCTATGACGGCAGCCACTTCCTCGGCTGGCAGAGCCAGCGTGGCAAGGGCACCGTGCAGGACTGCCTCGAAGACGCCTTCGCCGCCATCCTGCGCAGCCCGCTGCGCATCGCCGCGGCCGGGCGCACCGATGCGGGCGTGCACGCCCTCGCGCAGAGCTTCCATGCCGACATCCCCGAGAGCTGCCGCATGAGCCCCGAGAACTGGCAGGCGGCCCTCAACGCGCGGCTGCCGCAGGCCGTGCGCATCCTTGACGTGCGGCGGGCGGAGCTTGGCTTTCACGCCCGCTTCAGCGCCGTGGGCAAATATTATGACTACCTCATCTGCCGGGCGCCGGTGCTCAGCCCCTTTCTGGCGGGCCGCGCCTGGCACCTGCCGCGGGCGGGCGAGACGGAGCGGCTCGCGGCAGCCCTGCGGCTCTATGAAGGCGAGCACGACTTCCGCCGCCTCTCCGCGCGCCGCGGCACCGAGCCCGCCGAGCCGCCGCCGGGCTACTACCACCGCCGCATCCTGAGCGCAGAGGTCTGCGACGAGGGGGATTTGCTGCGCCTGCGCTTTCACGGCACCGGCTTCATGTACCGCATGGTGCGCCTGCTCGTCGGCACGGCCCAGCGCGTCGCCGCCGGCAAGATGAGCCTCGAGCAGCTCGGCGCCTACATGAGCGACATCCCCGGCGAGACCACGCGCTTCTGCGCCCCCGCCGACGGGCTCTACCTGCGCGCGGTTGAATATGCGCCGGCCGAGACTCCCGAGGAGACGACGGGCGGGCACGCACCGGGGCCCTGAGCAAGGCCGCCGGGAGGGAAAACGGCCCTTCGCTCCGGGCTGAGGGGTGGGCAAGACAAAACGCCCGCCGCTGCCGGGGCGGGCAGGGCGGGCGTGTCATCCGAACTCAGCGGAGGCGGCGCGCCTTACTTCGCGTCGGCGGCCTTGTCGGGGCAGGGCTTGTCGCAGGCCTTGCCTTCGCAAGGCTTATCGCAGGGCTGCGCCTTGCAGGGCTTGTCACAGCAGGGCTTGGCCGCGTCCTTGGGGCAGGGAGCGCAGCAGGGAGCCTTGCCGGCCTTCGCGGGGCGGCAGCCGTGGGCCTTCTCCGCATAGTGCGCGGCCTTCTCGGCATCCGCAGTCACGCCCTTGCCGCGGGCGTACATCGAAGCCAGCGCCATGCAGGCCGCCCGGTGGCCCTTGTCCGCCGCCTTCTGCAGACCCGGCACAGCCGCGGCGTACAGCTTGTCCGCCGCCGCCGGGTCCGCCGGCGACGCTGTCGTGCCCGTCTCCGTCAGCCAAGCCAGCGTGTACTGCGCCAGCGGATCGCCGTTGGCCGCCGCCAGCGTGATCGTCTCCACGTTCAGCCAGTCCGCCGACGGGCAGCCGCCGGGGGCCTCGCCGGACTGAGCCTCCGGAGCAGCCGGAGCTGCGGCCTGCGGAGCCGGCTGAGCCGTGAGATTGAGCGGCATATCCTTCTGCTCATCAGCGGCGCAGACCAGCGGCGCCGCCATCAGAGCAACCATCGTCATGAGTGTTGCAGTTTTCATAGATCCTCAGTGTGCCGCAGAACAGGCCGATAGACAATCCAACTTTCCACCTGTTCCGCCCGCGGCGCCTCCGGCGGCTGTCCGGAGAACAAAAAGCACCGAAAACAGGTGAAAAATGCATCAAATTGGAAAAAAATCGCAAATTCAGATAAATTAGAGTTGACGTGGCAGCACAACACGTGTAAAATGCCCCTGCTTTCACGTCCCCTCACGGGGGCGACAGGGAGTTCATGCTTCTGTAGCTCAGGGGTAGAGCGCATCCTTGGTAAGGATGAGGTCGCGGGTTCAAATCCCGCCAGAAGCTTTCGACTCCGATGCAAGAATAGCAGCCCAAAACAACAATCCTAATATGGCCAAAGAATCATTCCAGCGCACCAAGCCCCACGTGAACGTGGGTACCATCGGTCACGTTGACCATGGTAAGACTTCCCTTACCGCTGCCATTACCAAAGTTCTTGCAGAGCAGGGTAAGGCAGAGTTCAAGGCTTACGACCAGATCGACGGCGCTCCCGAGGAGCGCGAGCGCGGTATCACCATTTCCACCGCTCACGTTGAGTACGAGACCGACAAGCGTCACTACGCTCACGTCGACTGCCCCGGCCACGCTGACTACGTCAAGAACATGATCACGGGTGCCGCTCAGATGGACGGCGCTATCCTCGTGGTCTCCGCCGCTGACGGCCCCATGCCGCAGACGCGTGAGCACATCCTGCTCGCTCGCCAGGTGGGTGTTCCCTACATCGTGGTGTACATGAACAAGATGGACCTCGCTGACCCCGAGCTCGCCGAGCTCGTCGAGATGGAGATCCGCGACCTTCTTTCCTCCTACGACTTCCCGGGCGACGAGATCCCGATCATCAAGGGTTCCGCCGTCAAGGCTCTCGAGGGCGACCCCGAGGCCAAGCAGAGCATCCTCGACCTCATGGACGCCGTCGACAGCTACATCCCGACCCCTGAGCGTCCGATCGACAAGCCCTTCCTCATGCCCGTTGAGGACGTGTTCTCCATCTCCGGCCGCGGCACCGTGGCTACCGGTCGTATCGAGCGCGGTATCATCAACAAGATGGACGAAGTTGAGATCGTCGGTATCCGCCCGACCCAGAAGACTGCTGTGACGGACATCGAGATGTTCCGCAAGCTGCTCGACAAGGGTGAGGCCGGTGACAACGTCGGCGTGCTCCTTCGCGGTATCAAGAAGGAAGACATCGTCCGCGGCCAGGTGCTTGCCAAGCCCGGTAGCGTGACCCCCCACACCACTTTCGACGCCGCCGTGTACGTGCTGACGAAGGAGGAAGGTGGCCGTCACACCCCGTTCTTCAACAACTATCGCCCGCAGTTCTACTTCCGCACGACGGACGTGACCGGCACGGTCAGCCTGCCCGAGGGTACGGAAATGGTGATGCCCGGCGATAACGTCACCATCGGCGTTGAGCTGATCACCCCCGTCGCCATGGAGGAAGGTATGCGCTTCGCTATCCGCGAAGGCGGCCGCACCGTGGGCGCCGGCAAGGTGGCCAAGATCAAGGCCTGATCCGCTTCCCGCAAGAATTGGGCTGCCATGAAAATGGAATGAGCCCTTGGTCATGGGGGATGCCCGGCCCAAAACCGGGCATCCCCTGAATGACCGAAACAGAGCAAGGTTATAGGGTATTAGCTCAATCGGTAGAGCAGCGGTCTCCAAAACCGCGTGTTGGGAGTTCGAGTCTCTCATACCCTGCCAGCCTTCCTCTTTTTTTTTCTCCTGATCACTCGCTGATCAACCCCGTCACCCCACACGAAGCAATGAGCAAGTTTTTCCGATCCATCTTCAACTCAATCTCCAACGTCAAGGCGGAGCTCAGGAAGTGCTCCTGGCCCTGGGAGAGCGACCCCAAAGTCAAGGGGTTCAAGAAGTATCGCGAGCTCTGGGGGTCGACGCTCATGGTGCTCGTCGCCATGGTGCTGCTGGGCGCCTACGTCGCCTTCTTTGATTTCGTCATGACGCGCGTCATCACCAGCGCCATCAATTTCCTCTCCTGAACGAACACCCATCCCCCTTCTATCCCAACCCACAGCAGATCGGCAACATGTCCCGCCAGTACGATCGCAAATCCTCCGGTGCACGCAGCGTCCCCGAGCCTCAAGACCAGTGGTACGTGCTCCACGTGCTCTCCAATAAAGAAAAGCGCACGCTTGACAACATTAAGCGCCTGATCGACGAAGACGAAGAAGTTCGCTCGCTCATCCAGAGTGAGCCCAAACTGTATATGGAGAAGATCGAGGAGGTGCGCAACGGCAAGAAGTACACCGTCGAGCGCAAGCTCTACCCCGGCTACATCTACCTGAACATCGCCCTGCGCCGCCCCGACAACACCCTGCACAACGACGCCTGGTACAAGATTCAGGCCGTCGACGGCGTGATCAGCTTTGCCTGCGGTCGCAACAAGGAGCCCCTGCCGATGCCGGCTCAGGACGTCCGCAACTTCCTCGAGGAGGTCCAGCGCCGCGAGGGTGTCGCCCGCCCGAAGATCGTCTACAACGTCAATGATATCGTCATCGTGCGCGACGGCGCCTTCAAGGATGAGCGCGGCGTCGTCGAAGAGGTGGATCCCGAGCGCGGCCGCCTGCGCGTCGGCGTGACGATGTTCGGCCGCAGCAACGCCCTCGACCTCGACTACACGCAGGTGCGCCACGCGGCCGACGACGAGCTCAACGGTTGAGTCGCTCCCCCGCTGAGACGCTCCCCTTCCCCCGGAAATTCCGCCGGAACCCTTCTCCGGGGCCGCATCACCCGCAAGGGCGGTGAGCCCCGGTCAACAACACAAACAAAACCATGGCAAAAGAAGTAGTTAAAGTCATCAAGCTGCAGATTCCTGCCGGCGCTGCGAATCCCTCGCCGCCCGTCGGTCCTGCACTCGGCCAGGCCGGTGTGAACATCATGGGCTTCTGCAAAGAGTTCAACGCCAAGACTCAGAAGCAGGCCGGTGACGTTCTCCCCGTCATCATCACCGTCTACAAGGACAAGTCCTTCGACTTCATCACCAAGCAGCCGCCCGCAGCCAACCTCCTCAAGAAGGCCGCCGGCATTCAGTCCGGCTCCGGCGAGCCGAACAAGAAGAAGGTTGCCAAGATCAGCAAGGAGAAGCTGATGGAAGTCGTCAACGCCAAGATGCCCGACCTCAACACGAAGGACCCCGAGGCAGCCGCCCGCATCATTGCCGGCCAGGCCCGCCAGATGGGTATCGAAGTGGAAGGCCTCTGAACACCCCCTTCTGCAGGAGGGAACAATTAACCCGAACGTACTGCTCACATTATGTCTACAAAACGCTCCAAGCGCTACAATGAGGCAGCGAAGCTGATTGCCCCCGGCAAGACCTACGCTGTTGAAGAGGCCGTGGAAGTCATGAAGAGCTTCCCTGCCCCCAAGTTTGACCCCACGGTCACTGTGTCGTTCCGCCTGACGGTGGATCCCCGCAAGTCGGACCAGATGGTGCGTGCCTCCGTCGCACTGCCCCACGGCACCGGCAAGAATGTTCGCGTCATCGTCTTCGCCCAGGGCGAGGCCGCCAAGGCCGCCCTTGAGGCCGGTGCCGAGAAGGTTGGCCTCGAGGATCTCATCAAGGAGATTCAGGACGGCTTCCTCGACTTCGACAGCGCAATCGCCACCCCGGACGCCATGGCCCAGGTGCGCAAGATTGCCCGCGTGCTCGGCCCGCGCGGCCTCATGCCGAACCCGAAGACCGGCACCGTCACCGACGACACCGCCAAGGCGGTTCGCGAGGTCAAGGCCGGCCGCGTCGAGTTCCGCGTTGACAAGAACGCCAACATCTCGGCTCCCGTCGGCAAGCTCTCCTTCGAGGTCGACAAGCTCGCGGAGAACGTTCGCAGCCTCATCAACGCCGTCGTCAAGGCTCGTCCGAGCGGCGCCAAGGGCGCTTACATCGCCGCCGTCACCATCGCCAGCTCGATGAATCCGGGCCTCCCGCTGAGCCCGGTCGAGTTCTCCAGGCAGTAACCTGAACCGCACACACGACTATGAGCGATCAAAAGAAATTCAATCCTGATAAGACTGTCATCATCGATGATCTGCAGGCCCGGGTGAATGCCTCTCCCTTCCTGCTCGTCATCGACTACACCGGCGTGACGGTGCCCGAGTTCACGCAGCTGCGCGCTTCTCTCTCGGCCGTCGGTGCCAAGTGCGTCGTCGCCAAGAACAGCTACATGGCCAAGGCCATCGCCGATGCCGGTCTGCCCGACATCTCGGAGGCCCTCAAGGGCCAGGCGGCCTACATCATGGGCGAGAGCGACGTGTGCGCCGCCGCCAAGGCCGTCAACACCTTCGCCAAGGCTTCGAAGAAGGCCGCCTACAAGGCCGGCATTCTCGACGGTGCGACGCTGACCCCTGAGAAGATCACCGCCCTCGGCGATCTGCCCAGCCGCGAGGTGCTGCTCGCCACGCTGCTCGGCACGATCAATGCCGCCGGCTCGGCTCTGGCCCGCGTCATCCAGGCTTACGTGGACAAGGAAAACGGTGGCAGCGAGGAAACTCCCGCTGCCGAGTAAAAAAAGACTTGAACAGATGGCGGCGGTGTGGTACACCTGCGCCGCCGCCTGAAACCAATGAGGTTCTCTGTCGGCTCTCCGGCCGGTGAGAACTGAAATGGGTGGGGAGCCCCCACCCGCGACAAGAACCAAATACACACACATACTACAATGGCTGATCTCAATACTATCGCTGAGGAACTTGGCAAGCTTACGATCCTCGAAGCTGCTGAGCTTGTGAAGATGCTCGAGGAGAAGTGGGGCGTTTCCGCCGCCGCTCCCGTGGCTGCCGCCGCTGTGGCCGCCGCTCCTGCTGAAGCTGCTGAGGAGAAGACTGAGTTTGACGTCGAGCTCACTGAGGCCGGCGCCAACAAGATTGCCGTCATTAAGGCCGTCCGCACCGTCAAGCCGGGCCTCGGTCTTGCCGACGCCAAGAAGCTGGTCGAGAGCGCTCCCGCCGTCGTCGTCGAAGGTGCCTCCAAGGAGGACGCCGAGAAGGCCAAGGCCGAGCTCGAGAAGGCCGGCGCCAAGGTCACGATCAAGTAAGGCATCGATTTTCGGAGTGCAGGGGGGGATTTTGTGTCCCCTCCTGCCTTCGTGTCCCCACGCGGAAGGGTATTTGTTACGTCAACTTTTGCCGTTCCGCAATTATCAGGAAAAGTACAGAATCGACCCGGGGCTTCACGCCTACGGTGCTGCGTGAGGCTCCGGGTCGGTTTTATGGTACGGAAACCGAACCCCGCATCCGGAAGAGGGTGCACAACATTATCTCCGCCACTCCATGTCAAAGCCCAAGCAAGAGCGAATCAGTTTCGGCAAGATCAAGGAGGTCATTGACCCGCCCAACTTGATTGAGATTCAGACCAAATCCTATGAAGAATTCCTGCAGCGCTTCACCGAGCCTGATAAGCGGCTCAAGATGGGTCTTCAGGCCGTTCTCACCGAACACTTCCCGATAGAGAGTTACGACGGCCAGATTCGACTGGAGTACGAGTCCTACAGCATTTCGCCGCCCCGCATTTCCGACATTGCCGCCATTCGTTCCGGCGAGACCTACAGCGCCTCGCTCTACGTGAAGCTGCGCCTCAAGTGCGGCGATTATTCGGCGGATGAGGATGTGTACATGGGCGAGATCCCGATGATCACGGACCGCGGCACCTTCGTCATCAACGGTGCGGAGCGCGTGATCGTGGCGCAGTTGCACCGCTCGCCGGGCATCTGCTTCGAGAAGTCGCAGCACACGAACGGCAAGCCGCTCTACTCCTTCCGCATTATTCCGGATCGCGGCTCCTGGCTCGAGGTGCAGTTTGACACGAGCGACCTGATGTACGTCTTCCTCGATCGCCGCCGCCGCAGCCACAAGTTCCTCGCGACGACTTTCCTGCGCTATCTCGGCTACGAGACGGATCGCTCGATCGTCGAGCAGTTCTACACGATTCAGAAGCTCAAGCTGACGGACGTCGAGGGCAGCGAGCTGGAGTATCTCATTCCCTTCGAGGATATCAAGAGCGGCGATGACTCGGCCCGCAAGGCGACGATCATTGCCAAGGCCTACGAGCCGCTGAGCTTCGCGAGCATCAAGAAGATGGTGGAGTTGGGCATCACCGAGATTGAGGTGATCGACCAGCGCGAGGAGGAGACGCTCGTCAAGACGCTCAAGAAGGATCTCGCGCACGACCGCGAGAGCGCCCTCAAGGAGATTTTCCGCAAGTTCCGACCGGGTGATCCCGCCTCGGTGCAGCAGGCGGCGACGGCTCTCGATCGCCTCTTCAAGGAGGAGAAGAAGTATGACCTCACGCGCGTGGGTCGCTACAAGATCAACCAGAAGCTCGGCCTCGATGTGCCGGAGGACTGCCGCCTGATTCAGCCGATCGACTTCCTCGCGGCGATCAAGTATCTGCTGCGCCTGCGCCACGGCGAGGGGCAGGTCGACGATATCGACCACCTCGGCAACCGCCGCGTGCGCGCCGTCGGCGAGCTGATCGCCAACCAGTGCCGCGTCGGTCTCGCGCGCACGGAGCGCCTTGTCAAGGAGCGCATGACGCTCTGCGACACCTCGCGCAACGACATCACGCCCAGCAAGCTCATCAACCCGAAGGCTCTCAGCGCCGTGGTGCGCGACTTCTTCGGCCGCAGCCAGCTCTCCCAGTTCATGGATCAGATCAACCCGCTGGCCGAGCTCACGCACAAGCGCCGTCTCTCGGCTCTCGGCCCCGGTGGTCTGAACCGCGACCGCGCGGGCTTCGAGGTGCGAGACGTGCATCCCTCGCACTACGGCCGCATTTGCCCGATTGAGACGCCTGAAGGCCCGAACATCGGTCTGATCAACTCGCTGTGCACCTACGCCCGCATCGACGAGTACGGCTTCATCGAGACGCCGTTCCGCCGCGTGCGCCAGGTGGAGAAGAAGAATGAGCAGGGCGAGGTGATCGACACGGAGGTGATCGTCACCAACGAGGTTGTGTATCTGACGGCGGACAAGGAGGAGTATCACCTCATCGCTCAGGCGAACAACCCCATCGACCACGATGACGGCACCGGCCACTTCACGACGCCCCGCGTCACGGCCCGCGAGAACGGCGAGTTCATCGAGGTGGATCCGCGCCGCGTCGAGTACATGGACGTGTCGCCCAAGCAGATTATTTCGATTGCCGCCGGCCTCATTCCCTTCCTGGAGCACGACGACGCCAACCGAGCTCTCATGGGCGCGAACATGCAGCGCCAGGGCGTGCCGCTGATGGTGAATCAGGCGCCGCTCGTGGGCACGGGCATCGAGAAGAAGTGCGCGCTGGACAGCTGCGCGGTGGTCTGCGCCAAGGGTCCGGGCATTGTGGCTTCGGCGACGGCGGAGGTCATCGTGACGACGCCGGACGGCGAGCTGCCCGTTTCGTCGCAGACTTGGCTGAGCGACCCGGACAGCGTGAAGAGCGATCCCGACAAGGGTATTTACGTGTATCGCCTGCGCAAGTTCATGCGCTCGAATGCGTCGACCTGCATCAACCAGAAGCCGATTGTCTCTCGCGGCGATGTGATCAAGGCGGGCGATGTGCTGGCGGACGGTCCCTGCACGGACGGCGGCGAGCTGGCGCTGGGCCGCAACGTGCTGGTGGCTTACATGTCCTGGTACGGCTACAACTTCGAGGACGCCATCATCATTTCGGAGCGCTTGGTGCAGGAGGACGCCTACACGTCCATCCACATCGAGGAGTTCGAGGAGAAGGCCCGCGATACGAAGCTGGGGCCGGAGGAGATCACGCGCGATATTCCGAATGTCGGCGATGATGCCCTCAAGAATCTCGGCAGCGACGGCGTGGTGCGCATCGGCGCCGAGGTGAAGCCGGGCGATATTCTCGTCGGCAAGATCACGCCGAAGAGCGAGACGGATCTCGCGCCGGAGGAGCGCCTGCTGCGCGCGATCTTCGGTGAGAAGGCCGCTGATGTGAAGGATACCTCGCTGCGCGTGCCGCCGGGCACGACGGGTGTCGTGATGGATGTGCGCGTGGTGCGCTCGAATGCTCCGGGTACGGCCAATACGGACGTGGAGAAGGAGACGCAGAAGCAGCGCAAGAAGGTGGTGGCCGAGTACGAGCACGACAAGGACAACCTCATCGATCAGCTCACGAGCAAGCTCTCCGATCGCCTGCTCGGCGAGAAGATTCCGCTGGAGGTGACGCGCGCCGGTACGAGCGAGGTCATCATTCCCGCGAATCGCAAGATCACGAAGACGCTGCTGCGCAAGCTGGCGGTGTATCACGATCAGATCGAGATGAGCGAGAGCCCGGTTCGCAACCAGATTTTCGAGATTATCAACGCCTATGAGCCGCGCTTCAATGACCTGAATGAGGAGCGCGACCGCCGCCTCGATCAGATTGAGGCCGGTGCGGAGATGGATCCCGGTGTGGTGACGGAGGTGAAGGTCTACATCGCGACGAAGCGCAAGCTCGGCGTGGGTGACAAGATGGCCGGCCGCCATGGTAACAAGGGTGTGTGCTCGCGCGTGCTTCCGGTTGAGGATATGCCCTATCTGGAGGACGGTACGCCCGTTGACCTCATTCTCAACCCGCTGGGCGTGCCTTCGCGCATGAACGTTGGTCAGGTGCTCGAGGCTCACCTCGGCGTCGCGGCCAAGGCGCTGGGCTTCAAGGTGGCTACGCCGGTGTTCGACGGTATTGACGAGGCGCAGATCTGGGACTACATGAGCCAGGCCAAGAAGGTCGAGGGCTTCAGCTGGGTCGGCGACGGCAAGGACGGCACGGTGGCCGGCAAGAGCCGCCTGATCGATGGCCTGACGGGTGAGTACTTCCACTACCCGGTGGTGGTGGGCTACACCTACATGCTCAAGCTCAATCACCTCGTGGCGGACAAGGTGCACGCCCGCGCGGTGGGTACCTATTCGCTGGTGACGCAGCAGCCGCTGGGCGGCAAGGCTCAGCACGGCGGCCAGCGCTTCGGTGAAATGGAAGTGTGGGCCATGGAGGCCTACGGTGCCGCTTACACGCTCCAGGAGCTGCTCACCGTCAAGTCCGACGATGTGCAGGGCCGCACGCGCATCTACGAGAACATCGTGCGCGGCGACAATTCGCTGGAGGCCGGAACGCCCGAGTCGTTCAACGTGCTCATCAAGGAGATGCAGTCTCTCTGCCTCAACGTGCAGCCGACGGAGAAGAAGGATCGCGAGAACGCGCCGCAGAATACGGACGACTTCTTCGAGCTGCTCGCTTCGGGCGAAGGTCTCGACGATGACGATGAGACGCCCTCTGACTACGACCTCGAATTCGATGAAGAGGCGGCGGAGGAGGCGGAGGATCGCCTGTCGGACGATGATGATGACGACGACGACCTGTAAACCTGTTCAGATGCCGCCCGCCCCCGCGGCGGGCGGCCCCCAACCCTCACCCCTTTCCCTTATCTATGTCTTTCATTGACCTTAACACAGAGAAGCCCAAAAACTTCGACCAGGTTTGCATCACCGTGGCCAGCCCGGAGGTTATCCTCGGCTGGTCGAGCGGCGAGGTCAAAAACCCTGAGACGATCAACTACCGCACCTTCAAGCCCGAGAAGGGCGGTCTGTTCTGCGAGCGCATTTTCGGCCCGACGCGCGATATGGAGTGCTCTTGCGGGCGCTACAAGCGCGCGAAGAACAAGGGTATGATCTGCGATCGCTGCGGCGTCGAGGTGACGTCGTCGCGCGTGCGCCGCGAGCGCATGGGCCACATTGAGCTGGCTGTGCCGGTGACGCACATCTGGTTCTTCAAGTGTGCGCCGAGCCGCATCGGCCTCATGCTCGATATGAGCGTCAAGAATCTCGAGCGCGTGATCTACTACCAGGACTACGTGGTGATCGATCCGCGCGATGTGGCCGGCTTTGAGCGCGGCCAGCTCCTCACCGAGGAGGAGTACGAGGATTTGCAGGATGAGTACGGCGACGATGCGCCCGAGGCGGATATGGGCGCGGCTGCTATTCAGCGCCTGCTCGCGACGATTGATCTGGACGCGCTCATCGATCAGCTGCGCCAGGAGATGGACAAGACGAACTCGAAGCAGAACAAGCGCAAGATCGCCAAGCGCCTGCAGCTGGCTCAGGGCTTCCGCAGCAGCGGCTGCAAGCCCGAGTGGATGGTGCTGACGATTCTGCCGGTGATTCCGCCGGATCTGCGCCCGCTCGTGCCGCTGCCCGGCGGCCGCTTCGCTACCTCTGACCTCAATGACCTCTACCGCCGCGTCATCAACCGCAACAACCGTCTCAAGGAGCTCTCGGCTCTTCAGACGCCGGAGGTGATCAAGCGCAATGAGAAGCGCATGCTGCAGGAGGCTGTGGACGCGCTCTTCGATAACGGCCGCCACGGCCGCCACGTGACGGGCGCCGGCAATCGCCCGCTGAAGTCTCTCTCGGATATGCTCAAGGGCAAGGGCGGCCGCTTCCGCCAGAACCTGCTCGGCAAGCGCGTGGACTACTCCGGCCGTTCGGTGATCGTGATCGGCCCGCACCTCAAGATGAATCAGTGCGGCCTGCCCAAGAAGATGGCGCTGACGCTTTTCGAGCCCTTCATCATCCACCGCCTCAAGGAGCTCGGCCACGTGCACACGGTGCGCTCGGCCAAGAAGATGATCGACCGCAAGGAGCCGATCGTGTGGGATATTCTCGAGGAGGTGACGAAGGGGCACCCCGTCTTCCTCAACCGTGCCCCAACGCTGCACCGCCTTTCGATTCAGGCTTTCGAGCCGGTGCTCATCGAGGGCTCGGCTATCCGCCTGCACCCGCTGGTCTGCACGGGTTACAACGCGGACTTCGACGGTGACCAGATGGCCGTGCACGTGCCGCTGAGCGTCGAGGCGCAGCTGGAGGCTCGCCTGCTCATGCTCGCGCCCAACAACATCTTCTCGCCGGCTTCCGGCAAGCCGATCAGCACGCCGACGCAGGATATCATTCTTGGCGCGTACTACCTGACGCATACCCGCGCGAAGGAGGTGAAGGAGAAGCAGGACAATCAGCACCTGCTGCCGCTCTTCGAGTCCATCGCGGAGGTGGAGTTCGCCATCGCGGCGCGCAAGATCGGCTACCACGAGTGGATCCGCCTCAAGAACCCGGACTACGGCAAGGAGGGCGAGGCTTTCGACAAGCTTTCCTTCAATCAGGAGAATGTGCACCGCAAGACGATCGTGACGACGGCCGGCCGCGTGCGCTTCAATGAGATTTGGCCGAATGAGATCGGCTACATCAACCGCAATGTGGGCAAGAAGCAGCTCGGCGAGATCATCTGGCGCTGCTACCAGGTCTGCGGCCAGCAGAAGACGGTGGAGACGCTCGATGCGCTGAAGTCTCTCGGCTACAAGGAGGCGACGCGCTCGGGCTGCTCGATCGGTATTGTGGACATGGTGGTGCCCGAGAACAAGAACAAGATGATCGCGGACGCCTACGAGCAGGTCGCCAAGGTGACCGAGCAGTACGAGGAGGGCCTCATCACGAACGGCGAGCGCTACGAAAAGGTGGTGAACATCTGGTCGTCGACGACGGACGCCATTCAGAAGGAGCTTTACACGAAGCTGGAGTACAACGGCGGTTCGGCCGTCGCGAGCCCGCTCTACATGATGGTGGACTCCGGCGCTCGAGGCAACAAGGCGCAGATTAAGCAGCTCTCGGGTATGCGTGGCCTCATGGCCAAGCCGTCCGGTGAGATTATTGAGCGCCCGATTACGTCGAACTTCCGCGAGGGCCTCTCGGTGCTCGAGTACTTCATTTCGACGCACGGCGCGCGCAAGGGTCTGGCTGATACGGCTCTGAAGACGGCTGACTCGGGTTACATGACCCGCAAGCTGGTGGATGTGGCGCAGGATGTGATCGTGCGCGATGAGGACTGCGGCACGGAGAACGGCATCGTGATGACGGCGATTTACGACGGCGACGATGAGATCGCCAGCCTCGCTTCCCGCATCTACGGCCGCGTGACCTGCGACGATATCTACGACCCGACGACGAAGAAGATCATCGTGGCGAAGAATGAGATCATCACGGATGAGGCGGCCAAGCAGATTGAGAAGGTGGGTATCGAGAAGGTGCGCGTGCGCTCCGTGCTGACCTGCGATCTGCCGAAGGGCTGCTGCGCGAAGTGCTACGGCCTCAACCTCGCTTCCGGCAAGCCCGTGAAGGTGGGCGAGGCGGTGGGCGTGATCGCGGCTCAGTCCATCGGCGAGCCCGGCACGCAGCTGACGATGCGTACCTTCCACGTCGGCGGCACGGCTACGGCTGCGGCCAGCCGTCCGGAGTACGTCTCGAAGTCCGCTGGTCGCGTGATTTACGATGAAAACCTCCGCGATCGCTGCGTTGAGGATGAGAACGGCAACATGGTCGTGCTCTGCAAGAACGGCAGCGTGAAGATCTACGATGCGGAGGGCAAGGAGCTCGAGTCGTATCAGATGGCTATGGGTGCGGTGCTGCACGTCAAGGACGGCGAGCACATCGAGGCCAAGCAGCTGGTGGCTGAGTGGGATCCCTTCGCCATTCCGGTCATTGCGGAGGTGGGCGGTGTCGTGGAGTTCCAGGACATGATCGAGGGCATCACCTGCCGCACGGAGAGCGGGCACTCGGAGTCCGGCCGCGGTACGACGGTCATCATCGAGCACCGTCAGGATCTTGCTCCGCGCGTGATCGTGCACACGGGCAAGGGCGACAAGGACAAGCCGCGCGTCTACTCGATTCCGACGGGCGCTTACCTCGCGGTGACGGACAAGCAGAAGATTTCTGCCGGTACGTCGGTGGCCAAGACGCCCCGCAAGGTGCAGAAGACGAACGATATTACCGGTGGTCTGCCCCGCGTGGCCGAGCTCTTCGAGGCGCGTCGCCCGAAGGATGTCTGCACGCTGGCGGAGATGGACGGTATTGTGTCGATCGACGATGCGATGATCCGCGGCAAGAAGGTGGTGACGGTTTACCGCGACGCGGAGGCCAAGGAGGCGGCGGCGAAGAGCCGCAAGCGCTCGACGAAGCTCGAGGAGCGCGATGCGGCGGACGGCGCTATCTCGCACAAGCACCTCGTGCCCATGGATCGCCACATCATTGTGCACGACGGTGACTACGTGCATGCCGGCGAGCCGCTTTCCGACGGTTCGGAGGCTTCGGATGAGATTCTGCGCATCTGCGGCAAGGAGGCCCTGCAGGAGCACCTCGTCAACAAGGTGCAGCAGGTCTACCGCGTGCAGGGTGTGGAGATCAACGACAAGCACGTGGAGATTATCGTGTCGCAGATGCTGCGCAAGGTGCGCGTAAAGGATCCGGGCGATACGGGCCTGCTCTGGGATGATGAGGTCGATCGCACGAAGCTCGCCCGCATCAACAAGGAGACGATCGCGATGAACGGCCGCCCGGCGGATTACGAGCCCGTGCTCAATGGTATCACGAAGGCGGCGCTCAAGACGGAGTCCTTCATCTCGGCGGCGTCCTTCCAGGATACGACGCGCGTGCTGACGGAGGCGGCGAGCCTCGGCAAGGTGGACTTGCTGGAGGGCTTCAAGGAGAACGTGATTCTCGGCCATCTCATCCCGGCCGGCACGGGCTTCTCGCGCTACCGCAACATTGTCGTCGAGCCCGCTCCCGGCGCTGTTCCGATTCCCCGCGCGGTGCGCGAGATAGAGGAGGAGCCGGCGGCTGCCGATGATGCGATCTCGGTCGGCGCTGATGACTGATCTCGGCGCCTGAGGGAGGGTGCCGGCGCCATGCCGGCCTCCCGCCTCGCTTTTCGCGCTCGCTGCCGGCAGATGCCGCGCAGCGAGCGCTTTTTTCTGCCCGGGCGTCGCGGGGTGTTGGCGTTTCTCTGCATCCGGCTTCGGTGGCGGGTAAGCTCTCAACGAGCTCACCTCTCAGGTGACTGCGGAGCACTCGTTGTCTGA
>URLZ01000034.1 GCA_900548895.1 uncultured Akkermansia sp.
CGTGAGTGCGGCAGCCCCGCCCTTCTCTATCCCCGCGCTGCGTGACTATCTCTCGCACGCGCGGGGGCGCTTTCGCGTCGCCCTCTCCCGAGCCGGGGCAACCCCGCAAAGGGGCCGGAGGCCGGGCTCGGCAGGGCGGGCACGCGCGCGGGCTCAGCCTTCGAAGAGCTCTTTGATGCAGCGGATGAGGGAGAAGGCGTGGCTGACCATGGCGCGCGTCTCGTTGAGCAGGGTGAGGTAGAGGATGCCGTTTCTCATGCTGCTGTCGTCTGCGGCGCTGTGCATGAGGTGGCGTGTGATGAGCTCGGCGAAGTCGTTGCCGAGTTTGACGGTGTCTTCGAGCATGCTCTCGATGCCGCGGTAGTTGCCGGCGACGAGCATGTCGGTGAGGTCGGGGTAGAAGCGGCCGATTTTTTCGGTGAGGGTGAGCAGGTCTTTGCCCTGAGCTTCGTTGAGGCCGGCGTGGTTGTTGTCGATGTGGTTGAAGCTGGCTTTGACGAGGGTGAGCAGGCATTCGCAGGTGGCGCAGGAGATCTGCGAGATGCGGAAGATGAGTTGCCCGCGGTCGGCGAGCTGGCGGGGGATGTTGCGCAGGGTGGGGATGACTTCGTTTTCGTTGACGAGCTCGAGGTCGCGCTTGAGCGAGCGCGTCTTTTTGCGCAGGCGTTTGAGGGTGTCGCGGTCTTCGTTGAGCAGGGCGTGCACCATGGCTTTGTAGATGCCGATCATGCGGCCGAGGCGGCCGGCGGCGGCTTCGCCGAAGTCGTGCACGGCGGCTTCGTTATTGACGTCGAGCAGTTTGATTTCCTGTTTGTCGCCGTGGGTGAAGAAGGTGGATTTGATGAGCAGGGCGCCGGCGATGAGCAGCATGACGACGATGCCCCAGAAGCCGCCGAAGCACATGATGAGTGCAACGACGAAGGCGGCGATGCAGGCGGCCAGTGCGGTGAGGAACCACCCGCCGATGACGGTGAGCACGCCGGTGATGCGGTAGACGGCGCTGTCGCGTCCCCAGGCGCGGTCAGAGAGCGATGAGCCCATGGCGACCATGAAGGTGACGTAGGTGGTGGAGAGGGGGAGTTGGTAGGAGGTGGCGACGGAGATGAGGAGGGCGGCGAGGGTGAGGTTGACGGAGCCGCGAATCTGGTCGTAGAGGGCGCCGGTTTCTTCTTCGGGTCTGAGGGGTTCGAAGCGCCGGGCGACGAAGTTGGCGATGGGTGCGGGGGTGACGCGGGTGACGAAGCGGATGGCGTTGAGGGTGTAGCGCACCATGACGCGCGCGGGGGGGCTTGAGCCGAAGCGTTCTTTACCGGCGGTGTTCGACGATGAGAGTTTGAGTTCGGTTTCGGTGACTTTGCGTGCTTTTTTGGAGAAGAAGAGGGCGCCGACCATGATGAGGCCGGCGGCGAGCAGGTAGATGAAGTCGGTTTTGGCGGGTTCGGCGAGCGCCCCCATGTGCAGGGTGTCGAGGCTGCCGCCGGCGGCAATATGGGTGTTGGCGATTTCCATGGATGATTGTGCGGCCATGAAGACGCCGATGAAGTTGACGAGGTCGTTGCCGGCGAAGGCGAGGGCGAGGGCGCCGGTGCCGGCGAGTACGGTGATGCGCAGGGTGTTGACGCGACAGAGGTGTTGCAGGATGGCGGTGATGATGACCCAGCTTCCGAAGGTGAGGAGGAGGAGTTTGCTGAGGTGGGTCTCCATCCAGTGCATGAGTTCGGGATCCATCACGGGGCTTGTTTTGAGGCCTTTGAAGATGGCGAAGTAGCAGATGGCCGTGAGGGCGGCGCCGCACCAGAGCGGGCCGATGATGCGGAAGGCGCGTGCGTAGCGGAAGCTGAAGAGTAGGCGCGCGAACCACATGACGATGGTGCCGGCGATGAAGGCGATGGCGACGGAGCAGAAGATGCCGCTGACGATGATGATGGCTTTCTCGGTGTTGATGTATTCAACGAGGCTGGCTTGGGCGTCGGCGCTGTGCATGCTGTAGACGGCGGTGCCGAGGGCTGAGCCGAGCAAGGAGAAGACGAGTGAGACGGTTGTTGAGGTGGGTAGGCCGAGGGTGTTGAAGACGTCGAGCAGGATGACGTTGGCGACCATGACGGCCAGGAAGAGCAGCATGACTTCATGGAAGGTGAAGAACTGC
This sequence comes from uncultured Akkermansia sp., assembly GCA_900548895.1. Classification (GTDB taxonomy): domain Bacteria; phylum Verrucomicrobiota; class Verrucomicrobiia; order Verrucomicrobiales; family Akkermansiaceae; genus Akkermansia; species Akkermansia intestinavium. The sequence goes on from URLZ01000034.1 coordinate 2,147, forward strand.
GGGACGATGACGCCGCTGCGGGCGATTTCCATCATGCCGTTGGAGAAGGAGGCGCCGAGGATGACGCCGACGGCGGCGACGGCGGCGACCTGCATGTAGGTGCCGGCTCGGCAGCCGAGGGATGAGTTGAGGAAGTTGCAGGCGTCGTTGCTCACGCCGACGATGAGGCCGAAGACGGAGAGGAGCAACAGCATGCCGTAGATCACGTAGTAGGTTGTGTCCATGTTCACCCTCTTCGTATCATGTTCTGCTGCCGTTGGCAAGGAAAATGTGGCTTTTGCGCCACAGGCGGGGGCGGTTTCACCGGGCTTCAGCCCGCCCGCGGGGGCGTGGTTATTCAGGGCTCGCTCGCAGGCGGGCGGGGTGGGTTCGGCCGGGCGAAATGCGGCGGGTTCGGAGGAGGTGCCGGGCCGGCGGGCGGGCGCGTTGTATGACGCGGTGTATCGCGCGAGGGTCGGGTCGTGGTGTTTTGCCGGGGGTGTTCGCGCGACTAGGCGCGCGGGCGGCTGCTGTTACGGCTTGCTTTTCGGGGGATTCGGGGGTATAAGGTGGATGTCTGCGGCGGTAGGGCCGCGCGAGGATATGAAGATGAAGGAGATTTATCTGGCCGGCGGGTGCTTTTGGGGCACGGAGCATTATATGAAGCAGGTGGCGGGGGTGACGGATACGGAGGTGGGCTATGCGAACAGTGTGGTGCCGTCGCCGAGTTATGAGGAGGTGAAGTCGGGGCGCACGCAGGCGGCGGAGACGGTGCGGGTGCGCTACAATCCGCTGGTGGTGTCGCTGCGCGAGTTGGCGGGGCTTTATCTGCGGAGTATTGATCCGCTGAGTGTGAATCGTCAGGGGAATGATGTGGGCACGCAGTATCGCACGGGGATTTATTTCACGGATGCGGCGGATGAGCCGGTGCTGCGCGAGCTCTTGGAGGCGCGGGCGGCGGAGCTGGGGCAGCCGCTGGCGGTGGAGTTGCGCCGGCTGCAAAATTTTTACCCGGCTGAGGCGTATCATCAGGATTATCTGGAGATGCGGCCCGACGGTTACTGCCATTTGGCGCCGGAGTTGTTTGCGGAGGCGCGGGCGTTTCGCCCGGCGTCGCGCTTTCACCGGCCGGATGATGAGACGCTGCGCCGCACGCTGACGCCCGAGCAGTATGCGGTGACGCAGGAGTCGGCGACGGAGCGCCCTTTTTACAACGCGTATTACAAGGAGACGCGCGAGGGGATTTATGTGGATGTGACGACGGGGGAGCCGCTGTTTGTGTCGACGGATAAGTTTGATTCGGGCTGCGGTTGGCCGGCGTTTTCGCGGCCGATTGATCGCGCGCTGCTGACGGAGCATGAGGATCGCTCGTATGCGAATCGCCTGCGCACGGAGGTGCGGAGTGCGCGCGGGGATGCGCACCTCGGCCATGTGTTTGAGGATGGCCCGGCGGAGCTGGGGGGGCTGCGCTATTGCATCAACAGTGCGGCGCTGCGCTTTATTCCGCGCGAGGAGATGGAGGCGCAGGGCTACGGGGATTATTTGGTGCTGCTGCCGGAGCGCTCGTGATTGGAGCGCGCGCGTTGCCTGTGTGCTGTTGACTTGAGTGGTGCGTTGCGGGCGGGGTTTCCGGGCCCTGCGCCGGGCGGGCGGCGGCTTCTCTTCCCTGAGGGGAGGAGGGGCTGCGGAGGGGCGTTGCTGCTGTGTTTAGAGGGGCGGCGGCGAGGGGAGCGGCGGCGGGTTGTTGCCGCATCAACCGAGGTGCGGCGAGGGGCGCCGGGGGTTCTGTGGCGTTTTCGCCTTGTTGCCGGGGGGCGGCGTGTGGCTTTTTCTTCACCGCTGCGGGCTTGATTGCGGGGCTTGTTCATGGTGATATAGTGGCGTGACCGGGAAGGTCCCGGTGACAACAAGAAGCTAGAAAGAAGGATATGGATATTAAAAATAACGACACGCCTGATTATTTCCCGGAGCTCAGCTGCAAGGTGCGCGATTTGATTGCTCGCGTGCGCGAGGCGCTCTTTCATGCGGATGATCAGCTGTGCCTGCGCCTGATGGCGGAGTGCTCGGCTCTGATGGCTGAGACGCGCAAGGCTGAGGCGGATTGCAATGCGAATTTGCTGGTGGGGATCACGGAGGCGGATGCGCGCCTGCACTTGGTGCGCTGCGCGCAGCGATGCAGCCGGCTGGGCCGCATTGTGCATCAGGCGAATCAGATTGTGCAGAATCTGCACGAGATTTCGGGTCAGGTGGATGAGTCTGATCTGGCGGCTTTCAAGCCGATTTTCCTGATGGCTGAGGTGGAGTTGCAGGATGCGGTGCTGTCGATTCTGCGCGACGATGAGCGCCTGGCTTACGGGGTGCGCAAGAAGGATGAGGAGCTTGATCAGCTGTATGCGACGGAGATGGAGCGCATTTTCCACAATACGTCGTCGGCGATGTTTTACAATTTCCAGACGGGCACGTGTCTGCTGTTCATTCTGCGGGCGATTGAGCGCATCGGCGATCACGCGAAGGAGCTGGCGATTCCGTCCTTTTATCTGCTGACGGCCGGTGGCCGCTCGGTTGATGAAAAAAGGTGTGCCATCTGACGAAGTCTCTGATACAATAGCGCGATGAATATTCTGATTGTCGAGGATGATGAGGATATCGCCGAGCTGGTGGCGTTCAATCTCGAGCGCCAGGGCTGGTCGGCGTCGATGGCGCACGAGGGGACGCAGGGGCTTGAGATGATTCGCAGCTCGCACCCTGATTTGGTGATTCTCGATATTATGCTGCCGGGGATGGATGGCCTGGATATTTACCGGGCGATGAAGGCGCAGCCGATGACGGCGTCGATTCCGGTGCTGTTTCTGACGGCTCGCGCGCAGCTGGAGGATCGCTTGGCGGGGCTGAAGCTGGGGGCTGATGATTACATGACGAAGCCTTTCAGCCCGAAGGAGCTGGTGCTGCGGGTGCGCAATATTCTCTCTCGCGTGAATGCGGGGGCGGCGCGCTTGATTGTGCGCTCGGGCCCGCTGGTGCTTGACAAGAATACGCTGCACGCGTCGCTGGAGGGTGAGCCGCTGGATCTGACGACGGCGGAGTTCAAGCTGCTGGCGTATCTGATGGAGCGCCCGGGACGCGTGCAGGATCGCTATGAGTTGCAGAAGGTGCTCTTCGGCTATGCGGATACGACGCAGTCGCGCGCGCTGGATACGCACGTGAAGCGCCTGCGCCAGAAGCTCGGGAGTTTTTCGTCCTGCATTGCGACGGAGCGCGGCACGGGTTATTATTTTGCCCCGCAGTGGCCGCAGGAGTCACAGGATTGAGGGCTCTGCTCTGAGGGCGCGGGCTGATCTCGCCCCCCTGCCCCACGGCTTTTTCCGACGGCTCGTTTCACTCTTCCCCTCGCCGCGCCTGATGCTGCGGCGAGGGTTCTTTGTTTTTTCGGGGCGCTGCGTTTCCGAGTCTCGCCTCAGGGGCGCCGGGCGCTGGGGCTCCTCCGGTTTTGTTCTCGGCTTGGTTTCAGCGCAGTGTTTCGGGGCGCTGAGTTTCCGGCTCCGTGCGCCGCGCCGGGGTTCGGGGGTTCCGCGAACTGAGTTTCCGGCCCCGGGCAAGAGCTCCGGGGCTCGGGGTTTCCGCGAACCGAGTTTCCGGCTCCGGGCGAGGGCTCCGGGCGGGGGCGCATAGGCGGGCTCCCGGCCCCCCCTGCTCGGCGCGTTCGCTTGCCCCGGGCGGAGATGACGAAGCCACCCCTCGCCGGCCTGGAGCGCGGCGGGGGGTGGCTTGTTTCGAGGGGCTCAGCCGGTGGGCGCGTCAGGACGCCGCGCTGAATGAGTTTCCCTCGGTTTGTCGAGGTGGTTATTTCTCGACGATGTGGACGTCGTAGCGGCGGCCCATGATGTCGAGCGTCATGTCATGCCCGTTGATGGAGGCGTTGACGCCGACGGAGCTGAGGGCAACGGGGGCAGCGCTGAGGCCGGCCTTGGGCTCTTCCTTGGGCTTGGCGGTGGGCGGCTCGGGGCGCTTGCCGGCGTAGTAGTCCTCAAGCTGCTGCGGGAACATGGCGTAGATGACGCAGTTCTCGTCGGTGACGGGCAGGCCCTTGGCGGCGAGTTTGTCGCGCAGGGTCTGCATGCCGGGCTTGATGAGGTCGGCGGGGCGGCAGGTGATGGGGTCCTTGCCCATCTTCTTGGCGCAGAGGGCCTGAAGGTCCTTGTCCACCGGGGCGGGGGTGTGGCCGTAGTAGCCGAGGGCGACGTCGGCGCACTGCGGGGTGATGTTCTTCCAGCGGCCGAACTTGACGTTCATCATGGCCTGCACGCCGACGATCTGCGAGGTCGGGGTGACCAGCGGGATCCAGCCGAGGGCCTTGCGGACGACGGGGATTTCGGCGAAGACTTCCTCGAACTTGTCCGTCATGTTCATCTCCTTGAGCTGGTTGCGGAAGTTGGAGAGCATGCCGCCGGGCACCTGGTAGCGCAGCGTGTCGCTGTTGACGACTTCGTTCTTGTGGCTGGTGAAGCGCGAGAGGCTCTCGTAGATGGGCTGCAGGCGGGCCGAGATGTCGGCGAGCTTGGCGCAGAAGTCGTCGGCGACGACGGGGCAGCGGTCGTAGCCCTTGAGCAGGGCGAGCATGCGCAGGCAGTCGGGCTGGCCGGTGCCGTTGGCGAAGGGGGCGATGGAGCAGTCGATGGCGTCGGCTCCGGCGTTGACGGCGGCGACGTAGGTGGCGGCGCCGAGGCCGGCGGTGTCATGTGTGTGGATCCAGACGGGCAGGCCGGCTTCTTTCTTGAGGACGGCGGTGAGGGCGGCGGCTTCGCTCGGGGGGATGAGGCCGGCCATGTCTTTGATGACGATGCCGTCAGCACCCATCTCGGCGATCTGGCGGCCGAGCTTGGCGAAGTACTCGAGGTTGTGCACCGGGGAGGTGGTGTAGCAGATGGTGCCGTGGGCGGTGGCGCCGGCTTCCTTGGCGGCACGGATGGAGGTGCGCATGTTTTCCGGATCGTTCAGGCAGTCGAAGATGCGGAAGATGTTCATGCCGTGCTTGGCGCTGAGCTTGACGAAGGCTTCGACGACGTCATCGGCGTAGTTGGTGTAGCCGACCATGTTCTGCCCGCGCAGCAGCATCATGTGCGGCGTCTTGGGAGCAAGGCGCTTGAGGGTGTCAAGGCGGTCAAAGGGCAGCTCGCCGAGGAAGCGCAGGCCGGCGTCAATGGAGGCGCCGCCCCAGGTCTCGAGGGCGGAGAAGCCCATCGTGTCCAGGATCGGGGCGATGTCGAGCATCTGCTCGGTGGACATGCGGGTGGCGGCGAGCGACTGGTGGCCGTCGCGCAGTACGGTGCAGTTGAATGTTGCGGGTTTCATGATGGTATGAAAGGTGTCGGGCAGTGTTTGCTGCTCTGTGTGCGAATCCTAGCACAGATGCGGGGGTTGCGTCAAGAAGGAATCGCGGTGCTGACGCTGTTGCGGTGCGCTTTCTCGCCCGGGGACGGTTCGGGGGGCTCGGGCGAGGGGTGAGCGCCCGCGACGAAGGGCCGCGACGAAGGCCGCATGAGGTGCGCCGCAGCGGTGTCGCGCGGCGGCGAGTGGGTTGCGGTAGCGGGCTCTGCTCACAGGGGTGAGGTGGACATTTTTTCCGGCGCCTCGTTCCGGCTGCGGGCGCTGAGATAGTGGTCGGCGTAGTTCAGCGAGGCTTCGATGACTTGGTGCATGTCGAGGTAGCGGTAGCAGCCGAGGCGGCCGATGAAGGAGAGGTGCTCGGTGCGGTTGACGAGCTGCATGTAGCGGGTGAGACGCTGCATGTCGGCGGCGAAGCGCTTCGGATAGAAGCGGTCGTCATGACGGCCGGCTTCGCGGCTGTATTCGTAAACGACGACGGAGCGCTCGTGCTTTTCCCACGGGGCAAAGAAGCTGTGCTCGTGCCCGCGGGTGAAGGGGACGCTCATGTCGGTGTAGTTGAGGCAGCCGCAGCCTTGCAGGATGCCTTCACCGCGCTCGTAGCGGAAGTCGAGGGTGCGGTAGCCGAGTTCGCCTTCGGCGTAGTCGAAATATTCGTCGAGGGGGCCGGAGTAGAAGTGGTGCTCGAATTCGGCTTCCATGGCTTTGTCGAAGGGTGTGCCGGTTTTCACTTCGATGAGTTCGTGGTCTAGCAAGTTTCGAACAAAGGCGGTGTACCCTTCTCGAGGGAAGCCTTGATAGCGGTCGTAGTAATAGTTATTGTCGTATGAAAAGCGGATGGGGATGCGCTTGATGATGTCTGCCGGCATTTCGCGCGGGCTGACGCCCCACTGCTTGGTGCTGTAGTCGCGGAAGAAGGTTTCGTAGATGTCGCGCCCGACGAAGCGCAGGAGCTGCTCTTCGGCATTGGTGGCGGGGGCGGTGATGCTTTTGTCCTGCTGCGTTTCGATGAAGGCGCGGGCCTGCTGGGGGGTAAAGCGCGCGTTGAAGAGCTGATTGATGGTGTGCAGGTTGATGGGCAGGGCAAAGACGCCGCGCGCGTTGGTGGCCATGATGGTGTTGACCCATGAGACCCACGGCACGAAGCGCTGCACGAAGTTCCAGACGCGCTCGCTGCTGGTGTGGAAGATGTGGGGGCCGTAGCGATGGACGTCGACGCCCGTTTCTTCGTCGCGGGAGCTGTAGCACATGCCGGCGATGTGGTCGCGACGGTCGATGACGAGGCTGGGCACGCCGGCCTCGGCCAGTTGCCGGGCCAGCACGCTGCCGGCCAGGCCGGCGCCGGTGATGAGGACGCGTTTCATTCGAGGTATGTTGAAGCGAGCGCGCTGCTGTCTGACGAGGACTCTGCGCTTTACTCTGCGCTTGTATCAGGCTAACGCATGAGGACCGGGAGTTCGGGTTGCCTCAGGGCTCCGCAGCGGGGTTCTCAGCGGCGGGTTGTTTCGCCTCGCCGGGCTCGGCGGAGGCGCGGGCGAGGTCGATGTAGTCGCGGGCGTGCTGTTCGTTGGCGGCGGCGGTGCTTTCGTCGAGTTGCCGGACGACTTTGGCGGGCGAGCCGAGCACGAGGCTGTAGGGGGGCACGACGGTGTTTTTGGTGACGAGGGCATGGGCTCCGACGATGGAGCCGTGGCCGATGACGGCTCCGTCGAGCACGATGGCTCCCATGCCGATGAGGCAGCGGTCTTCTACGGTGCAGGCGTGCAGGATGGCGCCGTGGCCTACGGTGACGTAGTCGCCGAGGCGGCAGGGGGCTCCGCTTTCGACGTGCAGGCAGCAGAGGTCTTGCACGTTGCTGCCGCTCCCGATTTCGATGGGGGCGAGGTCGGCGCGCAGCACGGCGCGGTACCAGACGGAGCTGCCGTCGCCGAGTCGGACGTCACCGATGAGGTCGGCGCCGGGGGCGACGAAGGCGGCCTGCTGCGTCTGCGGGCTCTGCTGTCGGAAGGGATACATGGCCATGGCTTGCAGTATAGCGCGGGGGCGCCTGTGCGTCAAGGCCGCAGGCGGGCTGAGGGGGCGCAGGGGCGGAGAATGCCGGTGAGCGGGGTTGAAGGCGGGCGTGAAACAGGTGGCGTGATACGGCCAACAAAGGTGCGGCATGACACACTCTTTGCCCTCTTCGCGAAGGCTGAGCTTGACATTGGGCGCATTCCCGCTAGAATGGATGAATCCAACATCTTATCACATTCATTCCATTGTCATGAAAGCCAGCATTATTTCCGCCGTTGCTCTCGCCGCCTGCACGTTCGTCGGTTCTGCCCAGGCAGACGTCAAGGTTGCCGCCGTTAACATCCGCGAGGCCTACTCGACCTACTACAAGCGCTTCAATGTGGAGGAGGAGCACCAGAAGATTCTCGCCAATATCCGCAAGGAGGTGCAGCAGCGCCAGGAGAAGCTCGTGGCTCTGCAGGAGGAGGTCAAGGCTCTTGCCTCGAAGGGTGATTCGAGCCTCTCGGATGCGAATCTCCGCAAGATTCAGGAGGAGTATCAGCGCAAGATGAACGAGCTGCGCGCGATGGAGACGGAGTTCCGCAACTTCATCCAGCGCCGCGAGGCTGTCTTCACGAAGCTGCAGCAGGATCAGCTCCGCCTGCTCTTCCAGGATATCGCCAAGGCGGTGAACGAGGTGGCGAGCAAGGGTGACTACGATCTGGTGGTCAATGCCTCGTCCGCCAGCACGCAGGCGGGCGGCCTCAATGCGCTCACCGAGACTTTCCCCTACGTCAAGGATTCGCTGAATGTGACGCCGGAGGTGGTGAAGATTCTCAATGCGGATGCGCCGAAGGACTTTGACCCGGAGGCGGCCCAGCGCAAGCTTCAGGAGACTGTGGCGGAGCTCAACAAGACCGCCGAGGGTGCTCAGGCTGCTCCGGCTCAGACGACCCCTGCCAAGAACTGAGGCGCGCCCGATACGGCGCTGAGCCCTTCCCGATTCTCTCACGTTGTCCGCCCTGCTACAAGGAGTCTGCTCGCATGAATCTCTCGTATTCTGACGTTCTCAGGCTCACCGGCGGCAAGCCCCTGCGCCCCGCAGCCCCGGAGTTGTCTATCTCCGGGGTTGCGACGCTGGCTGAGGCTCGCCCGGGTGAGGTTGCCTTTCTCGGCAACGAGAAATACTTCCACGACTATCTCGCCACGAAGGCGTCTCTGGTGCTCGTTCCGCCGGGTCTCACGCAGCACCCGGAGGGTGTGGCGCTCATTGAGACGGAGAATCCATCTCTGGCTTTCAATGCGCTGGTGGATCACTTCATGAAGGCGGCGTCGGATTTTGTTCCGGGCATTGCCGAGGGGGCTTGGGTGGCGCCGACGGCGCGGCTGGATGCGTCGAAGGTGCGCGTGGCTCCGGGTGCGGTAATTGAGGACGGCGCAGTGATCGGCGATGGGTGCGACATCGGGCCGGGCTGCGTGATCGGCAAGGCGGCGGTGCTCGGCGAGAACTGCAAGCTGTATGCGCGCGTTGTGGTGCGCGAGCGCTGCATTCTCGGCAATCGTGTGGTGATTCAGCCGGGTGCGGTGATCGGCGGCGACGGTTTCGGCTTCCTGCTCAACAAGGAGACGGGCCGCTACGAGACGGTGGATCAGGTGGGTATTGTGGAGATCGGCGATGATGTGGACATCGGCGCCAATACGACGATTGACCGCGCGCGCTTCGGCCGCACGGTGATCGGCGAGGGCTGCAAGATCGACAATCTGGTGATGATTGCCCACAATGTGCAGATCGGCCCGCACACGATTATCGTTTCGCAGAGTGGCATTGCCGGCAGCACGAAGCTGGGCAGCTATGTGACGATTGCGGCTCAGTGCGGCATTGCCGGGCACCTGAGCGTGGGCGACCGCGCGGTGCTGGCGGCTCGCAGCGGCGTGATGAACAATCTGGAGGCGGGCAAGACGTACTGGGGGGCGCCGGCGGTGCCGTTCAAGGAGGCGAGTATGCAGTATGCGACGCTCCGCCATCTGCCTCAGGCTGTCAAGCAGCTGCGCGCGCTGCAAAAGCAGGCGGACGAGATTCGCGAGATGATTCGGCAGGCGATGGAGGGTCAGGGCTCCGATGCCTGAGGCCCCTTCCCTGCGCTCCGTCCATGTGGATTTTTCCGGAGCTCCGCCCGATGCGGCGGGGCTCCGCTTTTTTTGTGGGAGCCGCGGCGGATTGATGCGGGCGCGGCAGCGGGAGGCCTCGGCGAAGCGAGCGGCGCGATTACTTGGTGCAGCTCTGGTGCAGCTTGTTTACTTGAGGGCGTCGAGCCAGGCGGTGAGGGCTTCGGGCACGGGGGCTCCGTCGACCATACGCAGCTGCACGCGGCCCTCGGCGTCGAGCTCGGCCTGCTCGACCCCGGGGAAGAGGCGCAGCAGGGGCAGGAGTTCGCTCGGCTCGCTCATGGCGTCGAGCCGTGCCTGCATGGCGGCGGCGATTTTGTCGCGCAGCGGGGCCCGATCCATGCCGTCGGCCCACTTGCGCAGTTCTTTGCCGGTGTAGGAGGAGAGTCCGTCCGCGGTGAGGCGGCGGGCCAGTTCTCCGGCCGGGATGAGCATGCAGAGCAGGTCGGGCTCGTCCTGATAGCCGGGGCGCAGTTCTCCGCTCGTCGTCATGATGACCCCGTCGCAGGGTGACATGTTGTTCTGCGCGATGATGGCCAGCGAGAGGGCTTCTTGCTGGGGCTCAAAGGCCGGGTGAGGTGCTGCGGCGTAGTTGATCTTCATGCGCCCAGTATACAGGAGAGGCTCTCTTCCTTCAAGTGTTTCTCGATGAGGGCGCGCTTGCCCGCGGGGGTGAGGGGGGGCGCTTCTTGAACAAGGGCGAGCCCGGGGCAGCGACCGGGCGGCGCTTGGGCGGCACGGGGCCCGAGGTGGAGGAGATGGAGGGATGTGCGCTGCGCGCGCCCCTCTCTGCCCCGCTTCGCTTGTTTTTCCGTCTCGGACGGCTTCGCCCGCGTGCTCCGCTAGCCGATGGTGCAGACCGACTTTAGGCTTGCCAAAGGGGGCGGGCTGGAGTAGACTTCGCGTCATGCGCGGGTTTGCCTATCTCCCTCTGATGCTTCTGGCGATGCTGCTCTGTGCCTGCCAGCAGAATGTTGCCGGATACGCCTACAGTCAGCAGCGCCATCAAAGTGCCTGGGGGGCCGACGCCTCGCGACGCTACGCGCAGAACCCGATTCCGCAACGCGTGCGCCAGTCTTCCGGCGCGACGGTAACGCGCGTTCAGAGCCGCGTTGCGGCGGCGCCGCAGCGGCCGGTGGCCTACAAGCCGGCGACGCCGGCTCCCAAGCCGACGAGTGCGGCGGTTTGTGTGATTGATCCGCGCACCGGTACGATTCTCTATGAGCACAATGCCCGCCAGCGCCGACAGGTGGCGAGCACGCAGAAGCTGGTGACGGCGCTGTGCGTCTGCGATGCGGGCAATCTCGACAAGCGGGTGACGATCACGCGCGAGGACTGTCAGGCGCCGCCCATCCGCCTCGGTCTCAAGCCGGGGACGACGTATCGCCGCGGCGATTTGCTGCGCGTGATGCTGACGGGCAGCTACAACGATGTGGCGGTGACGCTGGCGCGCGATGCGGCGGGCAGTGTGCCGCGCTTCGTGGATCGCATGAATGCCCGGGCGCGCCGCATGAGGATGTTCGATACGCATTTTGAGAACCCGAACGGCCTGCCGGCCAATCAGTACTCCACGGCGCACGATATGGCGCTGGCGGCCTGCCACGCGTACTACAACAAGACGATTCGCAGCATGATTTGCATCCCGGAGTTTTCGTTCACGCTGGCGGACGGCTCGAAGAAGCGCATTCGCTCGACGAACAAGCTGCTCAAGGATTATCCCTGGGTGCGCGGCATGAAGACGGGTTACACGCGCAAGGCGGGCAAGTGCCTCATCTCCTGCGGCACGTACAAGGGACGCGAGGTGATTGTCGTGATTCTGGGCAGCACGAATCAGAAGATCTGGAATGAGTCGCTGCGCTACCTGCGCTGGGCTCTCGGCATGAGCTGAGGCTGGGTGAGCAGCGCATCTGATAGGGCCTTAGCTGCTGATGCCGCCGCTTTTGAAGTCGGCGCCTCCCGAGACGGGAGTGTTGCTGCGGGGCTCGCAGGGCCCTGAGCTCCGAGTTTTACGCCTCACCCGCGCTTGGGATCTCAGATCTTGGGGGTTCCGTGGCGCGATGCTGCCGCCTTTCCGCGTGTCTGGGGCTTTCGCGTGGCTGCTGCCCTGCGGCTCCGATTTTTGCCCCGACTTTGTTCAAGTGGGCGACTCCGGCTCGGCGGGCTCTCGCGAATGGTGATTCTCGCACCGAACAAGGCCGTTGAGAGGGTTCATCCGCACGAAATGAGGCCGCGGCTCTCAGAGGGGCAGGCGGAAAAAGCGCCGGGCGTTGGCGGTGGTGAACTCGGCGATTTCCTCGAGGGTGCAGCCGCGCAGGGCGGCGACTTTTTCGGCGACGTAGCGCGTGCGGCCGGGGATGTTGGTCTGCCCGCGCATGGGCTCGGGGGAGAGGAAGGGGGAGTCGGTCTCCAGCATGAAGCGATCGGCCGGGCACCAAGCGGCGACGGCCTGCACGGCTTCGGTCTTGCGGAAGGTGATGAGGCCGGTGAAGGAGATCATGCCGTCGAGTTCGCTGAAGATGCGCTCGGCCTGCTGCTGTGTGCCGATGAAGCAGTGAAAGACGGGGCGCACGGAGGGGAAATTGCGGGCGATGGCGAAGGCGTCATCAAAGCAGGCGCTGCCCTTTCGCTCGCGGGTGTGCAGGGAGATGTTGAGGCCGAGCTCGGCGGCAAGGGAGAAGTGGCGCTCCAACAGCATCTTCTGGCGCGCGTAATAGGTGGCGGTATCGCAGCCTTCGGGGGCGTCCCAGTAATAGTCGAGCCCACTTTCGCCGATGGCGGCGAGGCGGTCGTGGTTCTCGCGGCAGAGCTGCTCCATCCGCTCGAGCTGCTCGTCGCTGCAGGCCATGCATTCGCTGGGGTGGGCGGCGAGGCAGGGGGTGATGAAATCGGGCATCTGCCGGGCTTGCTCGAGGGTCAGATCCCAGTCGTCGGGGGCCGTGCCCTGCGAGATGCAGTGGCCGACGCCGAGGGCGATGCTGTTTTGGCGCAGCTCGTCGAGGTTTTCGTACTTGGGTGAGGCGAGGTGGCAGTGCGTGTCGATGAGCATGCGGGAGTTCTACCCCGAGTCGGCGCGCCTGTCAAGCAAAAGCGAAGGCGCGTTGGGCGTGAAAACGGAGGGGCCCTGTCCTTTCCGGCGGCGGCCCTGCCCTCGCACGGCAGCGAGGGCGCGCTGCATCCGGGGCGCTTTCCGCGCTTGCCAAGGGGTGGAGGGCGTGATAGAGTAGAGAGGCTTGAGTCGGTCCCCGCAACAGCTCCTTGAGGTCTCCAACCTCTGCATGCATTTTCCGGTGCAGCGGGGGATGTTTTCGCGCACGCGCGGCACGCTCAAGGCTGTGGACGGGGTGAGTTTCTGCATGTCGGCGGGCGAGACGCTGGGGCTGGTCGGTGAGAGCGGCTGCGGCAAGAGCACGCTGGGGCGCTGCATTGTGCGCCTCTGCGAGCCGACGGACGGCTGCATCCGCCTGATGGGGCAGGATGTGACGCACCGGGCGCAGTGGCGCTTGGGGGCTTTGCGGCGCCATGTGCAGATGGTTTTTCAGGATCCGGCCGATTCGCTCAATCCGCGCATGGATGTGCGCCACCTGATTGCGGAGCCGATGGAGATTCAGGGCATCGGCACGCGCCAGAGCCGCCGCCAGAGTGTGGAGACGCTGCTGGATCTCGTCAGTCTGCCGCGCAGCGCGGCGGAGAAGTTCCCGCATGAGTTCTCCGGCGGGCAGCGCCAGCGCATCGGGATTGCCCGCGCGCTGGCGACGGGGCCGCGCCTGCTCATTCTCGATGAGCCGGTCAGCTCGCTGGATGTCTCGGTGCAGTCGCAGGTGCTCAATCTGCTGCTCATGCTTCAGAAGGAGCTGGGGCTTTCGTATCTCTTCATTTCACACGATCTCTCGGTGGTCAAGCATGTCTGCGACCGCGTCGCGGTGATGTATCTCGGAAAAATTGTGGAGGCGGGCTCGGCGACAGCGGTCTACCGCAACCCGCTGCACGCCTACACACGCGCGCTCATCGCGTCCATCCCGGTGCCGGATCCCTTCCGCCGAGAGCGCGTGCCGGTGCTGCCGGGCGATGTGCCTTCACCGATTGATCCGCCGCCGGGCAGCGCCTTCGGGCGCCGCATCAATCACCCCTATCTGGAGGCGACGATCGGGATGGATCTGACGCCCGTGGAGGTGGAGCCCGATCACTGGGTGGCGCCGGATCCCTGCGCGGTTTCTCTCGACATGCTCCGCAGCGTCGGCATTGATATTTACGATTCATGATGTGGCTGCACTCTCTGGTTCGCCTCCGCGAGACGATGCAGCGGCGCACGGGGGAGGGTGAGGATGTTCCTCTCCCGCTGCTGGATCATCTGGAGGAGCTGCGCCGCACGCTGCTGCGCATGGCGGCGGCTTTGCTGCTGGCGATGCTGCTCTGCTTTTTCCTGACGCCCTGGCTCATGCGCCTGCTCAGTCTGCCGGTCGAGCAGGTGCGCATGCAGCAGGAGGCCGACGCGCTGCCGGCGGCGGTTTCGGTGCAGGAGTGGATCGAGGCCAAGCGGCTCGCCGAGGTGCTGCCGGCTCTCGATGAGGAGGCGCGGCAGCTGCTGACGGAGCAAATGCCGGCCCGGCGTACGATGCTGGCGCGCTGCGTTCCTCTGCTGCGCGCGGCGGCCGAGCTTCCTGAGGGGCAGCGGCGCGGTTTTCTGGCCGCCGCGACGGCGGCGCCGGGGCAGGAGGCTCTGCGCGACACGCTGCTGGCGCTGCACGATTCAGGCGCGCTGCTGCGCCCGGCGCCGGGTCAGGATCACGTGCGCCTCATGGGGGCTTTTCAGCCGGCGGAGGGCTTCATGCTCTCGCTGCATCTCGCCTTCTTCGGCGGGCTGGTGCTCTCGTTCCCTGTGCAGCTGCGCTTGCTGCTGCATTTCATCATCCCGGGTCTGCGCGCCGGGGAGCGGCGCCTGCTCTACCGCTGCGTGGCTTGGGGCTGTCTGCTCTTTGCGGGGGGCTGCGCCTTCGCGTATCTGGTCGTGCTGCCGCGGGTGCTGAGTTTCTTTTACGGCTACACGACGTCGATGGGCATTGAGAATGAATGGCGCATTGGTTATTATCTCTCCTTCGCGGCGAAGCTTGTCTTTATGTTCGGCGCGGTGTTTGAGCTTCCGGTGCTCGTGATTCCGCTCATCCGGCTGGGGATTCTGCGCTATGAGATGATGCGGCGCACGCGCGCGGCGGCGCTGATTGCCTGTTTTGCGGCGGCGCTGCTGCTGGCGCCGGCGCCGGATCCCGGCACGATGATTCTCATGGCGCTGCCGATGTATCTGCTCTATGAGCTGTGCATTCTGTTTGCGCGACGCCACGCGCGCCGGGTCTCGGTGGCCCCCGAAAATTGACTTGCAAGAAGCCGTTTTTCCGCTAGAATGGTTCGCATGAAGCAGCACCTCATCATCGGCACGCGCGGCAGTGAGCTCGCCTTGGCGCAAACCCGTCTCGCCATTGAAGCGATCAGCCGAAGCTGCCCGGGGTTCAGCTGCGAGGTGCGCAAGATTCACACGGCGGGCGACGCGCGAACGGATTTGCCGCTCAACCGCGTGAATGCGGCGACGAATACGGCGGACAAGGGCGTTTTCATCGCCGCCATTGAGGAGGCGCTTGCGGCCGGGGAGATTGACTGCGCGGTGCACAGTCTCAAGGATATGCCCGGCACGCTCGATCCGCGCTTCGAGATTGCGGCGGTGCTGCCCCGCGAGGTGATTGCGGACACGCTGGTGCTCAAGCCCGGGGCGGATGTGCGCCACTTGGTGATCGGCACCGGGAGCGTGCGCCGCGCGCGCTTTGCGGAGGCGTACTGGGGCGGCTCGGCCCGCTGCGTGCCCATCCGCGGCAATGTGCACACGCGTCTGCGCAAGCTGGCGGAGAGCTCGGAGATGACGGCGACGCTGCTCGCCCGCGCCGGGCTCAATCGCCTCGGGATGACCGGCTCCTGCCTCGAGGTGGAGGGGCAGCGCTTCTGCACGGTGGATTTGTCGCCGGATGCCTTCATGCCTGCCCTCGGTCAGGGGGCGGTGGCTCTCGAGATTCGCAAGGGCGATGAGGAGGCGCGCCGCCTCGTGGCGCCGGCCAATGATGAGGAGACGGCCTGCTGCGTGGCGGCGGAGAGGGCTTTCCTCGATGCGCTCAAGGCGGACTGCTCGGTTCCCGTGGGCGGCTATGCGGCGCTGATGAAGAAGACGTTGGTGCTCCGGGCGCTCTATTTCACGGAGTCGGGGCAGCCGATTCGCCTGACGCAGCGCGGCCCCGCGGACAAGCCGCAGCAGGTCGGCCTTGATGCGTGGAAACAGTTGCAGGACAAGCTGTCCGACTGAGCCCTCTGCGGCTCGTGGGAAGCGTTCGGGCGAGCCGGATGGGCCGTCCGAGAGAGGCGTCCGAGCAAGCGGACGGAGCGCGCCGTCTGAACGCGCTGCCCAAGCGAGTACGGAGCAAGCCGCACGTGCGACTGGGGCTCAGGATTCCCCGGCCCCCTGCCCTCGCTCCGTTTCCCCTGCCCGACTCCGGCGCCTTGCTCGCGCCGAAAGCGATACCCACTCCGGCTAGCGTCGCGGTCGGCGTATTTTCTCGACCGGCGCATCCCTCTGTGCACGCGGCTCATGCGGCACACGCGGCGCGATAACATACTGCCGCACGCAAGCCGATGAAACGACGCGCAGGCCGCCGAGACGGCACGCAGAGCCCGTCATCGGGGGGGGCAACGAACGCGGCCGTTCCGCGCGGCACCGCATTCAGCTACTCGGGACGGGCAGAGCCGTGAATCAGTCGAAGAGCTCGGGGTAGGCTTTCTTCGCGAGGTCGCGCGAGAGGCTGCGGATGGTGTGGCTGTCCTCCGCCAGCAAGGCTTGCTCCGCCACGGCGACGCAGTCGCTGTAGCGCAGGTGGCGGACGGCGAAGCGCACTTGGGGCAGCAGGTGCATGCTCATGGACAACTCGTGCGCTCCCAGCCCGATGAGCAGGGGGACGAGGGAGATGTCGCCGCCCATCTCGCCGCAGATGGCCGTCGGGATGCCGGCGCGCATGGTCTGCGCGATGAGGCGGACGACGCCGGGATGCGTCGGGCGGAACATCTGCGCGACGCGGGAATTGACGCGATCCACGGCGATGGTGTACTGCGTGAGGTCGTTGGTGCCGATGGAGAAAAAGTCCACGTGGCGGGCGAGCACGTCCGCCATCACGGCGGCGCTGGGCACCTCGATCATGATGCCCACGCGCATGTGCTCATCGTAGGCCTGCCCGCGCTCGCGCAGCTCGGCGCGGCACTCGTCGAGCACGTCGAGGGTGTCGCGCACCTCCGTGATGCCGGAGATCATGGGGAACATGACGCCGACCTTGCCGTGGGCCGAGGCGCGCAGGATGGCGCGCAGCTGGTCCTTGAACATGTCGAGGCGGCTGAGCGAGACGCGAATGCCGCGCCAGCCGAGAAAGGGGTTGTCCTCCTTTTCGGCGGACTCCTCAAAGGGAAGCTTGTCGCCGCCGGCATCGAGCGTGCGGATGATGACCTCATTCGGGCTGCAACTCTCCGCCAGCATGCGGTAGTGCTCGTACTGCTCCTCCTCGCCGGGGAGGCTGCTCCCGTTGCCGAGCAGGAAAAACTCCGAGCGGTACAGGCCGACGCCCTCGGCGCCGAAGCGCTGCAGCGCGCTGTACTCATGGGCGTATTCGACGTTGGCGGCGAGGCGCACGCGGTGCCCGTCGAGCGTGACGGGGGGCAGGTCTCGCATCTCGACGAGGGTGCGGTAGGCCTTCTCCTTCTCCACCTGAAGGGCGCGGTAATACTCGCGCGTCTCATCCGTCGGGTTGACGATGAGGATGCCGTTGTAGCCGTCGAGAATGACGGGCTGGCCGACGCGGCAGTCGAGGATGAGGCGCGGCACGGCCACGACGGCCGGCAGGCCCAGCGAGCGCGCGAGGATCGCCGTGTGGGAAACGGAGCTGCCCACCTCCGTCACAAAGCCGAGGATGTTGCGCTGGTCGAGGTCGGCCGTGTCGCTGGGCGCGAGGTCGTAGGCCGCGAGGACGGCCGGGCCGTCCGAGGGGGCGTTCACGCGCGGCGTGCGCGCGGGCTCCATGTTGCGCAGCACGCGCTTGAGCACGTCCTGCACATCCGCCGCCCGCGAGCGCAGGTAGGGGTCGTCCACCTGGCGCATGACCTCGATGAAGTTCTGCACAACGGCATAATAGACGGCCTCGATGTTTTGCAGGCGCTTGGGCATCTCCTTGCGCAGCTGGGCCAGAATGGTGCGGTCGCGCAGAAAGAGGAGGTGGGCATCAAAGATGGCGGCCTCGGTAGCCCCCGAGATGCGCTGCACGCGCTCCTTGAGCAGGCGGAGCTCTTCCTCGGTGCGGGCGATGGCGCTCTCAAAACGCTTCCACTCCTGCTCCAGCTCCGTGGGCAGGATCGTGCGAATCTGGGGCGAATTGAGGCCGCGGGCATCCAAGATCAGCGTTCCGACGGCGATTCCCGGCGAAACGGGCTGGCCCTTGAGGCGGCGTTCCGGCGCGTCGTTACTCATCTCGGGGCAAAGGGGGAAATGGGGGGCGGCCGGATCAGGACTCGCCGAACTTGTTCTCCACCAGCTCCTGCAGAGCCTTGATGGTGTCCTCCTCGTCAGGGCCGTCCGCCGTGACGGTAATCACCGCGCCGCAGCCCACGGCCAGCATCATGAGCCCCATGATGCTCTTGCCGTCCACAGCCTCATCATCTTTCTCCACGGTGACGTCCGATTGGAACTTGCCGGCAACGCGTACAAACTGAGCGGCGGGTCGAGCGTGAATTCCAAGTTTGTTCAGGACAGTGAATTGCTTCGTGATCATAATGTGTCAAAATTGTCTACCGTGCTCTTCTGATTATACCGATTGCCCCCGCGAAGGCGAGCTTTTTTTTCAGCGGAGCCGGTAATTTCCGGACATCGGGGGCTCTCGGGCATGTTATCGCACCATCGCAGCGGGCGGCATGCGCTTTTCCCCGCCGATAAGGTCGGTCCGCGAGCATCGGCGTGCGGGCCGATCACTCCGGTGATCGCGCGCAGGATGCGCCCGCCGCCCTCTCTTTGGCCGGGCGCTGCCGCAGCGGCTGCACGAGGACACGGAGGTGGTAACTTTTCAGAACGACATAAAAAAAGCCAAGGCGATTGCCGCAGTGATACGCGGCAATCGCCTGCCGATGGAGCCGGCGGAGGCGCCGAGGCTGTGCCTCAATTCGGCCGGCTCTGCCGTCTACCTCCCCACCGGGAACACCCGATGAAGGAGGTAGGCGACTGCAAGGCTCAGAAAGCAATCCTCACGCCGACGTTCACGCTCCACGGGGTGGATACGTAGTCGCCTTCCTCGCGTTCAAACTCCCCGTAGAAACGAACGCGCCGGTTGAGCTGCCAGTCGACCCCCACGCCGTAATAGGCACGCAGGCCGCGCACATCATCTCGGAAGGTCTGGCTGTTCACCGAGACCTTGCGATCGCCGAGGAATTCATAATTCACACCCCCCTTGATATAGGGCTGAATGAAGCTGTCTTTCCCGATATCCCAGCGTTTGCCCAAGACGAGGCCAACGCGTCCGATCAAGGCATTCATATCCTGCTGCCGAACGACCATGCCATTGGAGGTGGCATAATCCGCTCCATGCATCCAGTAATAGGAGAGCTGTCCCTGCGCCTCGAGAAAGATCTGATGGCGCAGGCGGAACATTCTGCCCACCTCCTGGCTTAAACCCAAAGCATATGAATCATAGGAGGCCGTCACGGGAGTGCCGTCACTCATGGCGGTGGACAAACTCTGGTCGATCAAGTCCCAGGAGAGGACCGTATCGGCGTACCAGCCCTCCCTATCGTACCATGAAGCATAGGCAGCTACGCCATAGCTATCGACATCTCCCGCACTGCGCTGGTTCCCGTACAGGCTTTGATTGGCTGAGCTGTACTGCATACGCCCGCCAACGAGGACGTAGTGGGAATCATCCAGAGCAAAGAGGCGGTCATAGCCGGCTTCCGCTCCGAAGAAATCCTGCTCAAAGCCGCCGCCGGCCATGCCGACCAAGTCATTGCGGCCGGAAAAGGCCCGACACCACAACCCGTTGTAGAGGGCTTCATCCTCTGAAGCGGCGCTGCCGTCGGCGGCATCCCGAGCCAGAGCCGCCGCAACCGGGTCTCGCCTCACTTCACCGATGCGTTCACGTATGCTGGACAAGCGAGCCGTCCACATGGCATAGGAGGAGATCGCACCTGAAATGCCCAGCACGGCCTCAGCCGTCGGAGTCAGCTCCTGCCCCTGACGCATGAGATACCATTCCGTTGCGTCTCCATCCGTGCGACTCTGCAAACCATATTTGTAAACACCGGCATCCACGGTCGTTCCGACGAGGCTGAATGTCGCCGAGCCCTGCTCCTGGCGCACCAAGTATGTATTCATCGACTCACTTGTGGGCTCTGCCCCCGTGTTGCTCACGGCAAGCTGATGGTTGCCCGATGCTTCTCCCAGCACGTGGAGTTGGTCTGCCAGATCATCCGCGATATCCACTTGCATGCGGAAGATGCCATTCTCTCCGCTCAGTGTTGAGGCGGTCAGAATGCGGGGCTCAAAACCATCGGAACCGCTCTGCTGACCTCGACCGTAGGTCATGTTCACCTCGGCATTCTCGGCCACTTGGAGATTGGTAACCGGAGAGCTTGCCGTCACATTCCACTTCGCCCCGTTTCGGAAGTTCAGATCCACTCGGCTCCCCTCGCCGGCCAATTCATTCACTCCGGTGAAGCTGCTTTCTGCGTTCAGTAGATTGACCGTAACCGTTCCGATCGGATTCATTTCTTTCGACTCCCATCCGTCCACCCCGGGGGTCTCAGCATTGGGGTGAACGTCTGTAGCCTCAGTCCTTCCGACAACAATGTTTCCGGTCAACTTCACCTTGGCATTCGGATCCTCTGAGGAATTGACCTTGATAGTTGATTTTGACAGGGCATTGAGCACAACCGCAGCTTCCGACACCATTCCTTTCTGATAATCAAGCAAGCTTCCGTAGCGCGCCAACGCTCCGATCTCATACTCCTTACTCTGCGCTTTCGATACATACTTCACATCACCTTGGAACGTGGCATTGGAGTAAAAGACATACGTACCAATGGCCTCAGTCCCGGCAACTTGAGTTGCATCCGTGGTAATCTCGGCCGTGTTGAATGTTGCACCTGCCGTGTTAAAGAGAAAAATACCGTAATTCGAAACGCGTTCGGGAAATTCTTGATACTGCCCCCGATCCGTGTACTCTGTCGCTCCGGACGCATCAATCTTGGTATGGCCGGTAACGGTGATGCTATCTTCTCCGTCGGCATTTTTCCTGTAATCACGCAAAATAATGCCGATGGCATTATTGCCGCCTTGCACCGTAATATCCAGATTATCGAAGCTCAGCCTCGCATCTTCCTGCCCGTAATTGTAGCTGTATGCCTGATCGCTGTAAAAATTGCTGATACCCCAAGTGTAGTACGCCGCATCCTTGACAACGATCTTGGTACCGCCCGTCACCGAGAGTTTCGCCTGATCATATGCGTAAATACCTATCGATCGGTTACCGTTGAGCATCGTAATATCCAATCCCCCGCGCAAATAGGAATCGGAGTCTGCGCCCATCGCTTCGAAGCCCTTCTGAGAGTCCAGCCCGTAGTCCTCCCGATCACCCTCAGGCGGATACTCGTCTGTGTGGATATAGTTGTCTACGGTAATTGTGGTTTTTCCTTTCACGTCAATGGAACCGCCTCCATTCAGCTCTATGCCGCGTCGCTCCTGCTCTATCTTGCTTCCCGGCCAATCCGCCGGTCTCACCGTAATGTCGACGTCTCCGTCAACGGACAGGAAGGATGATCTCCACACCAAGATGCCCGTACCCCAATCCCCTTCCCTTTCAAAATTGTCTGTCGTGCAGCTCTGGTTTCTCACGTCGCCTGTCCGGTCAATCGTTATGTCTACAGAATCCAAGTAGCGCGACCCTCCCCTGTCAACAAATATATTTCCGTTTTCCAAATTGATATCCTGAGCTTCTGCCATAAAGTTCATTCCGATGGCAGCCAACAATGCGAGAGCTGTGTAGCTTATCTTCATAGGTATAAATTCTTTATCGTTTATTAATAATAGAATCTGAATTTTCTTTCTATCATATGGAAAAGTATTCGTCAAGGAAAAAGAAACTTTTCAGAAAAAATTCGTTAGTTTTAGCGCTAACATGGTAACGTTTCATCGGCATTATATAACAGAACTGAAGTATTTCTTCGCAAAGGGACCTGTTGGCATAGGGTGAGCCCTGCGTCTCGGAGCTCCAGCCGTGCAATGAGCCCATGGGAGCCCATTGAAGTGAGCGGCGGATGGCGCTTGTTTCCTTCAGGGACAAAGGGGAACAGAGATCGGGCGGGGGTCGGCGTTTTCCTCGGGCCACACCCTGGGAGACCTGTACCATCTCAGGGTCTGAGCCCGTTTTTTATTGCTTTTTGGGCCGGCTGTGCTAAGGTGAGCTCATGAAGATCGCCATTCTCGGAGCCGGGGCTCTCGGCTGTTACTATGGGGCGCGTCTGGCGGAGGCCGGGCACGAGGTGACTTTTATAGCGCGCTCGGCCTGTGGCCCGATGCGCGAGCACGGGTTGCACGTCCACAGTGTGGACGGCGACATCACGCTGCCGACGCCGTCGGTCTGCGCGCACCCCGAGGAGTGCGGGCCGGTCGATCTGGTGATCGTGAGCTGGAAGACCTGCGCCAACGCCCTCTTTGCTCAGGCGCTGCCGCCGCTGCTGCACGAGGGCACGGAGGTGATGACGTTTCAGAACGGCATGGGCAATGCTGAGGCAATTGCCGAGGTGGTGCCGGCTTCTCGCGTGTTCGTGGGGCTCTGCTTCGTGTGCTGCATGATGGATGAGCCCGCCGTGATTCGCCATCTGGAGGGCGGCAAGGTGCATGTGGCGCCGCTGGTGCCCGATGCTGCCGGTCGGCAGCGGGCGGAGGCCCTCGCCGCGATGCTCCGCGAGGCGCGCGTGGAGGCTCAGGCCTTCGGGCACACGGAGGAGATTCTCTGGACGAAGCTCTCCTGGAACATCCCCTTCAACGGGCTCTGCCTCGCGCACGGCGGCATCAGCATTCGACAGCTTTTCGCCATGTCCGGGCAGCCGGAGCGCGCGCGCCGCATCATGAATGAGGTCTGCCTGACGGCGGAGATGCGCGGCTTCCCCCTGCCGATGGATCTGGTGGAGGAGCAGATGCAGCGCACCTCGCTGATGGGTGACTTCATCCCCAGCAGCGCGGTGGACTACCTGCGCGGTCGCCCGGTTGAGTATGACGCCATCTGGGGCACGCCACTGGCCCGCGCCCGCGAGGTCAAGGCCCCGATTCCCGAATGGGAGGAGCTCGCCGCCGAGATCCGCCGGCGCCTGAAGCTCGCGGACTGACGCCGCCGGAGCCTCTGAGTCCTGAAGCCGGCGCGGCCTGAATCGGCGGGCTGCGGCACCTCGCAAACGTCCTCCGGGCTGTCGCGCGGCTCCCTCGCTCCGCCAAGCTACCCCTTCCCCTCTTTTTCCCGCTTCGACATCCTCACCTCGACATACTCGCCTCAGTGCCCTCCGCCCCGGCCGCCCCGCGGCGAGGCTCTCGAGACACTTTTACCCGACGCAACCCGCCCTATACCGCATGAGTATTCTGCGCCACGCTTCTCTGCGCCGCTGCCTGCGGCAGCTGCCCGCGCTGCTGATTCTGGCGGCGGGCGGGGCGGCGCTGTCGCTGGCGTCCGCCCCTCTGCGCGAGGAGCAGACGGAGCGGAAGCTGCGGCTCCCGCCCGTCCGCATTGACGGGCGAGACGCGCTCTCGCAGCAGCTGGCGCTCTTCAGCCTCGGGGGGCTGCGCTCGCTCGCGGCCGAGATGCTCGTGCTCGATGCGACGGACGCCTGGCTCAAAAATGACTGGCCTCGGGCGCGCCGCCGCTGGCAGGCGGTGACCACGCTGAGCCCGCACCGCGTGAACTACTGGGCGCGCGCCTCGCAGGAGATGGCGCGCAATGCCGCGGCTCAGGTGCGCGCCGATCGCTCGCTCGATCTGCATCGGCGCGCGGAACTGGCGCAGGAGTACCGCCGCTGCGGCGAGCAGTTTCTGATCGACGGGCTGAAAAACAATCCGAACGATCCGACGCTGCTGCTGGAGAGCGCCCGCTTCTGCAATGATGTTGCCCTCCCGCCCCGCTACGCCGAGGCGGCAGATCTGTACGCTCGCGCCGCCGACAACGGCGCGCCGGAGTATTATCGCCGCTGGCAGCTCTACAGCCTCTGCCGCCTGCACAACCGCAAGGAGGAGAGCCTGAGCATCGCCCGTCGGATGTTTGAGGACCCGAAGCATCGCAGCCCTTCGCTCTGCTGCATCCTTTTTGACCTTCAGGAAGAGCTCGATGTGCCCGAGGAGCAGCGCCTGAGTCTCGAGCAGATTTTCGGCTCGCGCAGCCAAGGCCTCCGCGAGCTGCGCGACTACCTCCGCAATGATCTCGGCTACCCCGTCAGCGGTGTGCGACGCTGGTTTTTGCAGCAGAGCCGCCGAGCATCCGATGATGCGGCGGAGGCTGCTCCATCCCCTGACTCGTCCGCTGAATCAGCGCCATCCTCTGAAACAGCGTCCGAATAGCGCCGTCAGAACCATCGGAGCCATCAGCTCCATCCGCAGGGCTGTCAGCAGCCTCTCCATCCGCCAAGCCCGCGGAGTCCTCTGGAGTCCGGCGAGCCCGCTCTCTCCGCCGCGTCTGCACCCTGAGCCCCCGCCTTGAGGCCTCGCGATACCCCCCCTGAGCAGCGAGCGCCGCGCCCCGAGCCCTGCTCAGGTCTCGCTCAGGTCTCGCTCAGGTCTCGCTGTAAGCTCTCAACGAGCTCACCTCTCAGGTGACTGCGGAGCACTCGTTGTCTGAG
>URLZ01000035.1 GCA_900548895.1 uncultured Akkermansia sp.
GGCGGAAGGCGGAAGGCGGAAGGCGGAAGGCGGAAGGCGGAAGGCGGAAGGCGGAGAATACGCGCCTGTTATTGCAAAAAAGGCAGGCCGGGTTTCCCGGCCTGCCTGCGTTGTGAATCGTCGAACGCCTCACTTACTCAACGGGCTGGAGCCCCTGAGCGCGCAGCTGAGCCTCGAGCTCGGGCGTGAGCTCGATGGGATTGCCGGCGGTACCGGCCGCGCTCTTGATCTCGTGCAGCTTCACCTTGAAGATGAGCACGGAGTTGCTGCCGATGACCGACGGCCCCTGCACGCCGTAGCCGAGCTCCGCCGGGATGTAAACCTCCCACTCGGAGCCGACGGGCATGAGCTTGAGCGCCTCCGAGAAGCCGGGAACTACCCCGTTGATCGGGAAGCTCACGGGCGTGCTCGTTGCGTCAAAGACCGTGCCGTCGATGAGGCGCCCCTCGTAGGTAACGCTGCATTCGGCATTGCGGCCGTGCTTCTTCTCATCGTAGGTTTCGCCCTTGCCGGGGGTGAGAACCTTGTACTGAAGGCCGGAGGCCGTCGTGACAACGCCTTCCTTTTTGCCGTTCTCCACGAGGAAGTCGAGCCCCTTCTTCAGGTTGATCTCGCCCTGAGCCTTGAGGCGTGCGTCAAAAATCTTGGTGAGAGCGATCGCGTAGGGCGCCACCTTCTCGGGGGTGGCGTAGGCCTCGGGCACCTTGTTGCTCAGGCCGCTTTCCACACCCTTCATGATGCCCGAGAAGCGGAAGTCACCGCCCTGCACCCCGGGGAAGTCTGCGCCGATGCCCTGGCCGACCTGATAGCCGGTGAAGTAGTTGAAGAACTTCAGCGCCTCGGCTTCTCCGATCTTGGCGGCTGCCGCCACGATCTCATCGTAGCGCTTCTGCTCCTCGGGGCTGAGCCCTGTCGGCGCGGGAAGCTTCTGCTGCGTGCGATCGGCCATCAGCTTCTGAATGGCGTAGATGTGGGAGGGCATGTCGAGCTCGGCCACCTCCTGATCCGGCTTGTTGGCGAGACCGTCCGCAATGGCCTTGAGCAGAATTTGCTCATTGAGATCCGACGTCTTGATGCCGGGGAGATTCGCCGCGATATCCTGACCGATGGAGTAGCCGACGCCGAAGGAGAGGAAGTCCATGGCCTGATCGGGCGTGATCTTTTCGGCCGCCTCCTGAGCCTGCTTCAGCATGGCCTCTTCATCCGGCTGCGCGGCAGGGGCGGGAGCTGGCGCTTGCTCAGGCGCCGGGGCGGGTTCCGGAGCCGGGGCAGGGTTGCCGCCCGAGGTGGGAGTGGCGTCGGGCTCCGCCGTCTGGTCCGTCGGGGATTCGGAGTTGGCGAGAGCCAGCGGCGCAAGGGCCGCCAGGGCGAAAGCCAGCATGGTGTTGCGTGTGTGTTTCATATATGGTCTGTGATGAAAAGGAGTGGGTGCGCGTTCGATAACGCACAGTTAAAGTGCTCGCCCCTCCGCTCGCCGCCTCGGCAGCGAAATGGGCGCGTGCGACGGGAGGCTCAGGATTTGTAGATGCATCCCTTGTTCTTGAGCCAGGCGTTGAGCACGGACTCATAGACGGCCTGCACCTCGGCCGCACTGTCCACCTGGAACTCGACGTTGTGGCTGTAGGCGCCCTCGGGGAACTTGCGACCCGGATAGCGCGTGGCGCCGCCCGTCTTGCTGTCGATGAGCTCGCGCGTGTTGCTGAGGCGGCTGAGGTTGCGCTGCACCTGCTCGGAGCCCGTGCCGTAGATGCGGATGGAGTTGTTGCCGAGCGTGTCAATCGTGCACTCCGTGATCTTCGTGGCCCCGTCGAGCATGTAGGTGTGAATGTTCACCGAGACAATGAGCGCGAGCTTGACGCAGACCTGAGCCGTGCCCTTGGAGTCAAAGATACCGACCCAGAACTGTTTGTACTGGCTGTCGTGCTGGCCGCTCTTGTCCACGTCGAAGGTGGACTTGGTGTCGTTGTTCGTGGCGGCTCCGAGCGGCAGGCAGAGCAGGGCGGCCATCAGGGCAAAAGAGGAGCTTGCGGAAGAGAATCGCATGGCGTGGATGGGTGGGGTGGAACAGGGTGAGGCGGTTTGAGGCGGATATTTGAAACGGATTCGCAAAACAGGGAACCCGTGGCCTTCTCTCATACACGCATCGGAGGCTCAAGTCAAGCTCAAAGCGCGACTGCGGGACGGAGCTTCAGGGAGAGGCTTCGGGCTCCGATGAGGCGGATCCGCCGAGCGGAGGCCGTGTGGTCGGTCTGCGGGGTGGTGGTCAGGGGTGGCGGTCGGCGGACGGTCAATTCTGTAGGAGAAAGGGGCCGCCGGGAGAAAGAGCCCGCCGCGGGGCGCCGTGTCGTCAGGGCAGCCGCCAGTCGCGGCGCAGGCGCAGATACTCTGAGCGAGGCAGCAGAATGTAGACGGGATTGCGCGCCGAGTCGATGCGGGCGATAATGGCGCGCAGATTCGCCTCAGCCATGCTCGTGCAGCCGGCTGTCGGCGATTTGCCGCCGTTGCGCCAGATGTGGAAAAAGATGGATGAGCCGCAGCCGACGACGGGGCAGCCCGGTATCTCGGGCGTGTTGTGGCAGATGAGCAGCTTGATGCTGTGCGCTGCATCGTTTTGGCGCATCTGTTCACGCTTCTCCCAAGCGCTCGTCGCCGGGTGCTTCAGCCGCACCCAGCGGTTGTAGAGCTGCGGCGTGGCCGGGTCCGAGACCCAGAGATCGGCCGGCCCCACGCGCACCTCCTTCAGGCGGCGCAGATGGCGCACGGGCGTCGCCGTCGTCGTCCACAGCCCGCCGATGGGGAAGATGCCCGCCGGCGAGCGGCCGTCTCCCTCCCGCTTCACGGTGGCCCCCTGCGGAAGGCGGTGCAGCCCCAGTCCCCAGACCAAGCCGTTGCGGCCGAGGCGGCCGGACACCGGGCCGATGACGCAGCTCCAGCGTCCGCTGCGATCTTTCTCCAGCAAACTGATGCTGACCTGCGAACTGTTCCAGCCGTCCGCTACTCCGACAACAGCCTGCGTGCAGTCCGACGGCACGCGCGCCTGAGCGGTCGCGACACCCAGCAGGAGCACCAGTGCGGCAATGAAGCGTCTCATGCGCTCATACGTATCACAAAGCGCGCGCGGCGGCAAGCCGAGTTCCTGTCATGCCTTCCTCATAGAGCAGACTCTAGCATGCGCCGGGCCTCTGTTCGAGCCGAAAAATGCAAAAAACAAAAAATACAATCTTGAAAACATCCCGATAACATGGTATAGATACACCATACTCGCGGTGCCCGCGCATCTGAGAGCCGGTGCGCACATTCCGCTCTACGCATCTGACAAAAATGTTAAGTCCATCACTCAACCCTGATCGTGCCACCCTGAACTTTCTGAACGCTTACGCGGAAGATGTTCGCAATGAGGGTGAAAAGTTGCAGAAGGAAGGGGCGGTGACACAAATCTTCGGCAACCACTTGTTCATCCAGGGCCGGGTGGAGACCAAACAGGGCGTCTTCCGCACCAGCCTGCGCCTGCAGGGTAACCGCTGGTTCGGCTCCTGCACGGCGAGCGATGAAAAGCTTGCCGGGGCCTGTCTCATCGCCACCATGGTCGAGCGCATGTATCGCGGCACCAACATGCCCGAAAGCCCCAACGAGCTCGATGATGTGCCGTTGACGGACATTCTGGAGGAGAAGCTCGGCCGCGACCTCGACGACAGCGAGTCCGACTTCGTGCTCAAGCTTGAAAAGCGCTACCGCCGCTTCGTCATCGAGCAGGAGGTTCACGACCACGATCTCGTGCGCCTCAATCCCCGCTGGGAGATCACCGGCTACGATGCCCTGGACCTCTGGCCCGAGCCTCCCCGCAACATTGAAGAGTTCTGGAACTACATCGCCTACGCCTTCTCCAAGAAGCGCATCCCCTATCCGGAGTTCATGAACGTGATCACGGATCTCGAGAAGGTGCAGCGGCGCATCCGCGCCTGGGAGCGCGAGAAAGAGGTCGGCACTTGGTACGATCGCATCCAGAGCGTCAACGAGAGACCGCCGCAGCCGCCGCGCCATCCCCTGCACATGCGCCTGCTCTCCACCATCAACGAGGCGCGCTTTGAGTATCGCCTGCAGCAGACGGACGAGTGGACGACGATTCGCGAGCGCTCGCAGCTCGACAGCATCCTCGACGAGTACGTGCGCGGCGCTCTCAAGATGGATCCGCAGTCGGACATCCTGCTCAACGTGCTGCACGACTACGCGGATCACGAGGATACCGTCATTCTCGACCTCGATCACGAGGCCGCCTGCCGCCTGATGAACCGCCTCTTCCACCAACCCGCCCTCAAGGGCTACCTCGTCAACCTCGACGAGTGCTACTTCAAGGTGGTGCAGGAGCCGCTCAAGTGGATTTGCATCGATGACCCCATCGTGCCGGACTGTTACGGGCTGCAGCTGGTCACCGCCGCGGGCGTGCACGTGACGCACTCCGTGCGCCAGCTGCCCGGCCAGGTCGAGCTCTACCAGTCGGACGAAACCGTCTTCCCGGGCCCTCCGCGCTGGATGGAGAGCACCGAGGTAGAGCCGCGATACTCCATTCCCAAGACCGTCATCGACAGTCTGGAGGGCGTGGAGTTCCTCCGCAAGATCGGCGCGACGCTGCCGCCGAGCCTCGAGGATCGCGTGGTGGACATCGAGATGAAGCCCACCTTCACGATGAAGATCGTGCGCGGTCTGACGAGTGCCGAGACGGAGCACGTGCTGCTCGACGTGACGGCGCAGGACGACCCCGGCCGCCGCAAGGAGCGCCTCGGCAAGGACGACTGGGAAGTCGTGGAGCAGGTGCCCGTGCACGATCGCACGCTGCTGCGCTTCATGCGCGACTACCTCTACCCGATCCCCGACCTGCTCGAGGAGATGAACTTCACCTACGACACGCCGCTGGCCTCCTTCAAGAGCCGCATCACCAAGCAGTTCCCCGAGAAGTTCGCTGAGTGGTGCAAGAGGATCCCCGAGACCATCAAGGTGGAGATGGACGACAACCTTAAGTCCCTGCTGGCGGATCCCGTCGCTGCCGCCATCCGCTTTGAAGTCGTCAATCAGGAGATCGACTGGTTTGACCTCCGCATCGTCATCGACGTCGAGGGCGTCACCCTCACCAAGGAGCAGATCCGCTCGCTGGTGTCGGCTCGCGGCGGCTACGTCCGCATGGATGACGGGCGCTGGATGCGCCTGGAGATCAAGCTCGACGACGCCCAGCGCGACGCCGTTACCAAGCTGGGCCTCGATCCCTTCGACCTCTCCGGCGAGACGCACCGCATGCACGCCCTGCAGCTCGCGGATCCCCGCGCCGCCGAAGTCTTCGACCCGAAGGCCTGGCAGCGCATCAAGGAGCGCACGGCCGAGATCAAGATCGACGTCAAGCCCGACGTGCCCAGCTCGCTGCACGCGACGCTGCGCCCGTACCAGATCGAAGGCTTCCACTTCCTCGCCTACCTGTCCGTCAACGGCTTCGGCGGCATCCTGGCGGACGATATGGGCCTCGGTAAAACGATTCAGTCCATCACCTACATCCTCTGGCTGCGCGAGGACTACGCCAAGCGCAACAAGCATGGGCGCCGCAAGGTGGTCATCCCGCCCGTGCTCATCGTCTGCCCCAAGTCGGTGTTGGACGTCTGGGCCAGTGAGACGGCCAAGTTCGCGCCCGACGTGCGCGTGCTGGTGATCCGCAACAAGGAGCAGGCCAACGTTGAAGACATCCTCGCCAACTACGACATGGTCGTCATCAACTACGCGCAGCTGCGCGTCTGCGGCGAGCAGATCAACGCCATCAAGTGGCTGACAGTCATCCTCGACGAAGGCCAGCAGATCAAGAACCCCGACTCGAAGGCCGCCAAGGCCGCCCGCGAAATCACGGCCTACAACCGCCTCGTGCTCTCCGGTACGCCGATTGAAAACCGCCTGCTCGACATGTGGTCGCTGATGGCCTTCGCCATGCCCGGCGTCCTCGGCAGCCGCGCCTACTTCAAGAAGCGCTTTGACAAGCGCAAGGACTCCCAGAGCCAGAATCGCCTCGCCGCCCGCCTCAAGCCCTTCCTGCTGCGCCGCACCAAGCAGCAGGTGGCCAAGGACCTGCCGCCCCGTACCGAGGAGGAGGTCTACGCGAAGATGGAGGGCGTGCAGCGCAAGCTCTACAAGGCCGAGCTCGCGCGCATCCAGAAGGCCCTGCTGGGCGTCGACTCCGACGAGTCCGTCAAGAAAAACTCCTTCGCCATTCTGCAGGGCCTCATGCGCCTGCGCCAGATCTGCTGCCACCCCGGCCTGGTGGATCCGAAGTACGCACACGAAGAGAGCGCCAAGCTCAACGCCCTCTTCTACCTGCTCGATCAGCTGCGTGAGGAAGGTCACAAGGTGCTGGTGTTCTCGCAGTTCGTCTCCATGCTCGAGATCATCAAGGCGCGCCTCGAAGCCGAGCAGCGCCCCTACAACTACCTGACGGGCCAGACGAAGGACCGCAAGGCCGAAATCACGCACTTCCAGGAGTCGAAGGAGCCGAGCGTCTTCCTCCTCTCGCTCAAGGCGGGCGGCGCCGGTCTGAACCTGACGTCCGCCTCCTACGTCGTGCTCTACGACCCGTGGTGGAACCCCGCGGTGGAGAGTCAGGCCATCGACCGTACGCACCGTATCGGCCAGAAAAACAAGGTCATTGCGTACCGCCTGCTGACCCGCGACTCCGTCGAGGAAAAGATCCGCGTCCTCCAGCACCAGAAGAACCAGCTCGTCTCCAACGTGCTCGGCGACGAGGGCTTCGCCTCCAGCCTCGACCTCAATGACCTCCAGTTTATCCTCGCCCACGGCGGCGACGATACGGAAGAGGACGAGCAGCTCAACATGCAAGTGAAGCTCTGACGCCCCTCCGGCGCAGAGCGTTCCGCTCCGGCGGCTCCCCGATCAAGTTTTCTCGGCCTCGGGGAGTCGCCGCTGATTTTTCAACACCCGTCGTTTCGCCTTCCGCCTCTCGGCGAAGCTGCGAGCCGGAGGGAGAGGGGGGAGGGCGGGCTGTGTTGGGAAGTTGCCCGCCCGATCCGAGGCTCCTGCATGCTTGAGATCGGCCTTGAATGCGCCCGTCTTCTGTGCTATAGTGCCGCCATGCAGATTTCCAGGACAAAAGAGGAGCTGCGCGCGGCGCTGGCTCCGGTGCGCGGGTCGCGAATCGTGTTGGTTCCGACGATGGGAGCCCTCCATGAAGGGCATGCCTCCCTGCTGCGGCAGGCCCGCGAACTGGCCGGAGACGACGGTTGCGTCGTGGCCAGCGTCTTTCTCAACCCCGTTCAATTCGACAACGCGTCGGATCTCGCAACCTACCCTCAGGCACCCGAGCATGACCTCGCCGTCTGCGAGTCCTGCGGCACCGACGTGGTGTTCATTCCGACGCCCGACGTCATGTACTGCCCGGATCGCTCCATCAGCATCGAGGAGAATTGGCTCTCCACCGTGCTCTGCGGAGCGCGTCGCCCCGGTCACTTCGCCGGCGTCTGCCTCGTCGTGACCAAGCTCATCAACCTCGTGCAGCCCACGGATGCCGTCTTCGGCAAAAAGGACTACCAGCAGCTCGCCATCCTGCGCCGCCTCGTGCGCGATCTGGACATCCCCGTGCAGCTGCACGGCGCCGAAATCGTCCGCGAAGCCGACGGCCTTGCCCTGTCGAGCCGCAACGTCCGCCTCAGCCCCGAGCACCGCGCCGCCGCCCCGCTGATCTACCGCAGCCTCACCGCCGCGCGCGAGGCCTACCAATCCGGTTGCCCGGCCTCAACCCTCTGCACGCAGGTCACCGCCGCCCTCGAGTCCATCCCCGGCGCGCGCGTGGACTACGTCGAGCTGGTGGATGCGGAGACCCTGCACGAACTCAAGGACGAGCACCGCACCGCGCTGCTCGCCGTGGCCGCCTACTTCGGCGACGTCCGCCTGATTGACAATATCGAACTGACACGCGCATGATCCGGGGAACGAATCTGCACCGCAGTTACAGCATCGGCCGCAAGCAGGTCGAAGTGCTCCATGGCCTCTCGCTGCACGTGAAGCGCGGCGAGCGCCTCTTTCTCTGCGGCCCCAGCGGCGCCGGCAAGACGACGCTGATGTACACCCTGGCCGGCTTGGAGCCTCCGCAGCAGGGCGAGGTGCTCATCGACGGTCAGAACATTTATGACCTCTCCCTGCGCCGCCGCGCCCTCTTCCGCAATCGCATGATGGGCTTCATCTTCCAGAACTACATGCTGATGCCCGAGCTGACGGCCCTTGAAAATGCCTCCCTCGCAACCGCCGTGGCCGGGCGTGAGGCCTCGGATCGCGTGCGCGGGCTGCTCGAGCGCGTCGGCCTGGCCGACCGCATGGATCACCTGCCCAACGAACTCTCGGGCGGCGAGCAGCAACGCGTCGCCATCGCCCGCGCCCTCGCGAACGACCCCTCCATCATCTTCGCGGACGAACCGACGGGCAACCTCGACTCCCGCATCGGCGCCCAGATTCTCGACCTGCTCTTCGGTCTGGCGGAAGAGGGCAACAAGACGCTCGTCATCGTCACGCACGACCGCCAGATCGCCTCGCGAGGCGACCGCGTGCTGATGATTCGCGACGGCGTGGCGACAGACGCCTGACCCTTTGCTGCTTTGGCCCCGCCACTTGAATCGCCCGAGTGCGCTGAATGCGGCGGAAAATTGACTGGAGAGCGGACCGAGTCCGAACGAGGAAGAGTAGGGAACCGAGCATCAGATGCCGTTGCCGACAACAGCTCTCTCATGACATCCTCCTCCGGCAGTTTTCAGCGCCACTACGCGCGCCTGCAAAGCCTGCTGCGGCTGATGCGCCGGCTGCGCATCGGCGAGTGGCAGGCCGTCGTCGTACAGGCTCTCCTCATGGGGCTGGCCGGTGCCGCCGCCGCGCTGCTGTTTGACGAGGCGACACGCTGGGTGCGCTATCTCTTCACGGGGCTGCGTCATGGCGGCATCGTCGCCTGCTTTGCTGAGTTGCCGCCGCTTTGGCGCATCCTTCTGCCGGCCCTCGGCGCTTTGCCGGCAGCAGCCCTGGTCCTTCTCGCCGGGCGCCGGACGACGAAACCGCCCCCCGAATACATGGAGGCCTTTTCCCTCGGCGACGGACGCCTGCCGCTGCGGCAGGGCCTCCTGCGCAGCTGCTCAGCCGTTCTGAGCTTAGGCAGCGGAGCTGCCATCGGCAAAGAGGGCGCCCTCATTCAAATTGCCGCCGTCGCCGCCTCGGCCATCGGCCGCTGGCTCTACGTCTCGCCCGCCCGACTCCGCCTGATGGTGGGCTGCGGAGCCGCTGCCGGCATGACGGCCGCCTTTCACACCCCGCTGGCCGCCTGCCTCTTCGTCTGCGAAGTCGTCGTCGGCACCTTCAGCATCGGCACCCTCGCCCCCCTGCTGCTCGCCTCCTGCTCCGCCTACGCCCTGGCGGAGATTGCAGGAGGCTCCGGCGCGCTCTTCGCTTGTCCCGCCGCCTTCGGCGCCCCGGCGGAACTCGCGGCCTGCATCGCGCTCGGCCTGCTCGCGGCACCCGCCGGCAAGCTCTGGGTCTTCTGGCTGGGGTTCATGCGCCGCATCAGCGGTCGCAAGCGCCTTCCGCTCGCCCTCCGCATGTCCTTGGCCGGGCTGCTGGTGGGCATCATCGCCCTCTACGAACCAGCTGTGACGGGCAACGGCTACGAGGCCCTGCTCTCACTCCGAGACGGAGCTCTGACACCCGCTCACGCCGCGAGCCTGCTCGGGCTCAAGGCCTTTCTCGTCGCACTCGTCTTCGGCGCCGGAACCATGGGAGGCGTGCTGACGCCTACCTTGATGATCGGGGCCTTCCTCGGTTACCTCATCGGCTGCGGTGGCGAGGCCGTCGGCCTTGTGCAGCCCGGCCATGCCCTGGCCTGCGCCTTCGTCGGCATGGCCGCCTTTTTTGCCGTGGCCGGGCGGACGCCCGTGACGGCTCTGCTGCTCGTCATCGAGTTCTCCCTCAGCGCGCCGCTTCTCTTCCCCCTGATGCTCGCCGTGGGCGCCGCCTACGCCCTGGGCCGCCTGTTGCCCGGCCCCTCCCTCTATGACCCCGAACCCGGGCAGCGCGGGGCTTCCGATTCTCCCTTTGACCAAACACTGCGCGAGATGCGCGTCGGGCACCTGTGCCGCCCGCTGCCGCTGAGGGCAGGGGAGCAGACGGCACTGGATCGCGTGATGCGCCTGATGCTGCGCCACCCCGGCGCCAACGTGCCGGTGCAGGACGCGCGGGGGCACTGTGTAGGCGTCGTGCGGCGCACGGCTCTGCTCGAGCCCCTCCCGAAAGATGCCCGCGTGGCTCGCGACCTCGTCGACCGCTCCGTCCCCGTGCTGTGCGCCTCGCAGAGCCTGCCCGAGGCTCTGGAGATTTTCCGCAGGACGGATTGCCGCTCTCTGCCCGTATCCGATCCCGCTAGCGGCCGCCTTATGGGCTCACTCTCGCGCTACGAGCTCTATCAGACCATCGCGCTGCTGATGCGCCGCGAGCTGGCTCGCGCGCAGGAGCACGGACGCTGATGCCGGAGAGGGGGCGGAGGCGCTGATCGGCCTCATCTGAAACGTTCGAGGGCTCTCAAAGAGCGTTCACGCGAGCAATTTCCACAGGGAGCGAAACCGAGAGCAGGAGCGGGAACATCTCTCCCGCACCTGCTCTCATCATTGTGGTGTATGCCGTGGCAGGTCGCCGCGTCGCTCACCGACTGCTGCTCAGACGTACATCACGTAGCCCTCGCGGCGGGGCTTGGCCGGCATGACGCCGCCCTCTGCCTCATAGCCGAGAATGCAGATGGCGAGTCCCTCGTAGTTATCCTTGATGCCCCACTTCTGGAGCAGCTCAAAGCCCTCAGGCAGCTCAAACATCTCCTTGGCGCGGTTGATCCAGCAAGAGCCGAGACCCACAGCATGGGCCGCATTGAGCAGCGTCACCATGACGGAGCAGGCATCTTGCGTGCCGGTGCGAGAACTGGCGTCAGCAAAAACAATCACCAGCGTCGGAGCTCCGTAAAACGGATCGCGCGTGGTTCCCATCACCTCGGCATTGAGACGAGAAAGCTTGCGGATGAGCTCCGGATCCTGCACGACCACCATCTGGGGAGACTGCTGACCGTGACCCGTGGGCGCATACTGAGCGGCTTCCAGAACGGCGTCCAGCTCGTCCTTGCTGATTTGCCGAGGCTCGTATTTGCGGCAACTGCGGCGGGATTTGAGGTCCTCAAGGGTATCTTTCATAGCGCCCCTATTTTATGCCCTCCCGTGGCATTAGTCAACCGGCTTTTGGCGGAGTCCGCGCTATTTTCTCTTGCCGATTCCGACGTCCTGAGGCCTGCCGTCGGCCGCCGCACACCGTCAGCAAAGCTCTCTCGGTCGGAAGAGCGAGTCGGATGTTGCGGGAAAAGCGGAAAAAGTTATGAGCGCAAGAAGGGCAGGGAACGAGAAAAAGAAACCGACAGGGATACCCCTGTCGGCTTCTGCAACGAACTCCGGCTGACAGCGTGCTCCTTAACTCGCCATCGCATGCGCCGCCCTGAGGCGGGCGATGGCGGAAGGGCGCTGCCTGTCAGATTGCCAACCTGCTTACTTGTCGTCCGTCGGCTTGCAGATCTCCTTCCACTGCTTGATGATGCTGCCGTGCCCAGTCTGAAGCACCTCGCCGTCCGCCGTCACAATGATGGCGTTCGGAATGCCGTTGGCCCGCTGAAAACCGGGGAAGTCCTTGGCCGCATCGGGCATCACGCCCGGGAAGCCGGCCTTGTACTTCTTGAGGAAGGCCTTGGCCGTCTTTTCATCGCGATCGGCACTGACGAGAATGAGCTCGATGCCCGCCTTCTTCATCTTCGGGTACATCTTGGCCAGTTCCGGCATCTCCTGGTTGCAGGGACCGCACCAGCTGGCCGACTGAAGGTAAATGTAGTACTTCGCCTTCTTGTTGATCTTGCGGTTGAAGCTCTTGACGCCCTTCATCGCCTCCTGAACGGCAGGGGTCGAGCCGGAAGATTCGGCTTCAGCTTCAGCGTAACTCATCGGGGTGAAGGCAAGGGCTGCCACGAGCCCCGCGCAGGCAATCAGTTTTTTCATGTTCATGGTATGGGAATGATGGTGGTTAGAGTGTGAATGTGGAGGAGGTGAGGATGGATGAATGGGAGGGGGCGGAATCAGAGGGAAAACGCCGGACCTCAAGCTACCGGAGTCGGGAGAGCGGAGGGGTAAACGGAGACCAGCGTTCCTGATCTTCAGTGTCAGCCCTTCTTTTTCTCTTCGTACTCGGCGATAATCGTCTTCCAGTCGGCAATCTTTTTACCGAGACCGGCAAAGACAAGCTCGCCGTCAGCGGAAATGATGCGGATATCAGGGATTCCCGTGGCTCGCTGATTGCCGGGAATATCATAAACCCCCGGCGAGCCGTCCATGAGCAGGGGGAAGGCGTGACCGTTCTCCTTCGAGTACTCAACCCCGGCAGCAGCCGTGCGATCGTAGCAGCAGAGGATGACTTCAATCGGAGCCTTCTCCGCCTCCATCTCCTTGATGGTCTCGACGACCGTGGGCATGGTCGCAATGCAGGCGCCGCACCAGCTGGCACTGTGCAGGAAAATGTAATACTTGGCGTCCAAGCGCGGGCGCACGTCGCTCATGAAGGTGAGCTTTGAAAGTGCGGAAGCCACGGGGGAGAGCGCTTGCGGAGCATCGGCGGCCGGCTGCGCGGGCGCCTGAACCGTTGCCGCGGCGGGGGCTGCGGGGGAAGCCGGGGCGTCAGCCGCACCCGAGGCCACGGAGGCCGCCGCCAAGCCGAAGACGCAGGCGAAGAGGGAAGGAGTCTTCATTGTCAGGTCAAAGGTATGTGAACGAAGGTATGTGAAATGAGGAACGCGACAGAGCGATGAGAAACGAAAGCTCGTACTGTGATGATACTACCCAGCCCCGTGCGGCTCGTCAACCTAAAAACGCGGCTTCCGCCCTCTTTTTGTCGAGCACGCCTTTCTGCATGCAGCGGCCGGGCACTTCCGCGGTCCGCGCCGCCCGTCCCGTGCACCGAATGGGTGGACCGGCAAATCGCCGAGGCGGACCTGCGCGCGTGGGGGACGTGTGCAGCCCCCCACCGGCCTCATCTCATCCGGCAGAAGCGTCCGTGCGTTTCGGAGCTCAGGCCTCTTGCAACAGCAGTCGGCGCATGGGCTGCATCTTCGCATCCGTCTCTTGCCATTCGGCCTCCTCC
Source organism: uncultured Akkermansia sp. (assembly GCA_900548895.1). Lineage (GTDB taxonomy): Bacteria > Verrucomicrobiota > Verrucomicrobiia > Verrucomicrobiales > Akkermansiaceae > Akkermansia > Akkermansia intestinavium. Next base: position 13,231 of record URLZ01000035.1, read on the forward strand.
CGCGAATCGGGCATGATGCCGCCGCCGGCATAGAGACGGCAGCGGTCGTGCAGCACGCGCATGCAGCGCAGCATGACAAAGAGGCGGGCACTCCCCTCATCCGTCGGCCCGAGGAAGCCCGCGTAGCAGTCGCGCGCCGTGTCCGGGTGCTCGCGGAGGTAGTCGAGAGCCCGGCGCACGGGGTAGCCGCTCACGGCGGGCGTAGGCTGAAGCTCATCGAGGAGCCTCGGAAGATACCGGCGACTCATGCGGAAGCTCATCCGCGAGCAGAGATGCTCGATGGCGCCGGCCGGAAGCGATTCTGCCGGCTGCTCCTCCGGCGGCTCCGTGACGCTGGTGATGGCTTCGCGGATGTGGCGAGCCACGAGTGCCTGCTCCGCGCGGTTCTTGGCGTCCCAAGGAGCGGTGCTGCACACGCGCGTGCCCGCCAAGGCCATCGTCTCCCAACTGTCGGCGCTGCCGCTGATGAGCAGCTCGGGTGTCGCACAGAGCCAGGTGCCGAACGCCGGGCAGTGGATCAACGCGCGGAAACTGCGCGGGGCGTCCGTACAGAGTTGCCTGAAAGCAGCGCTCGGGCTGAAGTGCGCCGGGCGCGGCTCATCCGCGCAGCGCGCGAGAACGATTTTTTGCAGCGCCCCCGCATCGCCTCGGACCTCGTTCAGTTGGCGAAGACAGGCATGGAAAAGCTCCCCATAGCGCCGCCGATCGGTGGCCGGCGGCAGCTCAGCCTCATCCAGCAGCCGGAAGCGCCCGGGTCGGGGAGGCTCGCTGACCTCGGCTTTAATGCAGACGGGACTGCCGCTGAAGGGACTGATGACAAAAGCCGACGGAGCCTCCCCCCGGAGGGCGGCCCCGGTCTCGCCCTCGCCGCCGCATTTGCCATCCTGTTGCATGCAGAAGTGATCCTGCCGGCCGCCGGGAAGGCGGTAGAGGGCAAAAGCGCACTGCCGCTCGCAGAGCGCGTCCAGACTGTCGTCGAAGCTCGTCGGGTTCACGCCGATGAGTATAGCACGCCGTCGGCGCCGCTGCAAGCCGCCGCTTCCGCCGGTCCGCCATGCGGGTCGTCGGATGTGCGTCGGATGTGCGTCGGATGTGCGTCGGATGTGCGTCGGATGTGCGTCGGATGTGCGTCGGATGTGTAAACGAGCGTTGTTATTTTTTCGCTACAACCGCCGGCGCTTTGGATCCGAAATACAGCGCAAGCCGTGCGGAAGGCGTCTCACCCTGAAGCTGAAGATGCTTCTCTGATCAACTCAGCCCCAGAGGATATTGAGCGAAGCGCGCAGGACGCCCTCGCCGCTGATATCGTGGTGCGTCGCATGGCCCGCTCGGCGATGGACGATCTCGAGCACCGTGCCCGCCATGGTTTCGTGGCGGAAGCTGATGCGCAGGCGCCGAGGCTCGCCCTCGGGGCGGAGATCGGAGGGCAGGGCGTCCATTGCCCAGATGAGGTAGGAGGCATTGTTGATGTGGCCGTTGAAGTCCACGTCGCGTTCGGTGGCGCAGAGGCTGCAGAGCGTCGGCTCGGCCGCGGCCGCAGCGGCGAGGGTTTCTCCATCGATTGGCGAGCAGAGCGGGGCCGGGGGCTCCGGTAGCTCGAGCCCGGCCTTGCGGAAGGGTGTCGGGCGCCGCCGCTCAACGTCGATGAGCACCCACATCAGATCGGCGCGGGCGAGCACCTCGCCATCCTCGCCCGCCATCTCCACAAAGCGGCGAGCCTGGAGGGGGGTGGCCTTCCCGGTGTTTGTGCGCAGGCTCACGTTCTCCTTCCAGCGGGGGCGGCGGAGGAACTCGAAATCGCCCTGCACCTCCACCCAGATGAGCCCCTGCTGCATGCCCCAGTCAAAACCGAGGCCGTTGCGGTCCGCGTGCATCTCGGCCACCTCCTGGCAGAGGTGCAGGAAGGCCGAAGGCCGGAGCTGGAGATCGCGTCCGCATTCATAGCTGGCGACGCGGTGGCTGAGGAGGAGATCGTTCATACCTGCTGTTCTAGCACGCTGGCGCCCTCCTGTCAAGGACGCTCGTAGCCGGCAAGACTCGCAGCAAGGGTCGAAAGCGCCCGCGCTGCTCGCATCGCACATGGCCGGCAGGAGCCCCCTCCGTGCTCCCGTCCCTTCTTCCTGCGCTCAGGGCCTTTCCCCTCGTTCACAGAAGCCATCCGCAGCGGCGAGAAAGCCTCGCAGCAGAGAAGTCCCCTCGGGGCTCAGGATGGATTCGGGGTGAAACTGGAGACCCCAGAGCGGGAGCTCTCGATGCTCGAGGGCCATGGGGACTCCCTCATCGTCGCAGGCGAGCAGGTGAAGCTCCTCCGGCCAGTGTTTCGGACTGACGGCCCAAGAGTGGTAGAGGCCGACCTGCATAGTGAGCGTCTGCGAGCCGCTGAGTCGATTGCCGGCGATGCGGATGCGCTTGGCCTGCCCGTGCCGCGGAGCGGGCAGTTGCCTCAGTCGCCCGCCGAAATGCAGGGCCATCATTTGAAAGCCGAGGCAGATGCCCAGACAGGGAATCCGGCGGCGGACGGCCTCCGCCAGCAGCTGCTCCGAGGCCGGGTGCTCATGCGGCAGCCCCGGGCCCGGGGAGATGACGAGCGCATCGGCATCACTCAAGTGCGCGCTTCGAGCTTGTCTTTCGGGCAGGATTGTGGTATGCAGAGAGCCTGCGGCGCGCAGTCTGTCGGCCAAGAGGTGGGTGAAGGAGTCTTCATTGTCCAGAAGGAGCAGGCGTGTGGCCATGCCGACATCATAGCCGAACTCACGCAGTATGTCTATTCCCGAATCCGCCGTGGAGCGCTTCAACGCTTGGGGGCGAGCCCGTCGCCCCTTCGTGTTCGCGATCCCCTACGACACATCCTTGCCCTGTCTTGCTGAGCCTCTCGATGAGGAAGGCGGAGAGCTGTATTATTCCCTGCCCGGCGTGCAGCGTCTGCCGAAGCCCGAGCCCTGGCCCTCCGAGATCCTCTGGGAGCCGGAGTGGCCGTCGCTTGACGCCTACCGCCGCGCCTTCGACATCGTGCAGCACCACCTGAAGCGCGGAGACAGCTATTTGACCAACCTCTGCATGGCGACCCCGGTGCGCAGCAACCTGTCCCCTGATCAGATTTTCTGCCGGGCTCGGGCTCCCTATCGCCTGCTGCTGCCCGGCCGCTTCGCCTGTTTCTCGCCGGAGCTCTTCGTGCGGATGCGCGGGGAGCTGATCGAGACCTGCCCGATGAAGGGAACCTCGGAGGAGGAGGGGCGCGAGGCTCTGCTGGCAGACGAGAAGGAGCAGCGCGAGCACGCGACGGTGGTGGATTTACTGCGCAATGATTTGGCGCTGGTGGGCTCCGGGGTTCGCGTGGGGCGCTACCGCTATGCTGAGCGGCTCGTGACGCAGCGCGGTGCCCTCTGGGCGACGAGCTCGCTCATTCAGGCGCACCTGCCCCGGGACTGGCAGGATGAGCTCGGCACGCTGCTGGCGAGAATGCTGCCGGCCGGCAGCGTGACGGGAGCGCCCAAGCTGTGGACCTGCCGAGTCATCGAGAAGGCGGAGACCTGCTCTCGCGGCTACTACACGGGCATCTTCGGCGTGTTCAACGGCGAGGGACTGGAATCCGCCGTGAGCATCCGCTTCGTGGAGAGACTGAGCCCCGGGCGCCTGCTGTACCGCAGCGGCGGGGGCGTGACGACGCTGAGCGACCCCGTGGCAGAGTACGAGGAGCTGTGCCGCAAGGTCTATCTGCCGCTGGGCGCCGGGGAGCTGGCAGCTCTGCGAAAGGGGAAAGCGGAGAAAGGAGGGACGCGCGATGCTCTTTGAGACGATCCGCGTGCTCGATGGGGTTGCGGAGCGCGTGACGCTGCACCGCGAGCGGGCCGAGAGGAGCTGCGGGCGAGCCCTGCCGCAGCTGGAGTCGGCGGTGGCCATGGCCCTCGAGGCACTGCCTCGCCGCGGCGAGTTTCGCCTGCATCTTTCGTATGATGCCGACGGCGTGGCGTCGATGACGGCCGTGCCCTACCGCCTCCGCCGGCTGAGGCGCCTGCGCGCGGTGGAGGCTGAGGTGGACTACTCCCTCAAGTCGGAGGATCGCCGCGCGCTGGAGTCTCTGCGGCAGCGCTGCGACGATGCGGACGAGGTGCTGATTCTCCGCGGAGGGTGGGTGACGGATACGACCTTCAGCAACGTGCTGCTGGGGGAACCGGGGCACTGGATTTGCCCCACGCACTACCTGCTGCGCGGAACGCGGCGCGAATCCCTGCTGCGAGCTGGTTCTGTGGAGCTGCGCCCCCTGCGCGCGGAGGATCTGCATCGCTTTCGCTTCATCACGCTCATCAACGCCATGCTGCCGCCTGGTCGCCTCATGCTGCCGACATCCGCCCTGTTGCTGTGAGGGAGACCCCGGATGCTCGGCTCGACGCCTGACGGAGAATTCGATGTCGCTCCGCCGTCCGCTCCCGTCGCCCGCTTCCGTCGCAAGAGGCTCGAATGCCGCCCCGCCTCCTCCCGCCGGGGAGCGAGCCGCGGCTGTTGATCGCCCCTCTCCTCGACGCAAAAGAGAGCCCCCGGCCGCACGGAGGGCGGCCGGGGGCTGAGGGGTGAATCGGTTGCTGACGGTTGGGGGTCAGCCGCGAGCCTTGCGGCGGGCGCGCACCGCCTGCGCCAAGGTATCGAGCATGGCGACGGTGCCTTCCCAGTCGACGCAGGCATCGGTGATGCTGACGCCATACTTGAGCGGCTTGATGCACTTCTGGTTGCCCGCATGAATGTTACTCTCGATCATGACGGCACCGATGGCGTCCTCTCCGGCGGCGAGTTGCGCAGCGACGTCCTCGGCGACGAGGTGCTGCTCCTCCCAGCGCTTGTGGCTGTTGCCGTGGGAGCAGTCAATCATCAGGCGGTTGTCTATGCCCGCCTTCGACTGCACTTCCCAAGCCTTGCGCACGTGTTCATTGCTGAAGTTCGGCCCCTGAGAAGAGCCGCGCAGAATGAGGTGGCAGCAGTCGTTACCCGCGGTTGAGACAATGGCCGAGACGCCCTGCTTCGTGACGGAGAGGAAGCAGTGCGGATGCGTCGCGGAGATGATGCCGTCAACGGCGATCTGCACGGAGCCCGAGGTGCCGTTCTTGAAACCGATGGGCATCGAGAGCCCGCTCGCCAGCTCGCGGTGCACCTGGCTCTCCGTCGTCCGGGCGCCGATGGCTCCCCAGGCGATGAGGTCGCAGATGTACTGCGGCGTAATGGTATCGAGGAACTCGGTGGCTGCCGGCACGCCCATTTCGGCCAAGCGCAGCAGCAGGCCGCGCGCCATGCGAAGGCCGCTGTTGATATTGTAGGACTCGTCCATGAACGGATCATTGATGAGCCCCTTCCAGCCGATGGTTGTGCGCGGCTTCTCAAAATAGACGCGCATGATGATCAGCAGATCTTCAGCGTAGTGCTCGCGCGCCGCGGCGATGCGGTCGGCGTAGTCGATGGCGGCGATGGTGTCATGGATGGAGCAGGGCCCCACCATGACAGCCAGGCGGTCGTCTTCTTTTTTGAGGATGCGGCGAATCTCCTCACGGGTTTCGTACACCATCTTGCTGGCGGCCGTGCTGGCAGGGAAGTCCTGCATCAGAATGGCCGGCGAGATCAGCGGACGAATGTCCGTGATGCGAACGTCATCTGTAATAAACGAGTGGTTCATGAAAATCAGCTTTCCTTCCAGGAGTAGATGTTGTCTTCGATCGCGTCGCGCATCTCCAGAAGTCTCTCTGCGGCTTCCTCAGCTTCGCGCTGGCGCTCCTCGGCGCTCTTGCGACCCTTCTTCCCCTTGTCGTCCTTCTTGTCATCCTTGTTGCGAGCTCCCTTTTTGCCCTTGCCTTTGCCGGTATCCAGCTGATCGCTGTTCTCGCCGTTGCTGAGCTCAATCGGGGCGATGCCCTCCTGATCCTTGCCGAGGCTGTAGACGAGGAAGTGGGTGTTGCGAATCGGGCGACCCTTTTCGACGAAGGGATCGGTGTTTTTGGAGATGTCGGTCTCGTCCGTGTAGATGACGTAGTAGGGAGAGCCCCAGGGATCGTAGTAGCCGGGGTCATCGTTGTCGTCATAATAGACGCCGCTGGCGGGATCATCGACCGCGTTCACTTTGAGGTAAAGCGTGTTGCGGGTGTTGAACTTGTCGTCAACGTCACCCTCGTCGTTGAGCAGGATGCGCAGCATGCGGCCGTCCTGAGCCTCGGCCAGCTTGAAGTGCAGGCGCTCGGCATTGCGCGGGAAGGTGCTGAAGTCGAGCGGCGGAGCCTGCGTGTCGTTCATGAAGTCCTCCGCCGCGGTGGCGATCTGGGCACAGACTTCGCGAGCTGCGGCGTTATTACCCCGGTCTTTGGCGCCTAAGACGACGACGAGGGAGATGGTGGAGAGGGTTGCCAGAATGGCAATGACGACCAGCAGCTCAATGAGGGTGAAGCCGCGGCGGCTCAGGGAGGGGGGCAGGAAAGAGGCTTTCATACGGGGTCAGTCTAGCACAACAGACGGGGCATGGCAAGCAAAAGGCGCCCGGGCACGGTCTGTTTTCATCGCTTTTTGGCCAGCAGGCCGTATTTGGGAGAGAGGAGGTAGGCGAGCAGGAAGAGCAGACCGAGCACGAGGATGATGGTGGCACCGAGGTGCCAGCCCAGCGGGAAGGAGAGGAAGAAGGCGAGAACGGAGCCGCCGCCTCCGATGAGTCCGCCGCCCCAGAAGAGAAGCTCGGCGCGGTCCGTGAGCAGGTAGACCGTGGCGGCGGGGGCGACGAGCAGTCCGAGGGTGAGGAAGGCCCCGACCGCTTGCAGGGAGGAGACGAGCACGAGAATGAGCAGCGCGAAGATGCCGTAGCTGAAGAGCCGCGTCGGGATGCCCATGGTAGCTGCGGCGCGGGGGTCGAAGAGGCAGATGAGCAGGGGGCGCTTGAGCGCGGTGATGCTCAGCACGGCGAGGGCGCCGGTGACGTAGGCGATGAGCAGGTCCATATTGCTCATGCTCATGATGTTGCCGAAGAGCCAGTCGTCGACTTTCTGCTGGAGGCCGAGGCGCACGAGAATGATGTAGCCGATGGCAAAGGCTGTGGTGTGCAGGATGGAGAGCGCGGTGTCGTGATCGAGCCGCGAGGTGCGCGAGACGAAGAGGGACCCCAGCCCGACGAGCAGCCCGGCGATGACGGCGCCGATGAGGATGCTCAGCTCGACGAGGCCGAAGAGCAGGATAGCCAGAGCGATGCCGGGCAGAAGGGCGCAGCTGAGGGTGCCGATTTGCAGGGAGGAGCGCCGCATGAAGACGAGGGCGCTCACGAAGCCGTTGGTGAAGCCGGTGACGGCGCAGGCCCAGAGGCTGCGCTGGGCGATGGGTTCGCTGAGGAAGGTCCAGATATCGCTCATGAGGAGAAGGTGTGCGGGAGGTAGCCGAAGGTGTCGCGCAGGTGCTCCGGAGTGAGGCTCTCAGCCGTACTGCCGAAGGTGATCAGGCGACGACGCAGCAACAGGCAGTGGTCGAAGATGAGGGGAGCCGTGCTCAGATCGTGGTGCGAGGCGATGATGAGGCGCCCCTCGCTGGCCAGGGTGCAGAGCATGCTGCCGAGAGACTCGGAGCCCGGGAGATCGAGGCCGGTGAAGGGCTCGTCGAGCAGGAGGATGTGGGCCTCCTGCGCCAAGGCCCGGGCAAGGAAAGCGCGCTGCTGCTGACCTCCCGACAGTGCGCTGATCTGGCGGTTGCTCAACTCCGTGAGCCCCAGCACGTCGAGGGCGCGCTCGACGATGTCGATATCGTGCCGCTTCATCCGCCGCCACGGGCCGAGCCCGGGGTAGCGCCCCATTTCCACGAGGCTGCGCACGGTAAGCGGAAAATTCCAGTTGACTTCGCTGCGCTGCGGTACGTAGGCGAGCTCACGGCGGTTTTCGTCCAGCGGACTGCCGTTCCAGAGAATGCGGCCGCCGCGCGGCTTCAGCAGCCCGGCCAAGGCGTTGAGCAGGGTCGACTTCCCGGCGCCGTTGGGGCCGATGAGGGCGAGGGTGTGCCCGCAGGGGATGCTGAAGCTGATGTCGCTCAGCGCGTCGACGCGGCCATAGCCGGCAGAGAGATGCTCGACGCAGAGACAGTGCCCGCCGTGGTGGTGGCAGCCGGCCCCCCAGCAAATGTGATCTTCCGTTGCCGTGTTGCTCATGGCCAAGTGAAGGTGAAGTGATCGAGCATGACGCGTCCCTGAGAAAGAGTCCAGCGCGTGCAGTCCGCCGCAGGCGCACCGGCGGGCTCAAGGGTGATGGTGACCGCCTGAGGGCCCTCGTCAGGCCAGAGGGCCTCCACTTCGAGATCGATGCTCGTCAGCGGGGCTGGCAGCTCCGTGCGGAACTCCCAGGGGAACGCATCGTCCTCCGTGTCGCCCTCTGCTCCGGCTGCATTGTCGCCTGTCCCGGCTTCCAAACGGCCGATCGTTTCTCCTCCGCGCCGCAGCTCCAGCGAAAGGGGGCGACCCGTGAATCGGACGGTGACATAGGTCGGCAGCGTCGTCTCTGCGGCGTCGTTTGTCTGCTCCTGCTGAGAGACGAGGGGCGGTGGAGCGCTGCTGAGCAGACGGAAGAGCGGCAAGCCGGCCGCCGCTACGATGAGCAGGGCCAAGCTGGTGGAGGCAAGGGGGGACATGAAGTGTGAAGAGGTAATGAGAGCCGGAGGCGGGTGCTTGGAGGCTCAGGCGGGCGGAATCGCTCAGGAGAGGCATCGGCGGGACAGATCAGCCATGAATCAGGCCATGAAAGCTTCGATGCGGAGCACGGGAGGGGACCATCGAACCCGCCGAGGGCGGGACTGTCTGCGGCGAGCTTCGGCGTTGCACGAGCCGAGGCCTTGCGTTCGGCGGCGGAAGGCTCTCCGCTGTGATGTCCGAGTGCTCCGAATGAAACCGGACCGACCCGAGACCGAGCAACACAGACTCGAGGAGCAGCGCGAGTCCCGACGATGCGTGGGCGGGTTAATCAGCCGAATCGGGGAGGCGAAACTCAGCGGCCTGCGGGGGCATTCGCCGGGCGGCCGGACTGTCGGCCCGCTGCCGCCTTGCGCTCCTGCTCCAGTTCGCGGCGAGCCTGCACCTCGGCTTTCTTCTGAAGCTCCATGAGCAGCTCGCCGATGTTTTCGTCCTTCGGAGCGCTGGCCGCTTTCTTCTTGCTGTCTCCGAGGCCGGCCGCGACGGCGCCGATGTTATAAGTCATCTGCTGCTTGTAGGTGGGCATGTCCGGGGCAATGCCGTCCATGACCAGCGAGAGGGTGGCGGCTCCCAGCTGCGAGGCGATGACCTGCATGTTGCGGGGTGAGCCGTTGTACTCGGTGAAGAGGCAGCGAACCTTGAGGCGGCGCAGCTCGGCCATCAGGCGGGCCAGCGTGGCGGGGTCTCCCTGACTCTCGGCAGCCACGCCCTGAATCGACATGGGCGTGAGGCGGAAGGCCTCGCAGAAATGGCACATGGCCGCGTGCTCCGTGACGAGCACGCGCTGCTCAGGCTTGAGCTTGCCGAGCAGAATGCGCCCCATGAGCAGCAGTGAGTCCATCTCCTCCGCATAGGCCTTCTGGCGCTTGGTGTAGTAGGCTTCGTTGGTCGGGTCGATGGCCACGAGCTCCTCCAGCAGGGTGCGGGAGGCACGCTTCATGTTGGCCGGGGAGTTCCACCAGTGCGGGTCGATGGAGTCCGTGCCGGGCACCTTGACGTCGGGGATGGAGGCGCCGAGCTCCACAAAGCGCGTTTTGGCCGAGATGTTCTGCCGCAGCGAGGGTAGATAGGGCTCCACCCCCTTGCCGAGGGCGAGCAGTAGCTTGGAGCCGAGGGCAAGCGAGAGCTCGTTGGCCGTCGGCTGAAAGTCGTGGAGGGAAGCGTTCGCCGGGAAGAGGTCGTGGACGCTGACTTTGTCTCCGCCGATTTCGCGAGCCATGTCGCTGAGAATCGGGTGCAGACTCGAGATTTTGATCGGGCCTGCCTGCACCAGCGCGACGCAGAGCAGGAGGACGATGCAGAGGAGGCGTTTCATGGCGAGCATTATACACCGAGGGTCAAGCCCGGTCAACGCTGCTGACGCAATGCGCTGTATAATTCCCAGCAAGAAGATAGGACATTGTGCCGGGCCTCGCGCTGCAAGAGGCGAGCACTCTGGACTTGCGCGGGAGCAAACGAAGCGGGGCGGTGCGCCATCACGCTAGCTCTAGCTCCAGAAGGGCCGCGCGCAGCCGCAGCGCCTGGTGCAGAGGGGCGACGTCGTGCACGCGGTGCAGATCGGCTCCGCGATCCGCGGCCAGCAAGCTCATCGCCACCGTGGGCACGGGGCTCGTCTTCACCGCGGCTTCATCCCCCAGTATGCGGCTCATCAGGCTTTTTCTCGAGAGAGCCATGAGGATCGGAAGGTCGCGCACGCGCAGCTCAGCGAGGCGGCGAATGAGGGTGAGGTTGTGTTCGACGGTTTTGCCGAAGCCGATGCCCGGATCCAGACAGAGGCGGCGCGGGTCGATGCCCGTCGATTCGGCCAGACGGATGCGCTCCTCAAAAAAGCGGCGCACCTCAGCAATCACGTCGCCGTATTGCGGAGCCTGCTGCATTGTGCGGGGCTCTCCCTGCATGTGCATGAGGATGATGCCGCAGGGGCGCTCGGCGCAGAGCTGTCGCATGGCCGGGGACGCCAAGCCGGTGATGTCGTTGATGATGTCGGCCCCTGCATCCAGCGCCTGACGGGCTGTCCCGGCATGGCGCGTGTCGATGGAGAGGAGGAGATCGGGGTGGGCGCGGCGAAGCGCCTCGATGACGGGGATGGTGCGAGCGATCTCGGTTTCCGCGCTGATCTCCTCAGCCCCCGGGCGCGTAGATTCGCCGCCGATGTCGATGATGTGCGCGCCCTCAGCGGCAAGTCGTTCGGCGTGCCGCACCGCCGCCTCGAGTCCGGCGTGCTCTCCTCCGTCGGAAAAAGAGTCGGGCGTCGTGTTGAGGATGCCGAGGATGGCCCCCTCAGACGGAAGGAGCCAAGGGCCTTTGCGCAGGTGCCAAGTTCTCATGCCTGTATGCGGGTCGGGTTGAAGAGAAAGAGGAGGTCGTTTGGTTTTCCGGCCGCTATTGCCCCCCTCGTGTCGGATTCTCCGCATGGCGATGGGCCGGGGACAGGCGTCCGAGGGGGCTACGAGCCGCCGAGGTAAGTCGGGCGTCGTTTCAGATGGGTTTGTCCGGCAACAGACGGGAGCTCGGGGCGAGGAGGGGCGGCAGGGGGGAGCTGCAAGGCTGAATCCGTGCTGGGGTGATGCGGGGGCCTCAGGACCTCTCGCCGCCCTCCGGCGGCAGCGGCACGTAAGGCGCCTTTTGAGTGGCGCTGGCTACGTGACCGGGTGCTATGGTCGAAACCGGTGCAGTCGGGGGGATCGGTGCAGGCTGGGGGCGTTCGTTGGTCGCGGGAGCGGAAACGGAGGCGGCTGCAAAGGAGGATGCGGGGGTGGGGGTATCTGCCGCAGGCGCTGAGAGAGCCGAAGCCGTCTGTGCCGCAGATGCCAAGCTCACGGGCTTCGTTTCCGTCTCACTTGTGGCAGCGGGGCGCGGTGCAGAAGCGTCCCCTGCGCCGATGCCAGAGGCACTTCCGCGAGGCAGCTGCGTTTCCGCGTGCGCCGTGGGGGTGTTGCTCACCGCCGGAGCAGGCGCCACCGAGGAGGCGCCTGCGGCTTCGTCTGCCGACTTGCTCTCGCTGACGGCCGCATCGTGCTGCTCCGCCTCTTCACGCGCCTCCTTCATGTCACTGAGGGCAGCGCGAATCTCTGCAAAGGTTTCGGTCGGCGGCAGGGGAACGGTCGGTGTCTGATCCGCGGCTCCGGAGTCCGATGAATCTTCCGCCGGCAGGGCTGCCAGAGCTGCGGCAATCGCACTGTCTCCGTCGTGCCGGGCAGACGCGTTTTCCCCCGCAGAGGGCGCCGCCTCAGCCGGGGCCGGAGCAGCCGGAGCCGCAACGGCAGGAGCCGGCACGATTTGAGACGCAGCCGTGGGAGGGATGCGCGTTGCCGCCGTGGCGGGAATGGGGGAAACGGTGGCGGAAGGAAGAGGCGGAGGCGGCGGCACGGGTGAGCGTCGGGATGACGTTGCGGGCGCGGACGCCATGGCGGCGCGCGCCGTGGGCGCGGCCTTGGCCGTCGGGGCCGGGGGCGCTGGTCGCGCCGGAGCGTTGAGCGAGGCCGCCGTGGGCGGCAGCGCCTGTGCA
>URLZ01000036.1 GCA_900548895.1 uncultured Akkermansia sp.
GAGGGGGGAGGGGGGAGGGGAACCGCATGGCCGGGCGGCGCTTGCCGCCGCCCGCGGAGGCCTCAGCTCAGCTCCAGCGAGATGGGGCAGTGGTCGGAGCCCGTGATATCGGCATGGATCGCGGCCTCGGTGATGCGGTCAGCCAGGCAGTTGCTCACGCAGAAGTAGTCGATGCGCCAACCGACGTTGCGGGCCCGCGCGCCGCCGCGGAAGCTCCACCAGGTGTAGGCGTCGCGCGCGTCGGGGTGCAGGTGGCGGAAGCTGTCCGTGAAGCCCGCGGCCAGCAGAGCCGAAAAGCCCGCGCGCTCCTCGTCCGAGAAGCCGGCGCTGAAGTGGTTGGCGTCCGGGCGTGCGATATCAATCTCCTCATGCGCGACGTTCAGGTCGCCGCAGAGCACCACGGGCTTCGTCTCGGCCAGCCCTGCCACGTAGGCGCGAAAGGCCGCATCCCACTCCTGCCGATAAGGGAGGCGGGCCAGCTCGTTCTGCGAGTTGGGTGTGTAGCAGCCGACAAAATAAAAATCCTCGAACTCCATCGTCGCCACGCGGCCCTCGGTGTCGTGCTCGGGCATGCCGATGCCCAGCGAGGTGCTCAGCGGCGCGCGGCGCGAGAGGATGAGCACGCCGGAGTAACCCGCGCGCTGAGCCGGATTCCAGAGCGCTTGCGGCCACGCGTTGATCCACTCATCCTTCACCTGCTCGGGGCGGGCCTTGATCTCTTGCAGGCAGAGCACATCCGGCCCCAGGGCGTCCATCTTTTCAGCCAGCCCCTTGCCGAGGGTGGCGCGCAGGCCGTTCACATTCCAGCTCACGAGTTTCATGTGCGTGAGTTTACCCTGAGGCCACTCGGGTGTCAATCTCCATCTGTGTCGCGCCCACTCGGGGTCCACTCCGGAGCCGACGCACCTCGGCGCGTCGCGTCGGTCGAGACGGCTGCTCCCGCACCCCGTGCCGACGACGGCGAGGGGCGCCGCCCGTCCGCGCGCGGGGCGAGCCCGCCGCGCTTTGGGCTTGCGCTGCCGGGGTGAATGCGTTAAGGTATCCCCCGTGAAGAAACCCCGCATCCGCATCACTCTCATTGATCGCAAGGGCCCGCGCGGCTGCCACCGCGGCCACTGCATCGGCGACAGCTTTGACTTTGACACCGAGCGGGGCAAGCTCTGCCCGATGGCCATGCACGTCGGCTTTCTCTACGCCGATATCCTGCGCTACGGCGGCAGCGTTCCCGGCGAAGCCCCCGGCACGGCGCGCTTCTGCTGCCCCGATCCGGACACCATCAACGTCTTCCGCGTCGAGGTGCTGCCCGACGACGCCGCCGGCGGCGACGCAGCCCCCGCTGCGGGAGAGGCGGAGGCCCCGACGGCCTGAGCGAACGCTCCCGTCCCGAGCGCCCGGCCTGAGCCGCTCTGACTGCCGCGCCGGAGCCTCCGCGTACACTCCGCCTGAGGCTTTTTCTCTGCCCGCCGGGGGGGCGGCCCGGCCGCGATTGGTGCGAGAGCGCAGCTCTCGCGGACGCCGTCGCTGCACGCCGAGCGCGCGGGCGGCGATTCAGGTCGGCCCGGTGCGCGCGCTGCCGCGCGGCGATGCCGTTTTACAGCCGCGACGCGTGCTTGACGCCTCCGCCCGCGGCTGCTACAATGGCCGCAATCATGAGTGAACACCCCTTCCTTGACGACAGCCTCGCGATTGCCTGGTCGCAGCTCACGCCCGAGCGCGCCCGCACCGACATCCGCCTGGCCATCGAGCAGGCGCGGCAGGCCGTCGACGCCATCTGCGCCGTTGAAGAGCCGAGCTACGACAACACCTTCGCCGCGCTGGAGAACTCCGGCGCCGCGCTGATGCGCGGCTGGCAGCGCCTCAACCACCTGCAGGCCGTCATGGATGCCCCGGCCCTGCGCGACGTCATCACCGAGCTCATGCCCGAGGTCGTGATGTACGCCAGCAGCGTCACCCTGCGCCCCGATCTCTACGCCGCGCTGAAAAAAGCCGCGCAGCAGCCTTGGGTGCAGGAGCTCTCGCCCGTCCGGCAGCGCTTCATCTCCGAGACCCTCGCCGACTTCCGCGAGAGCGGCGCCGAGCTCAGCCCCGAGCAGAAGCAGCGCTACGCCGAAATCTCCACCGAGCTGGCCCAGCTCAGCCACCGCTTCGGCGAAAACGTGCTCGACTCCACCAACGCGTGGGAGTACGTCACCTCCGACGCCGCCGAGCTGGCAGGCCTGCCCGAGTCCGTCCGCGAAGAGGCGCGGCAGAGCGCGCTCGCCAAGGGGCTGGGCAGCGAAGAGGCCCCCTGCTGGCGCCTGACGCTGCAGGCCACCTCCGTCATGCCCGTGATGAGCTACGCCGAGAGCGAGGCGCTGCGCGAGCGCGTCTGGCGCGGCGTCGGCACGAAGGGCACGGGCAGCTACGACAACGCCCCGCTGATCCACCGCATCCTCGCGCTGCGCGACGAGAAGGCCAAGCTTCTCGGCTTCGCCACCTACGCCGACTACGCCCTGAGCCGCCGCATGGCGGGCACGGGCGCGCGCGCCCTGCACTTCATCGACGACCTGCACGACCGCGTGCTGCCCGCCTTCCGCCGCGAGCAGGAGGAGATCCGCCGCTTCGCCGAAGAGCAGAGCGGCCGCTCCATCCCCGTGATGAAGCCCTGGGACGTGGCCTTCTGGAGCGAGAAGCGCCGCAAGGCCCTCTACGATTTCGACAGCGAGGAGCTGCGCCCCTACTACAGCCTGCCGCAGGTCATGGAGGGCATGTTCTCCATCTACGCGGGCCTCTACGGCATCCGCTTCGAGGAGCGCCCGACGGCCTGCCTGAAGGAGGGCGAGCCCCTGCCTGAGGGCGCGGTCGAGGTCTGGCACCCCGAGGTGCGCTACTACGAGGTCTACGATGAGGAGAGCGGCGAGATACTCGGCGCTTTTTACGCCGACTGGTACCCGCGCGAGAGCAAGCGCGCCGGCGCTTGGATGGACTGCCTGAGCTGCGGCCTGCCGCCGGCGGAGGGTCGCCCCCGCCTCCCGCACCTCGCGCTGATGTGCGGCAACCTGAGTCGCCCCTCGGGCGACCGTCCGGCGCTGCTGACACACCGCGAGGTTGAGACGGTCTTTCACGAGTTCGGCCACCTGCTGCACCAGACGCTCAGCAACGTCGAGGTGCGCTCGCTGGCCGGCTGCAACGTTGCTTGGGACTTCGTGGAGCTGCCCAGTCAGATCAACGAGAACTGGACTTGGGAGCCCGAGGCCATCGACCGCTACGCGCGCCACTGGCAGAGCGGCGAGCTGATGCCCGAGGCGCTCAAGCGCAAGATGATTGCCGCGCGCAACTGCGGAGCGGCCAGCGATTTCATGCGCCAGCTCTGCTTCGGCAAGCTCGACCTCGAGCTGCATGTGCACACCGCGCGCTATCTCAACCGCGACGTTGAGGAAGTCGACCGCGAGATCCTCGCCGACTACCGCGTCCCGCTCACCGAGCAGGGGCCGAGCATGCTGCGCGCCTTCTCGCACATCTTCGACGGCGGCTACGAGTCCGGCTATTACTCCTACAAGTGGGCCGAGATGCTGGAGGCGGACGCCTTCCGCCGCTTCGCCGAGGAGGGCGTCTTCAACCCGCAGACCGGGCGCGACTTCCGCCGCTGCATCCTCTCGCAGGGCAACAGCCGCCCCGCCGCCGAGCTCTTCCGCGACTTCATGCACCGGGATCCGGATCCCGAGGCCCTGCTGCGCCGCAGCGGCATCATCTCCTGATGCCGCCCGCCGCGCGGCGGAAGAGCCACCGGGGAAGAGCCCTTGAGGAAGAGTAACCGAAACAGCCAAGAGAGAGCACTTATGAGTGATCAACCAACAGACACGCCCCCCGCTGCCGCACCGGCGGGGGTTGAGGAGTTTACGACGGTGAAATCCATCTTCGTGCGCGGGCGCAACTGCCTGCTGCTCACGGCCGATTTTTCACCGCTCTTTGTGGATTATTACCTGCACCTGATGCAGCACGGCCTGCGCCACGAGGAGGCCGTCGACACGACGCTCAAGCAGATCCTCGCGCTCTTCACGCTCCACCTCGTCTCGAGGCCGTGGAAGGAGTATCACGCCTGGACCTTCAACCTCCGCGAGCCCGGCCCCGCCAATTACTTCGTCTCCGGCTCGTCGACGGATGAAGAAGTCATCGGCCGCGCCTTCACGAAGGACGTGAAGCTGCACGAGAGCAACATGCTCTTCGCGCAGAACCTGCTGCCCGGGCGCGACCCGCAGACCTCGGTCATCGTGCTGCACGGCAGCACCGTCCCCGAGTGGGTGGAGGATTATTATCGGCAGAGCGAGCAGCGCTGCGCCCGCGCCTTCTGTCTGGAGGGCGATGACTTCGCGCTGCTGACGGCCGAGCCGGACGCCGATCTCGACTGGCTCAAGGGGCTGACGGCCGAGCAGGTCGCCAAGCTCAGCGAGACGGAGGAGACCAAGCTGCTCGAGACGCGCAAGTTTTATTTCCGCTGCGGTTGCACGGTCGAGAAGATTCTGCCGACCATCCGCGCGATGAAAAAGGACTTTGCCGACATCATCTCCGAGCAGGGCTTTATTGAAGTATCCTGCCCGCGCTGCGGCGCCACCTACAAGGTGACGCCCGAGATGCTCAAGTGAGCCGCCGCCGCACCCGCGCCTCGCGCGGGTGGCACGGTTTGCGCGGCGCCGCAGAGGGGTGATTCGGCCCCGCTGCGGCGCCTTCGTGTAATGAACAGGGGACTCGCGCGCGGCGTCACCCGGTGCCGGATGCTCGGCGCATGGGTCGCGCCGTGCGATTTGAGCCCCGCGTCATTTTTCACTGAGTCCTGCGTCCCGTCTTTCCCCCGTCTGCCGAGTGGGGCAGGGGAGGGCAAGGGACGCAGGAGGCGCGGGCACGCCGCCGAGGTGGCGCGAGGGCGCCTCAAGGGGCAACCTGCAAGCGGCAGAGGGCCGAGCCTGGCCCGTTCAGGCCAGGCCCTTGTGGCGCAGGCGGTGGAGGCGCTCCTCCATGCGCGGGCGCAGCGCGTGTTCAATCCAGGCGTAGGCCGCCTCGAGCCCGTCGGACTTGAAGATGCGGCCGATCTGCGCCTCGACGGCCGTGGCGTTGCCCGTCAGGCGCAAAAAATCATTGCTCGTAAACTCGATGAAGAGCTTGCCGTCGATGCCGCCGCGGAAGGAGAGAATCCACTCGCGGACGTAGAGAGCGAGAATGGCGTCGCCCACCCAGGCTTGGGCGCGCACCACGGGGTCGAGATCAGGGGGAAGGGCAGACATGGCAAAAAAAGAGCCGCCCCGACGGTTGCGGGGCGGCGGTTCATCGGGTGCAGGGGATCAGCCGCGGGAGCGCGGCTCGCGCTCCGCCGCCGTCTGCACGCCGGGCTTGGTGATGAAGGGGCCGCCGGCCGTGGGCGCCACCTCCGTGAAGGCGAGGCCTGCCTGCTCGGTCACCTTGCCGTAGATCGGGAAATCCTTGCGCAGCGGGTGCCAGGGGTAGCCCTCCCACATCATGATGCGGCGCAGATCGGGATGGCCGACGAACTCGATGCCCATGAGGTCGTACTGCTCGCGCTCCAGCCAGTTGGCTGAGCGCCAGATGCCCACCATCGACGGCACGCGCGGGGCCGACTCGGGGACGGGAACGCGCACGAGGAGGTTGGCTCCCGTCTCAGCCTGAGTGATGGTGTAGTTCGTCTCGAAGCGCGGCTCCTGGCCGAGGTGGTCGACGGACGACACGCACACCAGCATATCGAAGCCGCAGGCCTCTTTGGCGTAGCGCATCACGTCGGTCAGATCGTCGGGCTGCACCGTCAGCGTGAAATCGCCGCGGAACTCCTTGCGGCTCACCTGCGGGAAGCGGGCGCAGATGTTCTCGGCGGCTGTCTTCTGAAGATCGGAGAGCGTAGTCATGACAGATGAAAGCGGAGGGAAGGGGAAAAAGACTCGGGCGGGGGTGTGATCACTCCAGCGGGATCGACGCCTTGATCGTATCGGCATTGTTGGCCTCGCGCAGCGGATGCTCCTTGAAGAAATCCTTGAGCGGGTGATCCGTCTTCATGATCTTGTTCTGGAGCGTGATGAGGCCCTGCAGCAGAGCCTCGGGGCGGGGCGGGCAGCCCGAGATGTAGACGTCCACCGGCACAATCTTGTCCACACCCTGCAAGACGGAATACGTGCGGAACATGCCGCCGGAGCAGGCGCAGGCGCCGCAGGCAATGCACCACTTGGGCTCGGG
Organism: uncultured Akkermansia sp.; assembly: GCA_900548895.1. GTDB lineage: Bacteria > Verrucomicrobiota > Verrucomicrobiia > Verrucomicrobiales > Akkermansiaceae > Akkermansia > Akkermansia intestinavium. Next base: position 6,217 of record URLZ01000036.1, read on the forward strand.
CATCTGATCCCAGATGCGGCGCACCATCAGCGCCATCTTGTAGGTGATCGTGCCGCAGATGAACATGAAGTCGGCCTGACGGGGCGCGTAGCGGTTCACCTCAGCGCCGAAGCGCGAAATATCATAGCGCGAGCAGGAGGCCGCCATGTACTCGATGGCGCAGCAGCTCGTGCCCATCGGCATCGGCCACAGCGAGTATTTGTGCATCCAGTTGATTGCCGCCTCGACCGTCGTGTAGACGAAACCGCCGTCTGACTCCGGGTCGCACATGAAGTTCTGCTCAACGTGCTGAAGATTGTCGCTTGCCATGGTGATGTTGGGCGGGTGTGTGGAGAACCCGCTGCCACTAGCATACTCAAAATCCGTGTGAAGGCAAGCCAAATTTGGTCCGCCTGCTGAAAATCAGCCACTCGCCGCTCCGCGCCCTCTCCCGCTGCCCTCCGCCCTTCTCCGCCTGTTCGGCGCCGTCCTCCCGCGGCCTCCGTCAACCTGCTCCGCCCGCTCGAACTGTTCGCTCTCACGGTCCACTCGCGCCTCCGACCCGCGCCACCGACCCGCGCCGCCGGAGCCGAGGGCTTCAGCGGGCGGGCCGGGTCGAGATCTCGGGAGGGGGGCGGATGCCGAACCGCCGACGGGCCGAGTACCGGCCGGCGCCGTCATCGGGCTCCGGCCGGACACTATCCTGTGAACGGGTCGGCGCCGGGCAAAAAAACTCAGCTCCGCGTCGCGCGGTTCCCGGCGGCGCCGGACGCGCCCCCCGTCATCCCCTGAGGCGCCGTGGCGGGCGAAGGCGCGGGGGCAGCGGCGGCACTCGGCGCCGAGCCCGCAGCCGGCACCGCCGAGCGAGCGCCCGCGGCGGCCTGCCGCGGCAGGTAGCTGCGCGCCCCTGTGGCGCGGTTCGTGTAATAAATCGCCGCCGGCGTGAAGGTCACATAGCTGCCCTGCGGATCCGACATCGCCGACACCTGAACGGGGCCGCCCGCCGCATCCAGCTGCACGGTCTCCGTCACTCCCGACGGACTGCCGCTGTAGATCACGCTGCCGTTCGGACCGTAGATCACATTGATCGTCGACGTATCGCTCACCCAAGCCCGTTTGTCGGCCAGCTGAGCGCGGTTGTTGCGGGCGCGCAGGCGCTCAAGAGCCTGAGTCGCATCGTACTCCGTGACAAAAGCCGCAATATCCTCCTGCTCGCGGTTCTGAGAGCAAGAGAGAAGCGGGAACAGGGACAAAGCTCCGGGCAGGAGCAGCAGAAGAGACGTTTTCATATAATGCAGAGAGCTGCGGTCACGGCTCGGCGTTGAAAATAGGTTAGAGAGAGCGCTTGCAAGAAACTCGCGAAATGTCAATGTTCAAGCTTGACTAAAAGGGCGGAATATGGTTAGCTTTCGCGCATGAATCTCTCGACCAAGCACTGGAAGGCCGTGCTGGGCTCGCTCGCGCTTACCGTTGCGATGCCCGCGATGGCTCAGGAGTCCACCGGTGATCCCTTCCTCGACGCCGTGCTGCAGGACCAAGCGAAAGCCAAGCAGGAGCAGCAGGGCGGCGGTGGCCTGCGGGTCGTGCCGGCGGCGCCCGGTGCACGGGGCGAGAGTCCTGCGGCGCCCGCCCGGCCTGCGGCCTCCTCGATGCCGCTGCCCGGAGGCGATGAGGCGCAGCGCGAGCTCGGCCCGCAGACCGGCCTCTTCTTCAACGACGTCAGCTACGAGGGCAAAAAAGTCGTCTCGGTGAACGTGCGCTACGCCGGCGGCAGCCGCAGCATCCCCGATTCTCGCCTCTACGACCTGCTGCAAACGCGCCGCGGCATGGAGTACTCGGCCATGCGCGTCAACGCCGACCTCGAGCGCCTGATCGAAAAGGGCATGGTCTCGGGCGACGCCCGCGTGCTGCTTGAGACGAGCGGCGACGGCGTCGCCGTCACCTTCGAAGTGCGCCCCGCCCGCGTGCTCGGCGGCGTCGGCTTCACCGGCAACAAGCGCTTTGACGACGAAGACCTGCGCGAGCAGCTCAAAAAACTCACCTCCAACCACACCATTGCGGACAGCAGCCTCGCCGCCGCCCGCGCCTCCATCGTCAAGTATTATCAGGAAGCCGGCTACCCCGACACCCGTGTCACCTGGCGCGTCGTGCCGACCTCTCGCCCCGACTACAGCGACGTCATTTTCGACATCCGCGAGGGGCAGGAGCTGAGCATGAACAAAATTGAGTTCATCGGCAACACCGTCTTTGACAGTACCCAGCTGCGCCAGGCCATGGAGACCAAGGAGCGCGGCCTCTTCACCTGGTTCACCAAGTCCGGCCGCATCGACCGCGAGCGCGTCGAGGAGGACCTGCGCGAAATCGAGAAACTCTACCGCAACTACGGCTACCTGCACGCCCGCGTCAGCAAGGTGGACTACTACAACATCGGCAAGGCCGAGCCCGGCGAGCGCCAGCGGCAGCGCATGGTCATCAGCATCTACGAAGGCCCTCGCTACCGCGTCCGCAAGGTCGGCTTCAGCGGAACGCGCGTCTACAGCCCCGCCCAGCTCGAGCCCGGCCTCAGCATGATCGGCGGCGACATCTACTCGCTGCAGAAAGTCAACGACGACGTCGAGATGATCCGCAAGTATTACGGCGCCAAGGGCTATGCAGACGCCAACGTGCGCCCCGTCATCGATGAAGTCGGCGTCGACGAGAACGGCATGCGCCTCGTCGACATCCGCTACGACATTAACGAAGGCTCGCGCAGCAACGTCGGCCGCATTCAGGTGCGCGGCAACACCACGACCAAGACCAACGTCATCCTGCGCGAACTTCCCCTGCACCCCGGCGACAACATGAGCTCGGTGGACCTCGACATCGCCCAGAAGCGCCTCGAGAACCTCGGCTACTTCATCCCGCAGTCCGTCAGCGTCACGCAGTCCTCCTCGAACATGCCCGGCTTCCGCGACATCAACATCGACGTGCAGGAAGCCCAGACCGGCCAGCTCACCCTCGGCGTCGCCTTCTCCTCCGTCGAAAACGTCTACCTCTACGCCACCGTTGTGCAGACGAACTTCGACATCCGCGGCTTCACCAACGGCGTCTTCACCGGCGGCGGCCAGCGCCTCACCCTCAGCGCCAAGATCGGCACCGAATACAAGAGCGCCTCCATCTACCTGCTCGAGCCCTGGTTCCTCGAGCGCAAACTCGCCCTGGGCAACGAGATCTATTACTCGGACTCCACCTACATGAGCGACTTCTACGAGCAGACCAGCTTCGGCTACGGCATCTCGCTGCAGAAGGCGCTCGACGAGTTCCAGTCCGTCAAGCTCGAATACCGCATCGAGCGCTACAAGATCGACCCCGAGGGCTACTGCCCGCCCTTCTTCCGCGAGAACAGCGGCGACTTCAACCGCAGCCACCTGCGCCTGAGCTACAAGTACGACTCGCGCGACGCGGAAATCACCCCGCGCAAGGGCGGCAGCCTTGAAGCCTACGTCGGCTACAGCGGCCCGGGCAGCACCGTGGAGACCTACACCGCCGGCGTCAGCGGCTCCTATTACTACAACACCTTCTGGGACACCATCTTCAGCGTCAACTTCGGCGCAGAGGCCATCCGCGCCGTCGATGACAACGAGACCGTCCCGCTCTTCGAGCGCTGCTACCTCGGCGGCCCGAACAACCTGCGCGGCTTCCGCTACCGCGACGTCGGCATGGTCAACAGCGCGCTTGCCGGCGATGAAACCATGGGCGGCCTCAACAGCGCCTTCGTGCAGCTTGAGGCTACCGTCCCGCTCATCGAGTCCATGCGCTTCGCCGTCTTCTTCGACGCCGGCCTCGTCAACGACAGCCTGCATGACATCAACACGGACGGCATCTCGGCCGACGTCGGCTTCGGCCTGCGCCTCAACCTGCCCATGGGCCCGATCGCCATCGACTACGCCATCCCCGTGCGCACCGGCAACGCCATCGACGACGGCGGGCAGTTCCAGTTCTACGTCAACTACAAATACTGAGCCGGCCCCCGCGCGGGCCCCGGCATCTGCCGCCCCGCGCCTCGCCCGCCTCGGCAGCATCGGCCGCGAGTTCTCGAAGGAGAGCCCGCGGCCGTCTGCATTCAGGCGCCTCACCGCCGTCCGGGCACAGCATGGCCTGCCGCACGGGCCTCGGCCCGCCTCCCTCGGCCTTCGCGCCACTCACCGCCGTCCGCCTGCGGCCTTGCCCGCTGCGCGCCGCGAGAGCCGCTGCCCGGCCGCTGAAACGTGCTCGGTGCGGCCTCCGGCCCCCGCCCGCACCCTCCCCCGACAACAAAGCAGCGCCCCCTCGCCGAGCGAGAGAGCGCCGCCTCTGAAAAGCTCATCGAGCTGCCGCTGCTCAGCGGCCCCGGCTGCGCGAGCCCGCCTTCTGCGAGCCTGCGGGCGCCGGCTTCGTCTTGACGAGACCGCCGAGGCCCACGCGAGCCTTGATCGGCACCGAGACCGTCTGCTGCTCCCCGTAGGTCTCCACCACCACGTGCAGCGAAGAGAGATCCTTCGGGGGCTCAGCCAGCTGCATCCCCTCGACCACCTTGATGCTCGAGGCAGTCCTCATGCGGGAGCTCGGCTCGACCGCCTCGCCCTCGCCGTCCACCAGCTCCAGCGACTTGACCTTGCTTCGGAACACCCCGGGGTAGGAGATCGTTACCTCGTCACCCTTCATCGAAGCCGTGAAGGTGATACCCTGCACCGTGAACGTACCCTTGCAGGGCTGAGGGGCCGACTTCTCCGTGCTGGCCGCGACTTGCACCTCCGCCGTCGCCTCCACCTCCACCCAAGAGCCGGAGGGCAGACGATCAAACGAACAAGTCGCTTGGAGCTCGTTGCTTTCCTCAGAGCCGAGAATCCGCGACAGTTCCTCAGAGCCGAAAATTCGCGACAGACTCAGATCACCCGTCATCTCCTTACCCTTGCTGCTGCGAGCCGTCGCCGGCTGTGTGTTCAGTCTGTCCGGTTCGCAGAAGCTCAGCCCCTCGGGGAGCGTGAGCTTGAAGCGCTGCTCGATCATAGGCGGACTCCAATCCTGTTGAATCATGGTGAACGGATTCTCAAAATTGCAGACCAGCGACGAGAGCGTCACCTTCACGTCGGACGCCGACACCTCAGCCGCCGCCGGGCGGGTCTCAGCGCCGGCAGGTGAGGGAACATCCCCGAAGCAAAGAGCCCCGGCCGAAAGAGCGAGCAGAATCTGTTTTTTTTCATGGGAAAAGAGGGGTAAAGAGTTGTTAGTGTAAGGAGAGGGTTGATGGGGTGGCGCCGCGCCTCGGGCTCGGACGGTGCAGCCGCGCGGCCTCCCGAACAGCGAGAGGACACAAAACCGGTATAGAAGGGGCCCCCCCTCAGCGTCAAGCTCAAAAAAGAGCCTATACGCGGGAAAAAAAAGCCCGGGCCTGCAACATAAGGCATGGACTGCGGATTTTTTCCTTCTCATGTGAAGCTGTTAGTGTTACACTGAGGAGCAGTATGGAAGCCGACTCTCCGCAAGCCTTGAACGCATTGCCCATGGGGACCGTTCTCAACGAACGCTTCACCCTCACCGACATCATCAATACCGGCGGCTTCTCCATCATCTACCGCGCCGAAGACCGCCTGACGGGTGAATCCGTCGCCCTCAAGGAGTGCGCGCCGGAGGATCTCGTGTACCGCCGGGAAGACGGCAGCATCGAGCCGCTCGACGCGCGGGCCGAGTCCACCTTCCGCACCGCGCTCGAGGGCATGGAGCAGGAAGTCGAGGCCCTGCGCAGCCTCACCGCCGCCGGCGTCGCCGGCATCCCGCAGTACATCGACGCCTTCACCTCCCACGGCACCCTCTGCCTGGCCATGAGCGAAGTGCGCGGCGCCAACCTCCACTGCTGGGCCGAGAGCTACCGCATGGCCGGCAAAGCCTTCCCGCCGAGCCTCGTCGAGTCCCTGCTCACCGGCGTGCTCGAGATCCTCGAGAACGTGCACGCCAACGGCTATTACCACTGCGACATCAAGCCGGCCAACATCATCATCGACGAGAACGGCGGCATCTACCTCATCGACTTCGGCGCCGTGCGCACCGCCACGCGGCAGCATCAGGCCGTGCAAGTCAGCCCGGGTTTCACCCCCGTTGAGCTCTACCCCGGCTACCGGGCCTCCATCGGCCCGTGGTCGGACATCTACATGCTCGCCACCCTCTTCTACAACATCATCACCGGGCGCGTGCCCGAGCCCGCCAACGAGCGAGCCCAGAGCGACCGCACCCCGCGACTCTCCACCGATGCGCGCCTGAACAAGCTCTACTCGGCCCCCTTGCTCAACAGCATCGACAAGGCCATGTCCGTCGACGAGGCCGAGCGCTACCCCAGCGCGCGCATCTGGCTGCAAGCCTACACGCGCCGCCAGAACGGCCCGCAGCTCGTCAAGAGCCGCAAGCGCGAAACCAGCGCCTACGCCGCCGCAGCCCTCGACCTCTCGCGCGTGATGCGCGGCCACCGCCGCGCCCCGGCCCCCACCATCAAGGCCTCCGCCGCCGCGAGGCAGGCCGCCGCCGCCACCCGGCGAAGCGGCAGCTCCCTGAGCAGCGCCGCCCTCAGTGCCGGGCGCGCCCACGCCGCCGTCCGCCCCCTCGGCGCTGCCCCTCAGCGCCCCGCCGGGCATCCCCTCCTGCGCCCCACCGCTCGCCCTCGGACCGCCGGCGGCAGCCCGCACCTCGCCGTGCCCGGCAGCAGCCCGCACCGCGCAGCGGAGCCCGAGCCGACCTTCGCAGCATCCCCTGACCCGGCTCTCGCCTCGGCCCCCCTCCCTGAAGACCCGAGCGCTGCGTGGAGCGCCTCGGCCGCTGCTGCGCCGGGTTCACCCGCCGGGCCGCCGACGGCTGCCGCCCCGGCAGCCTGCGCCTCAGCATCCGCCGCGGACAGCGATGCCGTGAACAGTGCCTCAGGGCATGCTGAGGATTCTCCCGCGGCCCCTGTCGCAGGCTCAGCGGGCGGCGCAGCCGAACCCGCCGTGGCCAGCGCGGCCCCTTCCCCTGCCGCTACGGACGCTGCCGGGGAGAGCCCCGAGACCCCGACCGCCGACCCCGGAGCCAAGAGCCGAGCCGCCGCGGCACCCGCTCGGAAGGCGCTCGGAAGCCGCCCCGCCGCCGTCGGCCTCTCCTCCCCCAGCGGGGAAGGGTCCTCCAACCTCCCCTACATCATGGCCGTCATCGCCGGCCTCATCGCCGTCATCATCTACCTCTTTATCTGAGGCCATCTCTTCATCTGAGGCCATCTTCGCCTGAGGACGTGTTCATCTGAGGCAAGCCGCCTCGGCGCGCGTTGCCCGCGGGGGCGGAAAACAACAGCGCCCGCCGGCCGATAAAGGCCGGCGGGCGCGCCGAAATCGGGCGAGTGCGCCCCCCTTTTCAGGAGCCGCGCGCACCCGCGCTTCAAGAGCCTCAGTTGGGCATGCACATGCCGCGGCGCTCTTCGTCCACCTTGTCGCCGAGGCCGAGGCGGCGCGCCACCGCAAAGCCGAACTCCAGAGAGGCTGCCGGGCCGCGGCCCGTCACGATGTGGCCGTCCGTCTCCGTCATCGAGTCCGTCACCTGAGCGGCGCTCGTCAGATCCCCGGCAACACCCGGCCAGCAGGTCACGCGGCGCCCCGCGATCACACCCGCCGCCTCCAGCGCCAGCGGAGCCGCGCAAATCGCGGCCACCAGCTTGCCGGCTGCGTTCATCTCGCGCACGAGGCGAAGCACGGCGGGTGACTCCTTGAGCGCCCAAGAGGCCGGGCCGCCCGGCAGCAGAATGCCGTCAAACTTCGAGACGTCCGCGTCCACCAGCAGCATGTCGGCCTTCATCACCATATCGTGAGCGCCGCGCACCTCGCGACCCTCCGTTCCGGCCAACACAACCTCAACCCCCAGGCGGCGCAGAATGTCCACCGGGGCCGTCAGCTCGATCTCCTCAAACTGAGGAGCCATCACAACGAGAATAGGGTTCATGGCGACATGCTAACCTCCCCCACCTGCCGAGTCAAGCCGTAACGGCGCCCGAATCGGTCATACCGCCGGCGTCCGAGCGCCCTTCCGCCCTGTGCCGACGGGCTTTTTGAGCGCAGCGAGCTCAGAGGCGGAGCTTTTTCACTCGCCTTGCGGCGCACATTGTGCTATCGTAGACGCGCAATCAGCCATTTTTATGAGGACCACCCTGCTGCATACACTCATGCTGGGCATCGCCCTCCTGACCGGCCACGCCGCCGCGCAGGAGAGCCCTGTCGATGCTCGGGAGACCCCTCCCCCCTCAGAAAACCCGGCTTGGACCGGCGAGACTCAGGGCGACGAAACGAGCCGGATCTCCCCCGCGGATGCCCCGACCGCTGAAGCCGCGGCCCCCGAGGCCGCCCCCTCTGCCGCTGCACCCTCCGCCGCAGCATCGGTCGACGCTGCATCCTCCGGCGCCCAAGCGCCCGCCGAAGCCTCGGCCTCCGCCCCGGCGGCAGGCCATCGCGAGGCCGCCTCCCGCGAGGCTGACGCCGCCCAGACCGCTCCCGCCAATCCCATCGCCGACATCAGCGAGCAGCAGCAACTGCAAACCCTGGAGCAGGAGTACTCGCGCAAGGTTGACCTCATTCGCTCCCTCAACCTGCCCGACAACGCCCGCAAGGCCCTCCTCTCCGCCGCCGTCTCCCTCTCCTACGAAGACCTCAGCGCCTACGTCTCGCACGAGCACCACGCCTACGACGGCCACAGCGCCCTCGAGCACGCCGCCATGAAAATCAGCGTCGCGCCGCCCATCGACGGAAAGCTCTGCCCCGACTGCGGCCTGTCCTGCTTCAACGTCAACCCCGAAGGGCCCTTCCCGGCCTGGACGCACCACTACACCGGCAAAGGCCCGCAGTACAGCCGCTTCCCCATTCCCCTGAAGCTCTACTCCCACGCTGAAGAGGGCATGGGCCTCTGGCAGAAGCTCTGCCACCGCGTCGCCGTCGATCCCTTCAACCTCGCCGCCACCCTCATCTTCTTCGGCGCCATCATCCATACCTTCCTCGCGCCCTTCTTCCAGCGCATGGCTCACCGCCTGGAGCAGCGCTACAAAGCCAAGCTGCGCGCCGAGCGCTTCCGCATCCTTCACCCCGAGCAGCGCATGCCCGTCTCGCTGGGCGCGACCATCTGCCACTTCCTCGGCGAAGTCGAAGTCGTCTTCGGCCTCTGGATCATCCCCTTCTTCTTCGTCTGCACGCAGTATTACTCCATGGAGGACTTCCTGCGCTACATCGACCATGACACCAGCTTCACCGAGCCGCTCTTCGTCGCCGTCATCATGGTCATCGCCTCCTCGCGCCCCATCTACCGCCTCGCGGAAAACACCCTCAAGCTCGGCGCCTCCCTCGGCAACGGCTCCCCCGCCGCGTGGTGGCTCTCCGTGCTCTGCATCGCCCCGCTGCTCGGCTCCTTCATCACCGAGCCCGCCGCCATGACGCTGGCCGCCATCCTGCTCTCCAAAAAGATCTACCAGCTCAAGCCCAGCACCTCGCTCTGCTACGCCACCATCGCGCTGCTCTTCGTCAACGTCTCCGTCGGCGGCACCCTCACCGACTTCGCCGCCCCGCCCATCGTCATGGTGGCCGGCAAGTGGGAGTGGGACATGGCGCACATGTTCACCGAGTTCGGCTGGAAGGCCATCGTCGGCATCATGCTCTCCAACATCATCTACTTCTTCATCTTCCGCAAGGAATTCGCGCGCCTCGCCGAAGTCCAGCGCATCAACAACAGCTTCGACAGCACCGTGCCCACCACCTGGGAAGACCGCCAGGACGTCATCCCCATCTGGGTCTACGGCGTCTCCATCCTCTTCCTCGTCTGGACGGTCATCTTCTCGCACCACCCGGCCATCTTCATCGGCGGCTTTATGTTCTTCCTCGGCTTCACCATGGCCACCCCGCAGTACCAGAACGCCTTCTCCATCAAGGTGCCGCTGCTCGTGGCCTTCTTCCTCGCCGGCCTGCTCATCCTCGGCGGCGTGCAGGGCTGGTGGATGCAGCCCGTGCTGCAGACCCTCTCCGAGCTCGGCCCCGAAGCCACCATGGGGCTGGCCAGCGTGCTGACCGCCTTCAACGACAACGCCTCCGTCACCTTCCTCTCCAGCACCGTGCCCGGGCTTGAGGAGCACATCCGCTACGCCATCGTTGCGGGCGCCGTCACCGGCGGCGGTCTCACCGTCATCGCCAACGCGCCGAACCCGGCGGGCCAGGCCATCCTCGGCAAATACTTCAAGGGCATCAGCGCGCTGAAGCTCTTCCTGTGGGCCTTCCTGCCCACGCTCATCATGTTCCTGCTCTTCAACTTCATCTACTTCGAGTAAAGCCATGTTTACCGGACTTGTGGAATGCACCGGCCGCGTCCTTGAGCTCACCCCCATCGAGCAGGGCGCGCGCTACACACTGGAAATCCCCTTCGCCGATGAGCTCGCCCTCGGCGACTCCGTCGCCGTCAACGGCTGCTGCCTGACCGTCGACCGCATCGAGGGCAAGCGCGTCGAGTTCGACCTGCTCACCCAGACCCTGCGCGTCACCTCCCTCGGACAGCTCAAGCCCGGCAGCATCTGCAACCTCGAGCGTGCCATGGGCGGCTCGGGGCGCTTCGGCGGGCACTTCGTCATGGGGCACGTCGACACCACCGGCGAAGTCGTCAGCATCACCCCCGTCGGGCAGGACCACTGCGTGCGCGTTCGCGTCCCGAGCGAATACACGCGCTACACCATCGACAAGGGCAGCATCGCCATCGACGGCATCTCGCTGACCATCGCCAACATCATCGACGGCAACATCCTCGAATTCTGGATCACCCCGCACACCTGGCAGCGCACCAACATGCACGCCTACGCGCCCGGCACCATCGTCGACATCGAAGTCGACATGATCGCCAAATACGTCGAAAAAATGTTCGCCGCGCGCTCCTGAGCCCCTCCTGCCCGGGCCCGGGCCGTGCAGCCGCAGGCCCCCCGCCCGCTTGACGGGGCAGGGGAGCTGTGGCAGGCTGGCGGCATGGGATTCACCACCGCCATCCTCACCGCCGCCTCCGCCGTGCCCGGCGTTCTGCAAGCCGCAGCCCTCAACCGGCAGAGCAAACAGCTCAACCAAGCCGCCGACCTCCAGAGCCGCCTCGACGAGCAGCAGGCCTCCGCCATGCAAGACGTCGCCCTCGAGAACCAGCGGCGCTCCACCCGCAACGCCCAAGCCGAGATCGGGCATGCCCGCGCCGATGCCGCCGCCTCCGGCCTCGCCTCTCAGGGCAGCGTCACCGTCCGCGAGCGAGACCTCGCCACCCGCCTCAGCGACTCCATCGCCAACAGCACCAACGAGCAGCTGCAGCAAGTCAACAGCCTGCGCGCCCAGAGCGCCTACAACAACTGGGATCTGCGCAACCGTGCCTCGCAGGCTAAGGCCGGCTCGCTGAGCTCCCTGCTCGGCGGCGTCTCCGCCGGCCTGAGCACCTACGCCACCCGCAGCAGCAGCCTCAACGCGCAGAACGAGGCCCGCGCCAACGCGCGCAACGGTCGTTGAACCGCGCGCCCCGGCAGGCCCGCCCCTTTGTCGCCCCGCCCCCTCGGCAGAGCCTGCCCTCTGGCCGACCTTGCCCCCTGCCGCGCCCGCCGACACCCCGTCAGCGGGCGGCTTTGCACTTGCGCGGCGCGGCCCGCTGTGGCATACTCGGCACATGCAGCACCAGGTCCACGTCTGCCCCAACGGCACCACCGCCCTCCTCAGCCCGGGCTCCGCCGCCCACCCCGTCATCTCCCTGCAAATCTGGGTGCGCACCGGCTCCATCCACGAAGCCGAGCACCTCGGCGCCGGCATCTCTCACCTGGTCGAGCACATGGTCTTCAAGGGCACGGCCGAATACAGCGGCCGTGAACTCAACGAACGCGTCCCCGCCCTCGGCGGCCTCTGGAACGCCTACACCAGCACCGATCGCACCGTCTACCACATCGACGGACCCGCCGAGCACTGGCGCGAATTCCTCCACCTGCTCGTCGAACTCGTCTTTCGCCCCAGCTTCCCGCGCGACGAATACGATCGCGAGCGCGAAGTCATCCGCCGTGAAATGGCCATGTACCGCGACGACCCGCAGGATGCCGCCTACCGCGCCCTCATCGGCACCCTCTACACCGTGCACCCGCGGCGCCTGCCCGTCATCGGCGAGCCCGAGCTCTTCGACGCCCTGAGCTACGAGGACATGGTGCACTACCACCGCAGCCGCTACACCCCCGGCAACATCTTCATCTGCGCCGCCGGCGCCATCGACGCCGACAGCTTCTTCGCCGCCGTCGACAGCGAACTGCGCGACATCCCCGCCTGCCCCGCGCCCGAAGTCAACCTGCCCGCCGAGCCCCGCCAGTGGGGCCCCCGCCTCACGCGGCGCGAATTCGACCAGCCGACCACCACCCTCATGCTCGCCTGGCGCATCCCCTCCTCGAGCCACCGAGACGCCGCCCCGCTGAGCCTGCTGGCCACCGTCCTCGGGCAGGGGCGCTCCGCCCTCCTCTACCGTCGCTTTCACGACGAGCTCGGCCTCGCGCACGACATCTCCGCCAGCACCATCCCCTGCCGCGACAGCGAAGGCGCCTTCGTCATCGAAGCCGACACCGACCCCGAAAACCGCGACACCCTGCGCGACGCCCTCCTGAGCTACGTCGCCGAGCTCCCCGAGCTCGACTTCAGCGAGGGGCGCGAGCGCGCCCTGCGCCAGCAGCGCGCCGCCCGCCTGCGCAGCCTCGCCACCGTGCAGGGAGCCGCCGGCGCCCTCGCCATGTCCTGGCACCTCGCGCGCAACCCGCGCTGCGCCGAAGAGTGGGCCGCCGCCCTCCAAAACGTCAGCCCCGAGCAAATGAGCCGCGCCGCCGCTCGCCACCTGCGCCCCGAGCGCCTCAGCGAAGTGAGCATCGAACCGCTCGGCACCCTTCCCCCCGAAGCCCCCGCCGCCGCGGACAGCGCGCGCCTCGCCCCCGCCGTCAGCGAACTGCCCAACGGCCTGCGCCTCGTCCTCAACATCGACCGGCGCATCCCCATGAGCTGGGCCACCCTCACCTTCGGCGCCGGCTGCGGCACCGAGAGCGCCGACACCGCCGGCATCAACTCCTTGCTCGCCGAGTGCATGCTCAAGGGCACCGCCTCGCGCAGCGCGGGCGACATCGCCGACACCGCCGAAAACCTCGGCGGCAGCATCAGCAGCCAAGCCGGCAACAACAGCCTCAGCTTCAGCATCCGCAGCCTCGCCGAAGACCTCCCCGCCCTCCTCGAGCTGCTCGCCGACGTCATCCTGCACCCCTGCCTGCCCGAAGACGCCGTCGCCACCGAGAAAGAGGCCATGATCGCCGACATCGAGGACGACGAGCGCGAACCCGCCAGCCTCGCCCTGCGGCGCATCCGCGAAGCCTGCTTCGGCCCCGTCTCCTACGGCCACCACCCCGACGGCAGCGTCGAGAGCGTGCGGCACCTCACCCGCGACATGCTGCTCGCGCAGCACCGAGCCCTCATCTGCGCGCGCAACGCCGTGCTGACCGTCAGCGGCGACATCGACCCCGACACCGTGCGGCAGCAAGTCAGCACCCTCTTCGCCTCCCTGCCGCCCGGGCAACCCGCACACCGCGTCGCCACCCCCGAGCAGCGACCCGGCCGCCACCGCATCAGCAGCGACAAAGAGCAGGCCGTCTGCGCCATCGCCGTCCCCGGCCTCAGCGCCGCCGACCCCGACCTGCCCGTCCAGCTCCTCTTTGAAGAATGGTGCCGCGACATGGCCGGCCCCATCTTCGCCGAAATCCGCGAAAAGCGCGGCCTCGCCTACTACGCCGCCGCCACCGCCCTCACCGGCATCGATGCCGGCTGCATCATCTTCTACCTCGGCACCTCCCAGCAGCAACTCCCTGAAGCCCGGCAGGCCCTCCGCGACTGCCTCGAGCACATCGCGCGCCACGGCATGCCCGCCGAAGCCCTCGAGCGCTCGCGAGCCACCGTCCTCTCCTCGCGCCTCCTCTCCCTGCAAAACGCCGGGCGCCTCGGCGCCGCCATCGGCCTCGACACCCTGCTGGGCCTCGGCGCCGACTACAGCGAGAAGGTCCCCGAGCTGCTGCGCGCCATCACCCCCGAGCAAATCAACGCCTTCATCCGCCGCGCCCTCAGCGGCCCGCGCACCGAACTCACCGTCTGCAACCCCGGCATCGGCGAAGAGGGCGAGCGCGCCGACGGTTCGTCCGACGACCCGGTCGCCGACAGCACCGTCGCCGCCGACGGACAGGCCGCCGACTGACGCGCCGCCAGCCGGCCTGCCCGGAGCGGGGCGAGCCGCCTTCAGTCCGCCAGCAGCCCGTCGGACGGTGCAGCCTGCGGCCTTTGAGCCGCGCCCTGCTGCGTGCCCGCCCTCAGCGGTAACGCGCTCCGAGACGCCCTCTCCGCGAGGCGAGGCTTCATGCAGCGCGCTTCAGCTCGGCGCCCCGCCCCTCGCCGGCCCTCCGGCAGCGCTCAAGCCGCCTTCCTCAGCTCGGCTCCGGCAGCCAGCGCGGCGTCATCGGGCGAAAATCGGGGCCCACCATCGCCAGAATCGCCTCCGCCGCCTTCGCCGCCGCCCCGCCGTAGCCGAGGCGGGACACCGACTCGCGCATCTCGCGCAGCACCCGCTCGCGCACCGCCGGCTGCATCAGCCGCTCCAGCTCCGCCAGAGAAGCCTCCGCCGTAAAATCCTGCTGAATCAACTCGCGCACCACCGGGCGATCCGCGAGAATATTCACCATCCCGATAAAGCGAATCGTCAGAATCAGGCGGCCGAGCCAATACGTTCCCCAAGCCACCTTGTACACCAGCGCAAAGGGCAACTCGTGCAGCGCCGCCTCCAGCGTCGCCGTCCCGGACGCCACCAAAGCTGCCTCCGCCCGATCCATCAGATCGTGATAACTGCCGCGGCGCACATTGATCAGCCCCGGGTCCACCCCCGCCGCCTCCGTCATCCGGCGCATCAGCTCCTCCATCTTCGGCGAGCTCGCCGAAGTCTCGAAGCGCCACGACGGGTGCTTGGCCCGCGCGGCGCGCACCACATCCAGAAACAGCGGGAAATGGCGCTCAATCTCGCGGCGGCGCGAGCCCGGGAACAGCCCGATGAGACCCGGCTCGCGCACATCCCTGCGCCGCTGCGCCAGAATATCATCCACCAGCGGGTGCCCGACAAACTCCGTCCGCAGCCCCGCATCCTCAAAAATCGGCTTCTCGAAGGGGAAGGTGCAGAGCATCAGATCCAGCAGGCGCGCCAGCTTCGGCGCGCGGCTGCGGTGCCAGGCCCACACCATCGGCGCGATGAAATACGCAATCCGCGTGCGCGGCGACACCCGGCGCACCCGCTGCGCCAGCCGCTGATTGAAGCCCGGGTAATCAATCAGAATCAGCGCATCGGGCTGATCCTCCGCCACCCGGCGCTCCATCTCATCCAAGCGCCGCAAAAAATAACCCGCATGGCGCAGCACCTCCACCACACCGATCACCGCCGCCTGCTCCGCCCAATCCTCCACCCCGGGCGCCAGCGCATGCATCCGCGCGCCGCCCAGCCCCACAAACTCCAGATCAGGCTGCCTGCGCAGCAACTCGCGCATCAGCAGAGCCCCCTGCTGATCCCCGCTCGCCTCACCCGCAATCACATAAAACTTCATAGAGCCATGCTACCATGCCCGCGCCCCCTTGGCAAGATCAGACTGCCCGCCCCGATACCGCTGTGAATTGTAAAATCAAATGCGACACGCCGGAAGGAGCATCAAACGGAAAAG
>URLZ01000037.1 GCA_900548895.1 uncultured Akkermansia sp.
CTCACATCAATAATACGCTCAAGATACGAAAAATCTTTCAACTTTTTGACAAAATATGAAAAAAAACAGTTGGGAAATCATCTCACCGGCGCCTGTTGCGGAGGGCATTTGCGGCGCGAGCTCACGCCCTGGGTTTTGACAACAGGTCGTATGCGCGGAGCGCCTGCAACGTCCCTATTGACTCGCAAATCATGACTTATCAGGATGACGGTGCACATTTTTGTCCGCTACGCGTATGGTGCGGATTTTTGTCCGCTTACGGCTGCCGCGGGGGGCTCCGACGGACCTTGCGAAGCTGGCGCTCTCCGGCTTCGGCTCCGCGTGCTGAAAACCGTTCTCGCTCGTTAATGATCAGGCCGTTCGCTTCTTTATTGCAGGCGTGCGCTCAGCCGAGCCGCCGCGGGGTTTTTGCTCCTGCCGTTCGGGCGGGCAGAGGCTGCGGAGCGAGTGTTCGCGCGGTGCGGCGGCCAGTGTCGGCGGACGAATGGATACGGCGTGTGCAGGCGGCGGGATTTCCCGCCTGCTGCGGCGAGGTAGAGCCTGCCGAGCCGGGATTTCGACGGAGGCTCGAGGAGTCGCCCGAGGGCGGGCGTTGCCCTCGGGTATCGCACCGGCATCCGCCTTGTTGTTCAGATATCCGCTTCGTGCATGTCGCCCTTATCCTGATAGGCGATGTGCATGGCGAAGGCTTTTTTGAGGCAGTGCGGTGTGTGCCCGGTCGGCGTGAGGGCGAGGTAGCGGCGCAGCAGGGGGCGGTAGCTCGGGTGGGCGCAGTTCTCGATGATGAGTTCGGCGCGTTCGCGCGGGGAGCGCCCGCGCAGATCGGCGATGCCCTGCTCTGTCACCACGATGGCGACGTCGTGCTCGGTGTGGTCCGTGTGGCTGACCATGGGCACGATGGAGGAGATGGCGCCGCCCTTGGCCGTCGACGGGCACATGAAGATCGTGTAGGCCGCCGCGCGCGCAAAGTCGCCGGAGCCGCCGATGCCGTTCATGATGGTCGTGCCGAAGAAGTGCGAGGAGTTGACGTTGCCGAAGATGTCGATCTCAATGGCTGTGTTGGTGCAGATGAGGCCGATGTTGCGCGCCATCTCGGGGTTATTGGTGACCTCCTGCGGGCGCAGCAGCAGCTTGTCGCGGTAAAAGTCGAAGTGCTCGTAGATGTCTTCCAGCACCTGATCCGAGACCGAGAGAGAGCAGCCCGAGGCGAAGGTGCAGCGCCCCTGGCGGATGAGGTCGATGGCCGAGTCCTGAATGACCTCGGTGTACATCTTGAAGTTCGGGATGCTCGTGTTGCGCGCCAGAGCCGTCAGCACGGCGTTGGCGACATTGCCCACCCCGCTCTGAATGGGCAGAAAGCTCGGCGGAATGCGGCCGATGCGATACTCCTCGGCGAGGAAGTCGGCGATGCGCTCGCCGATGATGTCCGTCTCGCCCGTGGAGGGCTTGAAGGCCGGAATGCCGTCGCTGCGGTGGGTGTGCACGATGCCGACGATTTTGGCGGGGTCGACGCGCAGCGTCTTGGTGCCGACGCGCGAATCGGCGGCGTAGACGGCGATCTCTCCGCGATCAGGCGGGTCGAGCGGCACGTAGATATCGTGAATCTCGCGGATTTCGGGCTTGTGGTAGGTGTTGAGCTCGAGAATGATGCGGTCGGCGAGCATGCTGAAGGTCGGCGAATTGCCGCCGCTGGCCGTCAGGGTGATCTCGCCGTCGTCCGTCACGTCGCAGACCTCGATGATGGCCGTGGAGATGCGCGGCAGGTGCCCGTAGCGCATATCCTGAGCCATCAGGGAAATGTGGCAGTCGATGTACTGCACCTCGCCGGCGTTGATCGCGCGGCGCATCTCCTTGCTGGCCTGATAGGGCATGAAGCGCTCGACGGCCCCGGCCTCCGCCAGCACGCCGTCGACGAGGGTGCTGGTGCTCGCACCGGTCATGACGGTGAGCTTGAAGGGCCGCCCGGCCGCGTGCTCGGCCTTGGCGCGCTGGGCAATCGCCGTGGGCATGACCTTCGGTGCTCCGGCGTTGGTGAAGCCGCTCATGCCGATGCAATCGCCGTCATGAATCAGCTCAGCCGCCTCTTCGGGAGTGAGACTCGTATAACGCATGGACAGGCGCAGAATAGCAGAATGCTCGAGCTGAGTCCAGCTTTTTCTTGCGCGCCACCCGCCGCCATCCTTCCGCTCCCGGCGACGGCTCTGCCGCTTGCGCTTCCGCCCGCACGGCTTTTCGCCTTTCCCTTCGCCGGGCGGAGCCCCTGCGTGCCCTGCGATGGCTGCATGCCGGAGCCGGAGCGCGGAACGTCCCGGTGCCCGCACGGTTCGGCGGCGAGGCGAGCCGGGTTGAGCGAAGTCCGGAGTCGGGGTGGAGCCGGGTCGCGGGGCGGATGGCGGAGCGGATGGCGAGGCGCTTGCGCGCGAGGCCCTTTTGAGAGCCTGCTGCATATTTGACTTGATTTTTTCGGCAGAATATGGCATACATCTGCAAGTTTACACCGAACCATGCCCAAAGACACCTCCATCAAGAAGATTCTCGTCATCGGCTCGGGCCCGATCGTCATCGGCCAGGGCTGTGAGTTCGATTATTCCGGCAGCCAGGCCTGCAAGGCTCTGCGCGAGGAGGGCTACGAGGTCGTGCTCGTCAATTCGAACCCCGCCACCATCATGACGGATCCCGAGACGGCCCCCCGTACCTACATCGAGCCGATCACGCCGGAATACGTGGAGAAGATCATTGCGCGCGAGAAGCCCGATGCCCTGCTGCCGACGCTCGGCGGCCAGACGGCACTCAACTGCGCGATGGAGCTGCACCGCAAGGGCGTGCTCGCCCGCTGGGGCGTGCGCATGATCGGCGCGAATGCCGATGCGATTGACAAGGGTGAGGACCGCCAGCGCTTCAAGGATGCGATGATCCGCATCGGGCTCGACGTGCCCGCCAGCGGCACCGCCCACAACATGACGGAGGCCTGGGAGGTTGCCCGCAACGTCATCGGCGCTTACCCGATGATCATCCGCCCGGCCTTCACGCTCGGCGGCACGGGCGGCGGCATCGCCTACAACAAGGCCGAGTTTGAGGAGATTGTCGCCCGCGGCCTCGATCTCTCGCCGGTCTCGGAGGTGCTCATTGAGGAGTCTCTGCTGGGCTGGAAGGAGTTCGAGATGGAGGTGATGCGCGACCGCAAGGACAACTGCGTGGTGGTCTGCTCGATTGAAAACCTCGACCCGATGGGTGTGCACACGGGCGACTCCATCACGGTGGCGCCGATTCAGACGCTCACGGACCGCGAGTACCAGATCATGCGCGATGCGTCCTTTGCCGTGATCCGCGAGATCGGCGTGGAGACCGGCGGCAGCAACATTCAGTTCGCTCTTGATCCTAAGACGGGCCGCATGATCGTCATTGAGATGAACCCGCGCGTGAGCCGCTCGTCGGCTCTGGCCTCGAAGGCGACGGGCTTCCCCATCGCCAAGCTGGCCGCCAAGCTGGCCGTGGGCTACACGCTCGACGAGCTCAAAAACGACATCACGCGCGAGACGCCGGCTTCCTTCGAGCCCTCGATTGACTACGTGGTCACGAAGGTGCCGCGCTTCACCTTCGAGAAGTTCAAGAAGGCGGATGAGCGCCTGACGACCTCGATGAAGTCCGTCGGCGAGGTGATGAGCATCGGCCGCACCTTCAAAGAGTCCCTCCAGAAGGCCCTGCGCTCGCTGGAGACGGGCCGCTGGGGCTTCGGCTTTGACGCCAAGGAGCCGCAGAACCCGACGCGCAACGAGATCTGCACGAAGCTGGCCGTGCCGAATGCCGAGCGCATCTTCTGGATTCAGACGGCCTTCACCCACGGCTTCACGCTCGAGGAGGTGCAGGACCTCACGCAGATTGACCCTTGGTTCCTCGATCAGCTTCAGCAGCTGGCCGAGGCCGGCATGAAGCTGGCCTCCCTCGACCTGCGCGAGGCGAAGAAGCTCGGCTTCTCGGATCGCCAGATTGCCCGGGCCCGCGGCTGCTCGGAGGACGACGTGCGCGAGGAGCGCAAGGCGAAGGGCATCATCCCGACCTACCGCCTCGTGGACACCTGCGCGGCGGAGTTCGAGGCTTACACGCCCTATTATTACTCGACCTACGGCGACGAGAACGAGGCGCGCCCGAACGACCGCAAAAAGATCGTGATTCTCGGCGGCGGTCCGAACCGCATCGGCCAGGGCATCGAGTTCGACTACTGCTGCGTGCACGCTTCGTTCGCGCTCAAGGAGCTCGGCTATGAGACCATCATGGTCAACTCGAACCCCGAGACGGTGTCGACGGACTACGACACCTCCGACAAGCTTTATTTCGAGCCGCTGACGCTCGAGGACGTGCTCAATATCTGCGATCAGGAGAAGCCCGACGGCGTGATCGTGCAGTTCGGCGGGCAGACGCCGCTGAACCTCGCCGCCGCCCTTCAGCGCCACGGCGTGCCCATCATCGGCACGAGCCCGCGCTCCATCGAGCTGGCGGAGGACCGCAAGTATTTCTCGGCCCTGCTCGATGAGATCGGCCTCAAGCAGGCCGAGGCCGGCACGGCGACGAATGAGGAGGAGGCTGTGCAGGTGGCTCACCGCATCGGCTTCCCGGTGCTGGTGCGCCCGTCCTTCGTGCTGGGCGGCCGCGCGATGATGATCGTCTACGACGAGCAGGAGCTGCGCACCTACATGCGCGAGGCGGTGGACGCCTCGCCCGAGCGCCCCGTGCTCGTGGACCGCTTCCTGCAGCACGCGATGGAGATTGACGTCGACGTGATTGCCGACGGCGAGACGAGCGTGGTGGGCGCCATCATGCAGCACGTCGAGCCCGCGGGCATTCACTCCGGCGACTCCGCCTGCATGATCCCGCCCAACCGCGTCTCCCCCGCGATGCACGCCGAGATGATGCGCGCGGCCAAGGAGCTGGCGGCCCGCCTCGAAGTCAAGGGCCTCATGAACTGCCAGTTCGCCATCAAGGACGAGCAGCTCTACGTCATCGAAGTCAACCCCCGCGCCTCTCGCACGGTGCCCTTCGTCTCGAAGTCCATCGGCGTGCCGCTGGCCAAGCTCGCGGCCAAGGTGATGAGCGGCCTGACGCTCAAGGAGCTCGGCTTCACCAAGGAGGTGATTCCGCCCTATTACACCGTCAAGGAGGCCGTCTTCCCCTGGAACCGCTTCCCGGGCATCGACGTCGTTCTCGGCCCCGAGATGCACTCGACGGGCGAGGTCATGGGCATCGACCGCGACCCCGAGATCGCCTACATGAAGAGCCAGATCTCGGCCTTCAACCCGCTGCCCGACAAGGGCCTCGTCTTCATCTCCGTCAACGACCGCGACAAGGAGATGGTCACCGACATCGCGCGAGACATCGCCAGCGCGGGCTTCAGCATCTGCGCGACGAAGGGCACGATGCAGCACCTGCAGAGCCACGGCATCGCCTGTGAGCGCGCCTACAAGGTGCTCGAGGGTCACCGCCCGCACATCGTGGACCGCATCAAGAACGGCGACATCGTCTTCGTCATCAACACGCCGGGCTCCCACGACGCCCGCGAGGATGAGGTGGCCATCCGCGCCGCTGCCGTCAACAACAACATCTCCTACTGCACGGATCTCTCCAGCGCCCGCGCCTGCGCCGCCGCCATTCTTCATAACAAGAACAAGGTGACGACGGTCTGCACGCTGCAGGAGTTCCATGCCTCGGCTGAGGCCGCCGCGCGCGCCTGAGTGCCGCGCCGACTGACTCATAGCGCAACAGAGTACCGTTGTGATGCGCCGCCGCCTGATCTTTGCAGGCGGCGGCGCGATCCTTTCCCCCTGAGCGGGCCGTGGGGGGGCTTCAGAGCCCTGCCGCGGACTCGGACAGTTTCGGCTCCCGTCGTCGGCTCCTCGGCCTC
This sequence comes from uncultured Akkermansia sp., assembly GCA_900548895.1. Classification (GTDB taxonomy): domain Bacteria; phylum Verrucomicrobiota; class Verrucomicrobiia; order Verrucomicrobiales; family Akkermansiaceae; genus Akkermansia; species Akkermansia intestinavium. The sequence continues at coordinate 5,897 of URLZ01000037.1, forward strand.
TTCGGATACAACCCGCCGCTGCCATCCGGCAGCGGCGGGTTGCCGCTTTCAGCCCCGCGCTGCGCCTCGCCCGTGCCTCGATCGTGCCTCGCGCCGGGATAGCCGTTGCGAGTCTGAAGTGCCCGAGAGGCGTCCTGAGGGCCGCCTGAAATCGCACGGACGAAGCGGATAAGCTTGACAGAGACGCTCACATCCAGTACAACTCTCCGGCGGATGGAGAGCCGAGGGCGGAGCCTCTCTGAGCGCTGGGCGATGCCGCCTTGCGACAGGGAATTCCCTCCGCATTCCCTCAGTCTCCCACAACCCGCCCCGACGACACGACGAGTCATGACGCCCCGCCCCTCGCTGCCCGACATCAGCTACCGCACGAGCAACCGACTCGCTGCCGTCGACATCATGCGCATTCTGGCTGCCCTCTGCGTGATGTACGAGCACCTGTATTTCGGCGACGTGCCCGAGCTCATCGTGCAGGTGCGCGAGGTGCCGGTGGAGATTTTCGGCCACATGAGCGGCATCTTTTTCGTGCTGGCGGGCTTTTTCGCCTGCCGTCGCATCACCTGGGGCAAGGCCCTGCGCAACGCTTGGTGGTGCTTTGCTCCCTTCGCCCTCTGGAACCTCATCTTCATCGCGGTCGCCGCCGACCGAAACAACGGCTGCGTCATCGGCCACAGCGCGGCTGATCTCTTCGGCGTCACCAGCTTTCTGCTGCCCGGCGGCCTGCTCTGGGATTCCGCACCCTCGCACCCCGCCAACACGCCGCTGTGGTTCATGCGCGACCTCACCCTTCTCTTCCTGCTTTCGCCGCTGCTCTGCCGCTTCGCGCGCTACCTGCTGCCGCTGCTGCTGATGATGTCGCTCATGCCCGCCTTTACCGCCGCCTTCCGGCCGGACTTCAACCTCTTTTTCTCGCCCTACGCCGTGGCGCTCTTCTGCTTCGGCTGCGCGCTCGGCTCAACACGCGACGATGTGCGTCGCGCCATGCTTCGCTTCTGCTCGCTGCCCCTCGTGCTGCTCTATCTCGCCGTGACAGCCGCCGGGGTGTACTTCGGTATCGACATTTTGGGCAAGGAGGGGGCAGACGTCACCTCAAAACCCCTCATCGTCTCGCTCATCAGCTTCTGCGTCTTTTACCAGCTCGCCCGCTACCTCGAGCTGCACCTGCCCGCTCTCGCCCGCTTCGCTCTCGCCTACGCTCCCGTCACCTTCCTCACCTTCGCGACCCACTCGCTCATCTACATGTTCGCCATCCCCGATGACTGGGCGACTTCCGAGGGATTCCTGCTCTGCCTGCCCCTGCTGATTTTCGCGCTTCAGGCGCTGCTCTTCGCCCTGCTCAAGCCGCTCTTGGTGCGGAGTTCGGCGGGGCGCTTCGCGCTCCACCTGTTCGCTCACTACAAGGCGCGGCCTGACGATCTGGAGCCCGCCCCGCAGGCGGTTGCTGACAGCGCGGATGGCTCTGCGCAGCGAGACGGAGCGCGGCCCTGACGGGTGTCTCCCGATGGTTCGGAGACGCGTTGAGAAGCAGTCTTTTTCCCCTCAGTGTTTCCCCTCACTCGGGTTTGGCACAGGTTCGTCGCGCCGCGGTGAACGTCCGCGCCGCGGCGACAATTTTGACTTCGAGGAGCGTCTCGGGGAGAAATTCGATAGATTGTATTAAAAATTTGTTTGATGTTATACGTTTTGAATTGACAGATTGTCAACTTATGTTAATCTCTTTGCCGTTCGCAGTGATTTTGCCTTCGGAAAAGCTTCGCGAACGATGCACCCGAAATGTCATTGGAGATCATACACGGAGATATCACTAAGTTAGAAGTTGATGTCATAGTCAATGCTGCCAACCGTTCGCTGCTCGGCGGCGGCGGGGTCGACGGGTGCATCCATAGGGCGGCTGGTTCGGCCTTGTTGGCCGAGTGTCGCGGCCTCGGGGGCTGTGAAACGGGTGATGCCAAACTGACTCGCGGTTACCGCTTGCCCTGCCGCTACATTATTCATACGGTCGGGCCGATCTGGCGCGGCGGGCGGTGCGGCGAGCGCGACTTGTTGAGTTCTTGTTATTTTCGCTCGCTGGAGCTGGCTCAGGAGTTCGGGTGCCGCTCCGTTGCCTTTCCGCTGATTTCCTCCGGCATTTACGGCTACCCCCGCGGCGAGGCGCAGCAGGTGGCTGAGCAGGCGATCAACGATTTTCTCGCAGAGAGGGATCCGAAGGGGCTCATGCGCGTGCTGCTCGTGCTCTATCCCTGAGTTTGTCGCCCCTTGTCGCCGCTGATACGGATCAACTCGGGGTGGCAGGGGGCAGGCGCGGCGGTGTCCTGAGAGGCCCTGCGGGAGGGCAGAGGAGCTCCGCGATGGGGCGGGGAGAGCTCCGGGAGCGGACGACGTGATGTGCGCTGCCGCCTTCTCTGTCATTGAGCGCATTCGGACTTGCCAAAAAGCGGACCGGGGACTATGCTGGTGGCGATGAAGCGCCTCTTTGCCATGCTGCTCTTCTGCCTGATGGCCACCGCCGTGCAGGCCTGGCAGCAAGTGAACGAAACCGCGCCGGAGCCCGCCCGCGAGTTCCGCGCCGCGTGGGTATCGACCGTCTACAACCTCGACTGGCCCTCGCGCGCCGGGCTCTCCCCCGCCCAGCAGCGCGCCGAGCTGCTGAACATCATCGAGAAGGCCCGCCAGATGCGGCTCAACGCCATCATCCTGCAAGTGAGGCCCAATGGCGACGCCCTCTACAACTCGCGCTACGAGCCCTGGAGCGCCTGGCTCTCCGGCGCGGGCGTCAACCCGGGCTACGACCCGCTCGCCTTCGCCATCGACGAGGCGCACAAGCGCGGCCTGGAGGTGCACGCTTGGTTCAACCCCTTCCGCGCGACCATCAGCGGGCGCCCCGTGGGCCGCGGGCACATTGCGCTGAAGCGCCGCGACCTCCTCAAGAAGGCCGGCAGCACGATGATCCTCAACCCCTCGGCGCCGGATGCCCAGGAGCACGTGCTCAAGGTCATCCTCGACGTCGTGCGCCGCTATGATATCGACGGCGTGCACCTCGACGACTACTTTTACCCCTACCCGCCCAACAACAACATCGCTGACGGCAAGACGCCCGCCCAGCGCCGCGCCGCGATCAGCCACTTCGTCTCAACGCTCTACCGCGATGTCAAGGACATCAAGCCCTACGTGCGCGTCGGCATCAGCCCCTTCGGTATCTGGCAGCCGGGCTACCCCCGGCAGGTCGAAGCTCAGGTGAACGCCTACGAGCATCTGGCCTGCGATGCCCGCCTCTGGCTGCAAAAGGGCTGGGTGGACTATCTGGCCCCCCAGCTTTACTGGCGCATCTCGGGCAAACAGAGCTTTACCGCCCTCATGCAGTGGTGGAGCAGCATCAACCCGAATCGCCCCGTGTGGCCCGGCATCGCCTCTGTGCGCATCAAGAGCAAGGAGGATCCCGGCCGCACGGCTGCCGAGATCGGCGCGCAGATCGCCGCCACGCGCCGCTACGCGCGGCAGAGCTCCGGCCAGCTCTTCTGGAGCTGGCGCTCCCTTGGCAGCAACCGCGGCGGCGTGCTCCGCGAACTGGCGCGCTATTACCCCGAGGCGGCCCTTCCGCCCGCGATGCCGTGGTGCGGCAATACGCGGCCCGGCCGACCTGCCGTGGCGGCGCAGAACGTCCGCGGCGGCTGCCGCATCACCTGGAGGCCGGCGGATCGCAGCGCGCGCAAGTGGGCGGTGCAGCTCGGCCGCGGCGGGCGCTGGTTCCTCTACTGCGTGCTGCCCTCGCGCGCGAACGCTATCGTGCTGCCGGCCTCTGTTTCTTCACGCATCGATCGCATCGCCATCAGGCCCATCTCGGCTTGCGGTAACAGCGGCGCGCCCGGTGTGCTCGCCCGCTGAGGATTCGGCCCTTTGCGGTTCCGTCCACCCTCAGGGGTGGACGCAGCGAGCACCCGGAACCTTTACTTTGTGCCGCCCCTTCGCCGCGGAGCGGGCGAGAGTGGGAGCGAGTTGCAGGGTGAGAGTGCGGCGGATACCCGGTGGCGTCAGACCGATGGCGGTGCGCCGCCGGTCTGACGGATGAGGGGAAGAGAAGGATTCTCAGCCCTTCATGCCGCTGATCTTCCCGTCGGCATCCACGCGAATCGCGCAGGCGGAGGGCTGCTTCGGCAGGGCCGGCATGCGCATGATGTCACCGCAGAGAGCGACGAGGAAACCCGCGCCGTTGGCGATCTCAAAATCGCGCACCGTGATCGTAAAGCCCCGCGGGCGACCCGTCAGACGGCTGTTGTCCGAGAGCGAGTTCTGCGTCTTCGCCATGCAGATGGGCAGATGCGTCAGCCCGTTGCGCCGCATGAGCTCCAGGCGGCGGTGCGCGCGCGGCGTCAGCACCACGTCATCGGCCCCGTAAATCTTCTGTGCGATGCGGCGCATGCGCTCCTCGGGCGACAGATCCAGCTCGTAGAGGCAGCGGAAGGGCTCCGTCGGCGCCTTCTCGATGCCGGCCAGCACCTCGCGGGCCAGCTCTCGGGCCCCCTCGCCGCCTCCGGAGAATACGTCGGCCACCGCGAAGCGCACACTCTGCTCGCGGCAGAACGCGCGCACCACCTCGATCTCCTCCTCTGTGTCGCTGCCTGCGAAGAGATTCAGCGCCACCGTCAGCGGGCGGCCGAAGAGAGCAGCGCTGCTCAGGTGCGCCTCCAGATTCGGCAGCCCCGCGCGCACCGCCTCGGGATCCGGCACGTCGAGATCGGCCTTCGCCGTGCCCCCGTGCATCTTCAGCGCGCGAATCGTCGCCACCAGCACGATGGCGTCGGGCGCCAAGCCGCTCTGTCGGCACTTGATATCCAAAAACTTCTCCGCCCCCAGATCAAAGGCGAAGCCCGCCTCCGTCACCGCGTAATCCGCGCAGGCCAGCGCCATCTTCGTCGCGAGAACGGAGTTGCAGCCGTGCGCGATGTTGGCGAAGGGCCCGCCGTGCACGAAGGCCGGCACGCCCTCGAGGCTCTGCACGAGATTCGGGTGGATCGCCTCGCGCAGAATGGCCAGCATCGCATCCGTCACGCCGAACTCGCTCGCGTAAACCGCCTCATCGCCGCGCGTGAAGCCCACCACCATCCGGTCGAGGCGGCGGCGCAGATCCTCGAGATCTTCGGCGAGGCAGAGGCAGGCCATCACCTCCGAAGCCGGGGTGATGTTGAAGCCCTCCTCGCGCGACACCCCGTTGTGATTGAGGCCGATGACGATGTGGCGCAGCGCGCGGTCATTCATATCCATCACGCGCTTCCAGATCACCTTGTTCTGATCCAGATGCGTCGTGCCGTAGAAGAGGGCGTTGTCAATCACCGCCGCGAGCAGGTTGTTCGCCGCCGTGATCGCCGCAAAATCGCCGTTGAAGCAGAGGTTGATGCTCTCGCCGGGCGTCAGACTCGAGCGGCCGCCGCCCGTCGCGCCGCCCTTGCGGCCAAACACCGGGCCCATGGAAGGCTCGCGCAGCGCCAGACACACGCTCTTGCCCTCGGCCTTGAGCCCCTGCGCCAGACCGATGGAGACCGTCGTCTTGCCCTCGCCCGCCGGCGTCGGCGTCAGCGCGCTGACGAGAATGAGGCGCCCGCGCTCCGGGCGCTTTTTGAGCACATCGATGCTGACCTTCGCGCGATCGCGACCGTAGGGAATCAGATCCTGCTCCTCCAGCCCGAGGGCCGATGCCATAGCTGCGGTGAAACTGAGTGCTGCCATGGCGCCATGCTAGCACAGAAGCCCTCCTTTGGCAAACGCAAAGCCCGTCGAGCGCTTCTCCTTCCTTAGCGAAAAGCGGCCGACCTTGACAGATCCGGCATGGTATGATATGACGTGGTGCGACATGACTTCTCCCCGCTTCAGTATAGTCATCCCTGCGTGGAACGTCGAGCGATGGTTGCCCGAAACGATTGCATCCGTGCGAGCTCAGACGGTGACGGATTGGGAGCTCATCATCGTAGACGACGGTTCAACGGACGGTACGGCGGCGATTGTGAAGGGGTTGGATGATGCTCGGGTGCGGTTGATCAGCCAGCCCAACTCCGGTGTCAGCATCGCGCGCAATCGGGGAATCTCGGAAGCACGGGGAGAGTTCATCGCCTTTCTGGATGCCGATGACCTCTGGTCTCCCACGCATTTGCAGCGGGCTCAGGGGTATTTTGAGAGCTTTCCCGAGGGGCAGTGGTATGCGGGGAGAAAGGCGGGCGGGACTCAGCCCCCGCGAAGCTGGGAAGAAGGGCAGGGATTTGACGAACACTGTTATTTTACAGACAACGGTGATTTCCTGCCACACAGCTCTTCAGTAGTCCTCCGCAGGAGCTTCATCAGCGATATTCCCGAGCTCTTTCCTGCCCATGTTCCTTATGGGGAAGACATTGTGGCCTGGGCCCGACTGGCTTGCAAAAACCCGATTTTTGGCAGCGGCAAGGTTGTATCCGTGTTTTATCGGTGCCGGCAAGGCAGCGCCATGGAAACGAGAAGCAGCAACAAGGAGCTTGAACGGGAAAACCGATATCTAGCCCTGCATGACGAGCTTGTCTTGCCGTCGATCCACTCGAAGGAAGCGCGGCTCTTTGTGCAGATGCGCATTCTTCAGGGCATGAGGGGCATTATGGAACGCCGGGCCCTCAAATCGGAATTTACCGAGATGATCGACCGCTATCAGGGGAAGTTGGGGCCTGTTTTCACTCTCTGGATCCGGCTCTTCACCTTTTTGCTGAGAGTCCTGGTATGGGCCTTCAAGCAGCCGATGCAGCACTATTTGGTCAGGCATCGGGCCCACTGAGTTCTCGGAAGAGCCGAGAGAAGCCGCGCTTTATACTTGACAGTTGGGAAGGGCTCAGCTAGCATCTTGCCGCGGCTGCGTCGCTTGCTTCCGCAGGCCGAGCCCTTTTCAGGCTTCGTCCTTCACTCCACCCGTCCCCGTCTCAGCCCGTCCACCTGCTCTGATTCGTCCTCTTTCAAAGCCCCGAAGCCGCCCTTTCCCCTCGATTCCTCCCCATGACGCGCGCCCTCAGAACCTGCATCCGAGCGACCCTGCTGGCGCTGGGTGCCGGAGTCACCCTCGTCTCCTGTTACCCACCCCCTGAAACCTACCCCTACACCCAGCTCGTCACGGAGAGGCGCCAGAGCCTCTCGGATGAGCTCCTCAAGCTGCTTCCCCCCGAGCAGCGCAGCCTTCCCGCCGCTCAGGAGGAAGCCCGCTGGCTGGCCGACACCGCCTACAAGGCCGCTGCCGGCGTTGCGCGCGTGAACGACTCGAACTTCCCCGGCTGGTCCGGCAACATCCTCGTCAACTGGGGCATTCAGGATCGCGGCCTCTGCTGGCACTACCAGCACGATCTCTACCGTGAGCTGCGCCGCCGCCCCCTGCATTACTTCACCCTCGGCTGCTGCGTGCGCGACCGCTCCGAAGCCTCCGAGCACAACTGCGTCTACATCACCTCCAAGGACAAGGCCTGGCCCATGGCCTGGGTGCTCGATGCCTGGATGTGGAACGGCCGCCTCAAGGTCGACAAGGGCTGGACTCTCGATCAGGACCGCTGGAAGGACCGAGCTGATACCTGCCGCATGCTTGAGCAGTTTTTCCCCGAGGGTCACCTGTTGCCCTGCGAGTTCTGGGCCGTCATTCGCATCAGCAGTAAGCGCTACGTCAGCGTCTACACACAGGAAGCCATGCAGAGCTCGCAGTATGAGCGCATGTCCGAGAACATCGCGGAGGGCGAAAAGGAGCACCCCGGCAAGCTCACCAACTACTGAGTTGACGCTCGGCGCCTGATCTCACGGCGCTTGATGCCCGGGGATCCCTCCCGGGGAGACTTCCGGAGAGACTCCCGGCGAAGCTCCCCGCCGCATAGCTCCTTGGGGGAGCTCCTCATGCCCGTTCAGCGGGCTGTTGCCTGCCCGTTGGGGAGCCCGCTCGTGATTTCGAAGGGCTGCCGTGCGCCCGTTCGGAAGGGCGCCGCGCGTCACCGAAAAGCCGCGCGACGGAACCCGTGGACCGCGCCCAAAGCCGGCTTTGCAGACCCATCTGCCGCGTCGCTTTGCGGCGAAACCTAACGGAAAACGCCCGCCGAAAAACCGTGCAAGCCACGCTTTTGACTTGCCAAGCGCGGGAGCGTTCCTTAGAATGCTGACGTGCACCAGATTGTTTTCAATGATATCAGCGCCGCGGAAGTTTCCGCCATTCCCACCCCGGAACAACTCGAGCTCATCTCAGCCTTTCAGGTTGATGAAAACTGCCTGAACCACATCGCCGACGATCCCCGCTTCGGCGTCGTCGAGCGCGACGGCCGCCGCATCTACCGATTCCGCTCCGGCGACTACCGCCTCTACTTCACCGTCGAAGAGGGCAACAAGGTCATCGTTCAGCGCGTGCTGCACGCCAACTCGCTCAAGGACTTCCTCTTCCGCTCGAGCATCGGCGGTTCGGAGGATCAGAAGCTCAGCGGCTCGCGCTCCTTCTGGCGCCTGATTGAGGAAGGCGAGCAAGCCCCCCGCCGCTGAGTCGGCAGGGCGACACAACCGGAGCGCCATGTCTGGCCTGCTGAGCGGACTCCTGAGCACCCCCGCGCGCGTCGCTGCCGTCGCGGGCGTCACCTTCGTGCAGCTCGTGCGCATGAAGCTCTTTCTCGCCGTCGGCGCTCTGGCCCTGCTGCTGCTCGGCCTGCAATTCCTGCCCTATCAGGAGAGCATCTCCGTCGAGTACAGCGGCGTTGAGCAGCTGCACCTGCTCAAGGACATCGGCATCGGCTGCATGCAGCTCTTCGGCCTCATCTTCTGCGTCGCCGCCACCTCCCTGCTCATCCCCCGCGACAGCGAGGATCGCATCCTCTACACCATCCTCTGCAAGCCCGTCCCGCGCTTTGACTACCTGCTCGGCAAACTGCTCGGCGTGCTGCTGCTGCTGCTGATCAGCTTCGCCCTGATGGACGGCCTGCTCAGCCTGCTGATCCACCTGCGCGAAGGCGACATCACCGCCCGCGTCACCGACGTCCTCCGCAGCCGGGGGGCCGACGCCGACATCATCGATCAGGCCGTCGCCCACATCCACGTCGCCGCCGGCTACGGGCAAATGCAGCAGGGCATCATCGCCATGGGCCTCGGGCTGGCCGTGCTCACCAGCCTTACCTTGCTGCTCTCCTGCTGCACGAGCGGCACCATCATCAGCATGATCTTCGCCCTCTCCGCCTACTTCATCGGCATGTTTCAGCAGCAGCTCTTCACCCTGCTGCACAGCGGTGAAGGCGTCGGCCCCGGCCTGCGGCTCCTCACCGGCTGCGTCTCCGTGCTGCTGCCCGACTTCAGCCTCTTCTCGCTCACCGACGCCACCTCCGCCGGCGCCGACCCCGGCCTCGGCATGATGCTGCACCTCGCCCTCCTCGCCCTCGGCTACATGCTGCTGCACCTACTCACCGCCACCTGGATCTTCAGCCGCAAGGAATTCTGAGATCCCCGCCGACTGGTGGGCTTTGCATGCGTGGTCTCCGCATGCGCGTAGCTGCCCGCCGACTCGCTCGTGGATGCACGCCCGCACGCTCCCACCCCTCGGGAGGAGCCTGAGCCGCGCCGCGTCCCCGCGCCGGCCCCAGCGCCCTCCTCTTCCGCTCTCCCTTTTCACTCTCTTTTTTCACTCTCCCCTTTCACCTGCCGCCTTCACCGCCGGCGCAACCCGCCCTCCGACTCACTCCCCCATGAATTGGGAATCCATCCTGGCCCAAGCGCTCACCCTCGTCGTCGTCTTTGATCCCATCGGCAACGCGCCCGTCGTGCTCGGCCTGCTTCAAAAGGTGGCCCCCGAGCGGCGGCGCCACATCCTGATGCGCGAGATGCTCTTCGTGCTCGCCCTGCTGCTCGTCATCTACTTTGCCGGCAGCACCGTGCTGGGCATGCTCGGCATCAGCCGCAGCTCCCTCACCCTCACCGGCGGCATTATGCTCTTCCTCATCGCCATCGGCCTTATCTTCCCCTCCGTCAACGTCATGCGCCAAACCGGCGACGACGAGGTGGATGCCGAGCCCTTTATCGTGCCGCTCGTCGTGCCCCTCATCGTCGGCCCCGCTGCCATCTCCATCATCATGCTGAACTCCTCCCTGTGCACCGGGTTCACCGACCGCCTCGCGGGCATCCTCTCCCTGCTGCTCGCCTGGCTCATCCAGAGCGCCGTGCTCCTCTGCTCCGGCAGCCTGCTCAGCCGCCTCGGGCACAAGGGCATCGTCTCCGTCACCCGCTTCATGGGCATGATCCTCGTGCTCATCGCCGTGCAAATGATCCTCAACGGCATCACCGACTACATCGAGAACCTGCACATCCCCGGCGCTGAGCCCCTCGCCCCCGCTGCCCTTCCCACGGGCGCGGAAGCCGTCGGCTCGGCTCCCGACGGCGCCGCGAACTCCCTCGCCACCCCCTCATGATCCCCACTTCCCCAACCCCTGAGACGGGCCCCGTCAAGGCGAGCTGCCGGGAGAGCGAGGGCGCCTCTTCGCGCCGCATCCACGAGGGCGAGGAAATCCCGCAGAGCTCGCCGAACGCCGGAAGTTCGGCGAGCCCGGAGAGCTTGGAGAGCCGAGCCTCCTCGGGCGACCCCCACGCCTGCATGCAGCTCGCTTGCCGCCTCATGCGCGGGCGAGGCGTGGAGCGCAACTTTGAGCGCGCCGTCGAGCTCTTCGACATCGCCGCGCGCGCCGGCGACATCGACGCCCTCTACAGACTCGGGAAGTGTTACCTCCGCGGCATCGGCTGCGCGAAGGACCCGGCCGGCGCCGCCAGCTGCTTTGAGCGCGCCGCCGGCTGCGGACACGCCGCCGCCGCCTTCAAGCTCGGCAACATCTTCGAAGAGGGCATCGGCGCGCCCCGCAGCAGCGAACTGGCCGCCTACTGGTACCGCCGCGCCGCCTACCTCGGCGAGCCGCGCGCCTACGGCGCCCTGCTGCATCTCGCCCGCCGCCCGCGCCCCCGCCGGCCCGGGCGCTGAGCACCCACTCTCTCCTTGTTTTTAATCTTGACAAGGCTCCGGGTGCTGGGTAGGATTCCTGCCGCCATGAACCGCAAGACCCTCATCAGCTTCGGCCTCATCGCCGCCGCCACCCTCCCTCTGACCTCCTGCCTGACTGCGACCACCTTGGCCGCCTCCGCCGGCAGCGCGGCGCTCGAGAACATCGACCCCACCGCGCTCTTCAGCAGCGATGCCCCGCGCAACATGGAGCGCGGCCGCGTCATGCAGCTCAGCGGCACGGAGCAGGGCAACGACAGCCAGGTCAGCAATGATGAGCTGACCGTCAACTTCATCGGCAACATCACCCAGGAGCAGCAGGGCGCCTCCACCATGCGCTACACCTACAAGCGCCTCGACAAGCAGCGCGCCACGCTCGAGGTGAAGCGCCTGAACAATGGTTGCCTCGACTCCTCCGCCCTCTACAACCTCTACTTCACCGAAGGCGGCAAGGGCAACTACACCATGCAGCGCAAGGACGCCTACGGCAACACCGTGAGCGCCGGCAGCGGCACCTTCATCCTGAACTGAGCCGAGCTCAGCAGCGCCTCGACGCCTTGGCGTCACCATCCCGCCGCCTCCCGCGCCGCCGCTCCTCTCGCCTTCCCTCGCCTCGTCCTCCCTCCTCCCGTTCCCGAACCCTCGGCGTGACCCTTCAAGAGCTCATCACCCACTACCTGCGCAGCCGGCAATTGCAGGGCCGCATGCGCCTCGCCGTGGATGAGGAGGCTCGCGCCGTATTGCGCGGCTGGATGCTCGCCGCGCGCAGCGGACGCCGCGCCGAGGCTGCCCCCAGCCGCAGCAACATCCCCGCCGGTGCCGCCTCGGGAGCCGGAATCACTGTCTCTGGCGGAGCAGCCTTCGGAGATTCACCCGCTGAAACGGCGGCTGCCTCGGGATCCACCCCCTCACCCCTCACGGGCCACACATTGGCCGGCGGGGCCGGAGCGCCGAACGCGCCCGGCGCCCCGCTCGCCTCGGGTGATGCAGCCGGAGCGAATCCCGCCCCCGCACGGAGCGGTCCCCCCGGCCCCGGCGCAGTCGCCCGAGAAGGCGGCGCTCCCGGAACCCACGCGGCCCCCGGCGCCCCGGCACCGGGCTCGCTCATGGAAGTCGCCATGCAGGAGCCTGTGCGCGAGCCGGAGCTCACCGAAGAGGAGATCCCCTTCTTCCGCCCCGGCGGCAGCACCCCCGAAGAGACTTGGGAGCTCATGCAGCGCCTGCTGCCCGTCTGGAAGCCCCTGCTGGAGCTCAACAGCCTGCGGCGCACCCCCGTCTTCGGCATGGGCAATCGGAACGCCGACATCATGTTCGTCGGCGACGCCCCGGGCTACAACGACGAATTGCGGGGTGAACCCTTCCGCGGCGAAGCCGGCGAGAAGCTCGACGCCATGCTGCGCGCAATGAACCTCAGCCGCGAGAGCATCTACATCACCCACCTCGTCAAATTTCGCCCGGCCATGCCGCGGCAAACCACCAACACCCGGCCCCCCACCGTCAAAGAGATCCTCTTCTCGCGCTCCGTGCTCGACCTCGAAGTGCGGCTCGTGCAGCCGCGCGTCATCGTGGCGCTGGGCGTCATCGCCGCGCGCGGCCTTCTGCAGCGCGGTGAGCTCCCGCTGGCGGCCTATCAGTCCCAACCCGGCGACTACGACGGCATCCCCGTCATCGTCACGCACCACCCCAGCTACCTGCTGCGCACCAGCAACCTCGCCGAGCGCCGCCGCCTCTGGGAGGAAATGCTGCGCGTGCTCCAAATCGCCGGCCTGCCCATCACCGAAAAACAGCAGCGCTACTTCCTGCCCAAGCAGCAGAGCTGAGGCGCCACCCTGCTGCACGCAGAGTTCGCGCCCGACCCCTCGCTCCTCCGGCGCCTCGCGACCGAGCGCTTCCCTCAAGATTCACCGAGCCACGCCCGCTGGGCTTCGCATGGCTCTGTACACGGCTCTTCACACAGCAACGGCATATCTCTGACGCAGCGCCGTCGTTGGGCAAAAGCCGCCTCCCTTGAAATTCCGCCCACGCCTTCAGCAAGCGGGGTGCGTCTGCCCGAAAACCCGAGACAGGCGCTCAGCAGGAGCCCTCGCCGGATGCTGCGGCCCCTGCCTCAGGCGCGTGAAGGGATACCTTATCGGGAGACGGAGCGGCGGCGGCCCCACTTTCGGCCCCGGGAGCCGCTGCTGGAGCCGCTTCGGAAGGCTCTTGTTCGGCGGCGCGGGGGAGGTACTGCGTCTGCCGCACGCGCGGGCGCTTGCGGCGGAAATAGTCCGCGTGCTCCGCGACCCAGGCATCGTAGAGATCGGGCCGATTCGCCTTCGTGCGCTCCAGCGCATGCTCGAGACGCCACTCCGCAATCGCCTTGTGGTTGCCCGAGAGAAACACCGCCGGAACCTCCATCCCGCGAAACACATTCGGCTTCGTGTAGGCCGGAGCCTCCAGCAGACCGTCGGAGAACGACTCCTCCACGCTGCTGCGCGCATCGCCGAGGGCCCCCGGCAGCAGGCGCGCCACCGCATCGATCACCACCACCGCCGCAATCGCCCCGTTCGTCAGGATGTAGTCGCCGATGGACAGCTCCAGATCCACGAGCGTGTCAATCACGCGCTGGTCCACGCCCTCGTAGTGGCCGCAGAGGATGATGTAGTGCGCGTTGCCGCCCTCCATGCAGGGAGCAGCCAGCTCGCGCGCCACCGACTGGCGGAACACGCGGCCCTGCGGCGTCATGAGAATCACCTTCGTCTCCGGGCGGCGCAGCTGCTCAATCGCCTCAAAAATCGGCTCGCACTTCATGAGCATCCCCTGGCCGCCGCCGCAGAGGTAATCATCCGTGCGGCGATAGCGGTCGTGGGCCCAGTCGCGCAGTTGGTGCGCGCGCACCGCGATCAGACCCTGCTCCGCAGCGCGCCCCATGATACTCTGCGACAGGGGGCCGGTGATCATCTCCGGGAAAAGCGTCAGGACATCAACTTCAAGCATGGCGAAATATGAAGATCCGAAGAAATGTGAAGATCCGAAATCAGAGAGTCGGGAATCAGGCGGGAAAAGGGCGAACGACGTCAAGCGCAGGCGGGAAAGCGGCGGGGCGGCACCCGGAAGCGGAATCTACGCCCCCGCAGGGAAGCTGCCCGCCGTCCCGCTGCAGAGCCGCCGCCGGCAGCACCCGCCGCGCCGCGCTCACCGAAGGAGCCGGGCGGAGAGGTGCCGCCGGGGGCAGGGCGTCATGCATTGGCGTTGTGGCGCAGCATCGCCTCGATGTAGGCGTCGATGTTGCCGTCCATCACATCCTGAATGTTGCCGGACTCCACGCCCGTGCGCAGGTCCTTCACCATCTGATAAGGCTGGAAGACGTAGGAGCGAATCTGATTGCCCCAGGCGATGTCGCCCTTCTCGGAGTACTGGCGATCCGCCTCGGCGCGCTTGCGGTCCTCCTCGAGCTGAATGAGGCGGGCCTTGAGCATGCGCATGGCCTCCTCGCGGTTGCGCAGCTGCGAGCGCTGCGTCTGGCAGGCCACGATGATGCCCGTCGGCAAGTGCGTCAGGCGCACCGCCGTCTCCACCTTGTTGACGTTCTGGCCTCCCTTGCCGCCCGAGCGGTAGGTGTCCATCTTCACATCGGACTCCTTCACCTCAATCTCGACGTCATCCGAGATATCCGGCGTCGCATCCAGCGAACAGAAGGACGTGTGGCGCTTGCCCGCCGCGTCGAAGGGGCTCATGCGCACCAGACGGTGAATGCCGCGCTCATTCTTCAGATAACCGTAGGCGTATTCGCCCTCAATCTTGATGGTCACCGAGCGAATGCCGGCCTCGTCGCCGTCCGTGCTCTCCATGATCTCCGTCGTGAAGCCGTGGCGTTCGCAGTAGCGCAGGTACATGCGCATGAGCATGCTCGCCCAGTCGCAGGCCTCCGTGCCGCCGGCGCCCGCGTGAATCGTGATGTAGCAGCCGGCGCTGTCGTGCGGGCCGTTGAGCAGCGTGATGAGCTCAAACTCCTCCAGCCGCTTCACCCAGGCCTTGAACTCCGCATCCGCCTCGGCTGCCATCTCAGCATCCTCGCGGGCCATCTCGATGGCGACTTCCACGTCCTCGAGACTCTTCTCCAGAGCGCGGTAGTGCTCCAGCCGGTGCTTGAGCGGGTTCACCTCATTCATGAGAGCGCGCGCCGCAGCCGGGTCATCCCAGAAATCCGGCGCGCTCATGCGAGCATCCAGCTCACTGACTTTTTTTTCAATGCCTCCGAGGTCAAAGATAGCTCCCGAGCTCGGAAAGACGGCTGCGCATGGCGGCCGTGTCGAGCGCCGAGAGATCGATATTGGTCGTCTGGTTCTCCATACGGGGAGGGAGTATACCGATTTCTGTTCTCCCTGTCAACGTTATTACGGAGCATCGCCACCGCCTGTGAATTGTAAAATCAAATGCGACACGCCGGAAGGAGCATCAAACGGAAAAGC
>URLZ01000038.1 GCA_900548895.1 uncultured Akkermansia sp.
ATATCGTGACGCCACTGGGGTAAATAACGGTTTCAACAAAACAGCTCGAGACCCCCTGTTTTGGGCTTGCAGGGGCGCGGCCTGTTCTGTAGAATGGGTGCATGGTACGATGGATCTCTCGGCTTCTGCCCGTTCTGAGCTCGGTGCTTCTGGCGGCGGAGATGCCTCAGCAGCCGTCGCCGGCAGCGTCGCCGGCGGAGTCTTTGCCCGACAAGCCTCGGGCGGTGGTGATTTTTCTCGCGGATGACCTCGGGTACAATGATACGTCAGCCTATGGCTGCCGGGAGGTGCCTTGCCCTCATCTGAATCGACTGGCGCAGGAGGGGCTGCTCTTTACGGATGCGCACAGCACGACGTCGGTGTGTACGCCGTCGCGCTTTTCTCTGCTGACGGGCAAGTACGCATGGAGGCAGCGCGGCACGGGGGTTCTCGACGGCGATGCGAAGTTGATTTTGCCGACGAAGCAGGAGGCGATGACGCTGCCGGCGATGATGCAGCGCGCGGGCTACCGCACGGGTGCCTTCGGCAAGTGGCATCTGGGGCTGGGGCGCGGCAAGGCGCCGACGAATTGGAATGCGCGCATTACCCCCGGGCCGCGCGAGGTGGGTTTCGATGAGTCCTTCATCATGGCGGCGACGGCGGACCGCGTTCCCTGTGTCTATCTGCGCGACGGGGAGGTTGTGGGGCTGGATCCGGCGGATCCCATCGAGGTGAGCTACAAGCCGGGGTTCCGCTTCACGGAGGAGCAGACGGCGGAGACGCATCCCGAGCTGCTCAAGCCCTGGGGGCGCCCGGTCAATCAGCAGCACGCAGGCACGATTGTGGACGGGATTTCGCGCATCGGCCACATGCGCGGCGGTCGCGCGGCGCTGTGGAAGGATCAGGACTTGGCCGACACGATTACGGAGGAGGCGGTGCGCTTTATCCGCGAGAGCGCAGGCAAGCCGATTTTCCTCTATTTCTGCACGAATGACATTCACGTGCCGCGCGATCCGCACCGCCGATTCAAGGGCAAGAGTGCTCTGGGGATACGCGGTGATGTGACGGTGCAGATGGATGATTCGCTGGGGCGCATTCGCGCGGCGCTGGAGGAGGCGGGCTACGGCGATGACTGCCTGCTGATTTTCACGAGCGACAATGGGCCGGTGATCAATGACGGTTATCGCGATGGGTCGGATGAGGCTTGCCGCGCTCACCGGCCGGCGGCTCCTTTCTCGGGCGGCAAGTACGGGATTGAGGAGGGCGGCACGCGCGTGCCCTTCATTGTCTGGTGGCCGGGCAAGGTGGCGCCCGGGCGCTCGGCGGCGCTGATGAGTCAGATGGATCTCGGGCGCACGCTGGCGGCTCTGGTGGGTCAGGAGGTGCCCGAGGGCTCGATGCCCGACAGCGAGCAGCACCTCGGGGCTCTGCTGGGCCGCGAGGCGCAGGGGCGCCGCTTCCTGGTGGAGCAGGCGATGAGCAATCGCCTCGCGCTGCGCATGGGGCTGTATAAATATGTGGCGCCTTGGCGCGGGCAGCCGGAGCGCCTGTATCATCTCGGCGATGATGTGGCGGAGCGGCGCGATTTGGCGCCGACGCAGCCGGAGTTGCTGCAAGAGTGCCGCGAGCAGCTCAAGGCGATTCGCGACCGCAAGGGGAGCTGAAAGCTCACGTGTGGGTGTCTCGGCGGCGACTCTACGGAGTTGCCGCCGAGTTTTCCCGCCAAGGTCTCTCGGAGTTCTCGCAGAGGCCTCCGCTCTTTCCGGCAGGTCACTGCCTCGGAGATGCAGTTGAGGGTGCGCGGGGCGCAGATTCCCGCAGCGTTCCGTCAGGGGCTCGCTTGGGTTCGCCGCGGCTCCGTTCGCTTCGGTGGGCCCGTCTCGGGTGCTGCGAGGCTGCGTATGGCTCGGGCCGCGCAGCCCCACGCAGCAGTCCGCACCCCCTGCCGTGTCGCAGGCTCCGCACGCACCCACCCGCGAGCCCACCTGTTTGCTCATCCGTGTGTTCGTCTATTCACCCGCCGGAGCCGTGCGCGCGCCTCGGGCACAAAAACGCCGCCTTCTCTCGCGGGAAGGCGGCGTTGCTTTGAAGGGTACGGGCGCAGGCGTCGGTGAGGCGGGCGGTGCCGTCTCACCCAACGGTTAGCGCGCGGGCATCAGACCTCGAAGAGATGTGTGACGGAGGAGTTGTCGTGGATGCTGCGAATGGCCTGAGCGAAGAGCGGAGCGATGCTGACGGTGTCGACATGCTCACCCCATGCCATGGGCACGGAGTCGGAGCAGAGGAGGCGCTCGATCGGGCTGTTGCGCAGGCGCTCGCGGGCTTTGTCATTGAGCACGCCGTGGGAGACGCCGGCGAAGATGCGGGCGGCGCCGTGCTCCTTGAGGACGGCGGCGGCGGCGCAGAGGGTGCCGCCGGATTCGGTCATGTCGTCGACCATGAGCACGTCCTTGCCGGCGACGTCACCGATGACGGCGTGGGCGTCGACTTCCGTGGCGGAGAGGCGCTGCTTGGCGACGATGGCAAGCTGGGTGCCGAGCAGGTTCGCATAGCTCTTGGCGTTCTTGACGCCGCCGATGTCCGGCGAGACGACGACGAGGTTGTTGAGGTCCTTCACGTAGTTCTCGCGCAGGTGGCGGATGAGCACGGGGACGGAGACGAGGTGGTCGACGGGGATTTCAAAGAAGCCCTGAATCTGGGCGGCGTGCAGGTCCATGGTGAGCACGCGGTTGACGCCGGCGGCGGTGAGCAGGTTGGCTACGAGCTTGGAGGTGATGGGGACTCTGGGCTTGTCTTTGCGGTCCTGGCGGGCGTAGCCGTAGAAGGGCATCACGGCGGTGATGCGGCTCGCGCTCGCACGGCGGACGGCGTCCACCATGACCAACAGCTCCATGAGGTTGTGGTTCGTCGGGGGGCAGGTCGGCTGGATGATGAAGACATCTTCGCCGCGGATGGACTCCTCAATCTGGACGAAGCTTTCGCCGTCCGGGAAGGTGTTGACCATGGCGTCGCAGAGCGGGAGGCCGAGTTCGTTGGCGATGCCCTGTGCCAGTTGGGGATGTGCAGTTCCGCTGATGATTTTCATATGCTGTTGATGGGGGAAGTATGCGCCGTCTATTCTTGACATTTTGGAGAAAATAGCAATACTAAAAGCGCGCCGACGGCGATTTTTTTACCATGGAACAAGCTCCCTCTCTCGTTAAAAAGCCTCTATTCCGTTTACTGTCAGCTCAAAACATCGGTATTGCGGTTTATTTGCTGATTCTGCTGCTCTTTTTCTGGCTCTACCCGGCCTACGTGGAGGGGACGAAGGGGGCTTGCGCTTGGCTGCTCTCGGCCTGGAACAAGGAGAACGATTATGAGCATGGCGGGCTGGTGCCGGTCTTTGCGGCCTATCTCTTCCTTCACGCCTGGGGGACGCTGCCGAAGCGCTCGCCGGGCGGGAGTCCGGGGAGTCTGCACGGGCTCTGGGTGATTCTGCTCGGCGCGCTGCTCTGCATGGTGGCGGTGCGCTCGCAGCAGCCGCGCGTGGCTTGGGGGGCCCTGCCCTTTTTGCTCAGCGGGCTGATCTGGTGTGCGCTGGGGCGGCGGGCGGCGCTGCACTGCGCCTTCCCCTGTTTTTTCCTCTGGCTGGCGATTCCTCTGCCGGGCTTCCAGCAGGCGACGGTGGGCATGCAGCTGCTGGCGGCTGAGGGCTCTCACTGGCTGGCGGGGCTTTTCGGGGTGGAGACGGTGCTCGAGGGCACGAATGTGAGCTCGGTTTCCGGGCAGTGGGATTCCTTCAACATTGCGGGCGGGTGCTCGGGGATGCGCTCGCTGATGGCGCTCATCATGATTTCGGCGGCCTGGGGCTATCTGGCCGAGGGGCTGAGTCTCTGGAAGCGTCTGCTGCTGGGGCTCTCCGCCATTCCGATTTCGATTGTGGCCAATGCCGTGCGCGTGGCGAGCATTTTCATCTGTGCGGAGTATATCAGCCCGGCTTTTGCGGGGCAGACTTGGCATGACTGGTCGGGGCTGCTGTTCTTTTTCCCGGCGAGTCTGGTGTGTCTGGTACTGCTGCACAGTTTGCTGGCCGGTGAGTGGCTCTGGCAGAACCGCCGCCGCGTGGTGAGAAGGCGCCACGGCGAGGAGGGCGCTGAACAAGCCGGAGCGGCGGACGCCGCCATCGCGGGGGCAGCCGCGGGGATGCCGTCGGCGGAGCCGTCGAGCGCTGCCGAGGCCGAGGCGACGCCTGATGCCTCTGCTGAGCAGGAGGGCGGCGATGAGACGCCGGTCTGCGCAGAGCCGCTTGCCGCGGGGGCGAAGGGAGTAAATGGAGCTGACGCAGCGGCTGCACCGAATGAAACGGGCAGCTGCATCGGCGAGGAAGTCTCCGGCACGGGCCGAGCCTCAAGTGGTTGGGCGGGGGTGCTGCGGGCTTTCTGCCCGGCGCTGCTGCTTGGCGGCGCGATTGTGCTGACTTGGCTGCTGCCCTTTGATGCAAAGATTCGCGAGTCGGCCATCAGCGGGCAGCTGCCGACGGGCTTTGAGCTCGACGGCTGGTACGGCACGCGCACGCAGGAGAGCGAGGAGGAGCGCGCCATCTTGGCGGCGGACACGCGCTTCAGCAAGGCGATCTATCAGCGCATCAATCCGATTACGGGGGAGCTGAGCCCCGGAGCGGTGCTGGTCTCGGTGATTTTCTCGGGCAACGACATGAACTCGTCGATTCATCGCCCGGAGCGCTGTCTGCCGGCGCAGGGGCACCTGAATTTGCGCAGCTCGAAGCGCGAGCTGAAGCTGGCGGACGGTCGTTCGGTGACCTTCACGCGGTTGACGTCGACGACGATTCGCGGCGAGGGCGAGCAAAAGCAACGCCTCTGCCACGTGCACTACTACGTCTTCGTGGGGCACAGTCATGTCTGCGCCACGCACCTGCAGCGCACGCTGTTCGACATCGTGGATCGCATCACAAGGGGTGAGGTGCAGCGCTGGGCCTACTTCCAGGTCGGCAGCTCTTACCGCCCGGATGATCCGCAGGGCGAGCAGGAGGCGGACGCCCGCCTGCAGGGGCTGATTGAGGAGTTGCTGCCGCGGCTTCTGAAGAGCGAGCAGCTCCGCTGAGACGAGGGGCTCGAAGTCCCGAAATCACGAACCGCAGGACAGACGGACAGCCGCACGGACGGACGCCTCATTGCGAATCGCTGAACCGCAGCACGGCTGGACAACCCGAACATTCTGCCACCGAAACCTCGGAGTCTCGGGGCCCCGAGCTCGCCGCCGGACCCGAAATACGGCCCACTCAATCCGCAGGACGCAGGCGCGGAGAGGAGGACGAGGGACGAACACCCGGGAGCCGAGGCGCCGCCCCCCCCCCGGAGCCGGGGCGCCGCAACGGAGGGATCGCAGCAGCGCCGGAGAGCGGCAAGGGGAGGCTCCGCGCTTAGGCGACAAGTCTCAGAGGGAGTGGAATTCATGGCAGAATAACGCCTTGATTCACTCGGGGGCAGTGTGTAGAATGCAGGCATGCCTACCATTTCCCTGTCTCTCGGCGAGCGGTCGTATGATGTGCATGTGTCTAACGGGGCTCTGGATTCTGTCGGCTATCTCTGCGCGCGCCAGCGCATGCAGGGAAAGGCGGCCGTCATCACGGATTCGCAGGTCTGCCCGCTCTATGCGTCGCGGGTGCTGGCGAGTCTGGAGGATGCGGGGCTGACGTCGAGCCTGCATGTGTTTGAGGCCGGGGAGCAGAGCAAGAATCTGCACACGGTGGAGACGCTGGTTTCGGAGATGGTGGCGGAGGGGCATGATCGCTCGTCTTTCGTGGTGGCGCTCGGCGGCGGAGTGGTCGGCGACATGGCCGGCTTCATCGCGTCGATTTATTACCGCGGGATTCCCTTTGTGCAGGTGCCGACGACGGTGATGGCGCAGGTGGACAGCTCGGTGGGCGGCAAGACGGCGGTGGATTTGCCCTCAGGCAAAAACCTCGTCGGCTCGTTTTGCCAGCCCCGTTTCGTGGTGGCAGATCCGATCACGCTGACGTCGCTGCCGCCGCGCGTGATGCGCGAGGGTATGGCGGAGATGGTGAAGCATGCGGCGATTCGCAAGCCGCGCCTCTTGCAGGATTTGAGCCGCTTGGCGGATGAGTTGCCCCTCGGCTTTACGCTGACGACGATTGAGGAGCTGCCGCGCATGATGGCGGATAATATCGAGATCAAGGCGCGCGTGGTGGAGGAGGATGAGCGTGAGACGCTCGGCGTGCGCGCCTTCCTGAACTTCGGGCACACGATTGGGCACGGGATTGAGGCGGCGGTGCCGCTGGGCAAGTTGCTGCACGGGGAGGCGGTGAGCCTCGGGATGCGTGCGGCGCTGTTTCTCTCGCGCCGCTATGCGGGGCTCTCGGCCTCGGAGGAGCAGGAGCTGCTCCGTGTGCTCAAGGCGCTGGAGCTGCCGCTGGTGCTGCCGCGGGATGTGCAGCCGGATCGCGTGATGGAGCTGGTGACCCACGACAAAAAGTTCGTGAGCGGGTCGGTGCGCTTCGTGCTGCTGCGCCGCTTGGGTCAGCCGGTTCTCTCACAGCAGGTGACGCCGGAGGATATGCGCGAGGCGCTTCAGTATCTGACGACTCCCTGCTGAGGCCGCTCGGGTGGCGGCGCTCTTCCCTGCGACACCCGCGACGGATTCCTTTCACGGAACTTTTCTCTGATTTTCGTTTTACCTGATTTTACGCATATGACAGACCCTCGCACAACGCAGTTGGCGCAGAGCCTGATTCGCCATTCCTGCCGTGTGCAGCCGGGCGAGCACGTTCTGCTGGAGATTATTGATGCACCTGATGAGATTGCCATTGAGCTGATTCGCGCGGTGCGCGCGGCCGGCGGCTGCCCCCACGTGAACCTGCGCCACGCGCGCGTGACGAGCGAGATGTTCGCCGGGGCGACGGATGCTCAGTACGAGTCGATCGCCGGCTTTGAGCTGGCGGAGATGAAGGCGATGGACGCCTACATCGCTATACGCGGCGGCTACAACAGCTTTGAGCTCTCGGGGGTGCCGGCGGAGAAGATGAAGCTGGCGCAGAAACACCTGAGCGCGGTGCACAATCAGCGCGTCTGTCACACGAAGTGGTGCGTGCTGCGCTGGCCGAATCCGGCGATGGCGCAAGGGGCCGGGATGAGCACGGAGGCCTTCGAGGACTTTTATTTCCGCTGCTGCCTGGCGGACTACGACAAGCTGAAGGTGGCGATGGATCGCCTCGCGGAGCGCATGATGCGCACGGATCGCGTGCAGATCAAGGGGCCGGGGACGGATCTGAGCTTCTCCATCAAGGGGATGCCGGCGATTTCCTGCGCCGGTGAGCTGAATATTCCGGACGGCGAGGTGTTCACGGCGCCGGTGCGCGATTCGGTCAACGGCACGATTCTCTACACGGCGCCGACGGTGTATCAGGGGATTCCCTTCGACGGCATCCGCCTGACCTTCCGCGACGGCAAGATTGTGAAGGCCGAGTGCAACGGCGATTCGGCGGCTCTCAACAAGATTCTGGACACGGATGAGGGCTCGCGCTACATCGGCGAGTTCGCACTGGGGGTGAATCCCGAGGTGCTGCAGCCGATGCGCGACATTCTCTTCGACGAGAAGATTGCGGGCTCCTTCCACTTCACGCCCGGTCAGGCCTACGAGAACTGCGACAACGGCAACCGCTCGCAGGTGCACTGGGATCTCGTCTGCATCCAGCGCAAGGACTACGGCGGCGGCGAGATGTACTTTGATGGCGAGCTGGTGCGCAAGGACGGTATCTTCACGGATCCGGAGCTGGCGATTCTCAACCCGGCGCAGCACTGAGCGCCCGAGGGCTTTTTCTCAAACAAGGACGAATGATACGCTTATGAAGGATCCGCGCTATGAACTGCTGGCCCGCCAGATTGTGGGCTACTCGGTGCGTGTGCAGCCGGGTGAGCATGTGAATCTGCGCATGCAGGATATTCCCGATGCGATGGTGGTGGAGCTGATTCGCGCGGTGCGCGAGGCGGGCGGCCTGCCGCACCTCGACATCAGCCACGGGGTGCTCAGCCGCGAGATGCAGATGGGCGCCACGGAGGAGCAGTATGAGCTGGAGGGGCGCTACCGCCTGCAGCGCGCCGAGGATATGCAGGTGCACATCTGCCTCTACGCTGATCAGAACACCTTCGAGTCGGCTGATGTACCGGCTGATCGCATGAAGCTGGTGAGCCGCCACTTGCTGCCGGCGAGCAATCTGACCTGCAACAAGCGCAAGTGGACGGTGCTGGCCTGGCCGACGCCGTCGATGGCGCAGGCGGCGGGGATGAATACCGAGGCTTTTGAGGATTTTTATTTCCGCTGCTGCCTGGCGGACTACGGCAAGCTGCGCGCGGGCATGGAGAAAATCAAGGCGATGATGGAGGCGACGGATCGCGTGCGCATCGTCGGCCCGGGGACGGATCTGCGCTTCTCGATCAAGGGGATTCCGGCGATTGTCTGCGCGGGTGACTGCAATGTACCCGACGGCGAGGTGTATACGGCGCCGGTGCGCGACTCCATCGAGGGTGTGCTCAGCTACAATGCGCCGTCGGTCTACCACGGCGTGCCCTTCGACCGCGTGAGCTTCCGCTTCGAGAAGGGGCGCATTGTCGAGGCTCACTGCAACGGCGATGAGGAGAAGCTGCGCGCGATTCTCGATACGGACGAGGGGGCGCGCTACATCGGCGAGTTTGCGCTGGGGGTGAATCCCTACATTCTCAAGCCGATGCGCGATATCCTCTTCGATGAGAAGATCGCAGGCTCCTTCCATTTCACGCCCGGCCAGTGCTATGACGAGGCGCCCAACGGCAACAGCTCGGCCATTCACTGGGATTTGGTCTGCATTCAGCGGCCCGAATACGGCGGCGGCGAGATTTACTTTGACGACGTGCTGATTCGCAAGGACGGTGTTTTCACCGATCCCGAGCTGGCGATCTTCAACGCCGTGGAGGACTGAGTTTTCAACGGGAGGCAGCGGCGGTCGTTCGCTGCCTCCCGTTTGGCTTCGGGCTCTCCCTCTCCGCGGACGCCGCGATCTGCCCGCTTCCGCATTTTGCACCGCCACCCTGCCCCTTACCCCCTCCTTTTTGCCCCTGCCCTTTGCCCCTGCGGCCCGCCGCACACGCGCGGATTCTTCGCCGCGAGGTCTTTTCTCTCTCCTCCACTGCCTTCTCCAGCCGCAGACGTTCGGCAAGCGCCCACCCCTCACTCCCCGTTTCCCCTCCACACCGATGAAGATTCCGTACCCGATCGCCCCCCTCCTGCGCCATGTGTCTCGGCACCGACGCTTCTTTCTGCTCATGCTGCTCTGCGTGCTCGCCTTTCTCGCGGTGCGAGGGTACGGCAAGTGGACAGCGCAGCAGCTGGAGTTCAACAAGCAGGAGCTGCCGCAAGAGGCGCTGCCCGGCGCCGGGCCGCTGCGCGTGGCTTTTTTTTCCGACCTGCACAATGATATCGACCTGTTCAAGCAGACGGTGGACTACATCGAGCAGCAGCGGCCGGATCTGATCATCTTCGGCGGCGATTTCATCATCGTCAACGAGCGCTTCATGCGCACGCGCTGGGCGGTGGAGGGGCTGCGCCGGCTGGCGGCGGTGGCTCCCTGCTACGCCATTCTCGGCAATCAGGACTACGAAAAACAGGAGCAGGTGGAGCGCGTCTTTGCCGCCGCCGGGGTGCGCCTGCTGCGCAATGAGGCAGTGGACTGGCAGACGCCTTCCGGCGCGACGCTGCGCCTTGTCGGCCTCGGGGACTGGAATGAGGGTGACGAGGACCCCGCGCGCTGCATGGAGCCGGCCGGAGCCGAGGGCGGACCCGTGCTGCTGCTCAGCCACGATCCCGAGAGCCGTCACAAGCTCGGCGATTACCGCTGGCATCTGATGCTCAGCGGGCACACGCACGGCGGCCAGATTGCCAACCCCTTCACGGGCGCCTGCATCTCCTTCCGCTCCGACATGCCGGCCGGGCTCTTCGAGGAGGACGGGCGCCGCATCTTCGTGACGAAGGGCGTGGGCTCCATCATGGGGATGCGCTTTTTCTGCCGCCCGGAGGTGAATCTGATCGAAATCGGCTGTCCCTGAACTGCGGCAGACCCTGCAAAGCGCGGCGAAACGGCTCGCACCGGGTCGAGCCGCGCAAACGAGCCTCCCGCCACCTTCGAGACGATGTGACAACGCTGCACCCCGAACGAGGGAACAGCAGCATCGAAGAACGCATCTGCCGGCGGCTGGGTGGCGTGGCCGCAGCGGTCGACTCCTCCACATGCGACCCGGCGCAGCCTGCTCCGCAGGCTGCTCGCAGCCAGCCCGGAGACCTGTGCCGTCCGGCCTCAGCGATCGTTGACCACGTCGATCAGCTCGCGCAGGCGGTTGTAGGCTCCCTTGCGGAAGGTGAAGCGCAGGCGCGGCAGCGTCGCGAGAGCAGGATCGGGATCGCGCTCGTAGCCGGGCTCCTGCGTGAGATCGTCCTTGGGCATGATGTCGCTGAAGTCGTGGCGGATCCAGTCCATGAGCTTGTCGGAGAGCGGCTCCATGATGCGGATGACGACGTCATCCTTGCTGAAGTAATAGGAGTGGAAGCGGCTGTAGAAGCGCTCGATGCAGGCGAAGGCGGACTCAGCGCTCTTGCAGGGGTAGAGCAGGCGCATGTCCTCGGGTGAGATGAGCCCCGCGTCGAGCAGTTCCTTTTCGATGAAGCGAATCCAGCGCCCCCAGAAGGTCTCGTAGGGCGGGTCGAGCAGCACGATGGGGAAGAGGGTGGACTTGCCCGTCTGCATCAGGGTGATGGTCTCAAAGATCTCATCCATGGTGCCGAAGCCGCCGGGGAAGGCGACGAGAGCGTCCGACTGCTTGAGGAAGTTGAGCTTGCGGGTGAAGAAGTAATGAAAGTTCATCATCTTGTCGCTGTGCTCGACGACGTGGTTGGGCTTCTGCTCGTAGGGCAGCGTGATGTTGAGGCCGAAGGAGTGGGCGGCGTGGGCGCCTTCATTGCAGGCCTGCATGATACCCGGGCCGCCACCGGTGATGACCATGTAGCCGTGCTCGACGGCGAGGCGGGAGAACTCCTGCGCCAGTTTGTAGGAGGGGTCGTCCTCCTTGATGCGCGCCGAGCCGAAGCAGGTGACTTTGCGAATGTTGCGGTAGGGGGCGAACATGCGGTCCGCGGCGAACATCTCGTCGATGGTGCGGTTCATGATCTCCAAGTCATGGCGCTCCAGCTGCGGGCTGGCGGTGGCGTTCATGACGGTCGCGAGCATCTGGAGAACGGTCGTGGGATTGTGCGTGCCGCAGTAGCGCT
Organism: uncultured Akkermansia sp.; assembly: GCA_900548895.1. Taxonomy (GTDB): domain Bacteria; phylum Verrucomicrobiota; class Verrucomicrobiia; order Verrucomicrobiales; family Akkermansiaceae; genus Akkermansia; species Akkermansia intestinavium. The sequence continues at coordinate 11,293 of URLZ01000038.1, forward strand.
GGGCGAGGTCGAAGAGGTTGGCGTCGAGGATGGGATTGCCGGTGCTCTCGGGAATGGTGAGGGAGCGGTGTTTTTCGGCCCGGCTATTGATATCGCGGGCGGCGAGGACTTCAGGTCGTTTCATCACGGTGTTATCTTAGCGCTACCGCGCGGCCTTTGTCACGCAAAAAAACGGTGCGTGACGGGATTTTCACCGCCGCGCCGCGCGGCCCGGGGAGCTCGGGCGCTAGGGCGCGGCGGGGGACGGCGAAAAGTCTTGCTTTTCAGCAGTATTTGGCCTATAGTCACCGCCGACATGTCAGACCGCAAAAATCCGTATCCTTTCGATGTCTTCGAACCCAAGTGGCAGGCCCGCTGGGATCAGGAGAAAACCTTCAAGGTTAACAACCCGGGTGAGCCGGGCTTCGATGCGTCCAAGCCCAAGTGCTACATCCTCGATATGTTCCCCTACCCCAGCGGCGCGGGGCTGCATGTGGGGCACCCCGAGGGCTACACGGCGACGGATATCGTGAGCCGCTACAAGCGCATGAAGGGCTTTAACGTGCTGCACCCGATGGGGTGGGATGCCTTCGGTCTGCCGGCGGAGCAGTACGCCATCAAGACGGGGCAGCACCCGTCGATTACGACTTACGCGAACATTGACAACTTCCGCCGCCAGCTCAAGATGCTGGGCTTCTCCTACGACTGGGATCGCGAGATCGCCACGACGGATCCGCACTACGTGCGCTGGACGCAGTGGATCTTCCTGCGCCTCTACAATTCGTATTACAATGAGGAGCTGAAGAAGGCCCGCCCGGTCTCCGAGCTGGAGGCGAAGGGCTGGAGCCGCGATGAGATCGACAACGTGCGCCTGGCCTATGTGGCGGAGGGGCTGGTGAACTGGTCTCCGGACATGGGGACGGTGCTGGCCAACGAGGAGGCCGAGGAGTGGAAGAGCAAGGGCTTCACGGTGGAGCGCCGCAAGCTGCGCCAGTGGATGCTGCGCATCACGGCCTACGCCGAGCGCCTCATCGACGAGCTGGAGCCGCTGGACTGGCCTGAGAGCATCAAGCTGCTGCAGCGCAACTGGATCGGACGCTCGACGGGCGCCGAGGTGAACTTCGACTGCAACGGCCACACGATCACGGTGTACACGACGCGCCCTGACACGCTCTTCGGTGCCACCTACATGGTGCTCGCGCCCGAGCACGAGCTGGTGGAGACGATCACGACGCCCGAGCAGCGCGAGGCGGTGGCGGCCTACCGCCACGCCTGCGCCAGCAAGAGCGACCTCGAGCGCACGGATCTGAGCAAGGAGAAGACGGGTGTCTTCACGGGCGCCTACGCAACGAACCCCGTCAACGGCAAACAGATTCCGATCTGGATTGCGGACTACGTGCTGATGGGCTACGGCACGGGGGCCATCATGGCCGTGCCGGCGCACGACAGCCGCGACTACGAGTTTGCGATGAAGTTCGGTCTGCCGGTCATTCAGGTCGTGCAGCCGGATGATGCCGACACGCAGTGGCAGAACTTCTGCGGCTACGACGGCACGATGGTGAACTCCGAGCACTTCAACGGCCTGCCTGTTCCGGAGGCGAAGAAGCGCATGATCTCTTGGCTGGAGGAGAAGGGCTACGGCCACGGCAAGGTCAACTACAAGCTGCGCGACTGGCTCTTCAGCCGCCAGCGCTATTGGGGCGAACCCTTCCCGATTGTCTGGAGCACGAAGGACGGCCACCACTACGCCATTCCGGAGACCGAGCTGCCGCTGCTTCAGCCGGAGATGGAGGACTTCAAGCCCTCGGGCGATCCGCGCGGCCCGCTGGTGAAGGCGACGCAGTGGATTCACTACTCGGACGCCTTCACGCGCGAGACGAACACGATGCCGCAGTGGGCCGGCTCCTGCTGGTATTACCTGCGCTACCTCGATCCGCACAACGACGAGGCCTTCGTCGGCAAGGAGGCGGAGGAGTACTGGATGGGCAGTGCGGGCAAGCCCGGCGGCGTCGATCTCTACGTCGGCGGCACGGAGCACGCGGTGCTGCACCTGCTCTACTCGCGATTCTGGCACAAGGTGCTCTATGACTACGGTCTGGTGAGCACGCCGGAGCCCTTCTTCAAGCTCGTCAATCAGGGTCTCATCCTCGGCGAGGACGGTCAGAAGATGTCCAAGAGCCGCGGCAACGTCGTCAACCCCGACGACGTCGTGCGTGAGTACGGTGCCGACTCGCTGCGCCTCTACGAGATGTTCATGGGGCCGCTCAAGGAGGTGAAGCCCTGGAGCACGAAGGGTGTGGAGGGCATCAGCCGCTTCCTCGCCCGCGTCTGGCGCGTGGCGATGCAGGAGAATCAGGAGGGCCGCTGGGTGCTCTCCGGCAAGATCACGGCAGAGGACGACGGCTCGGTGACGCCGGTGCGCAAGGAGCTGCACAAGACGATCAAGAAAGTCACGGAGGATATCGAGGCCATGAGCTTCAACACGGCCATCTCGAAGATGATGGAGTGCACGAACGCGATGACGTCGGCGACTTCCGTCACGCTGGCGGACTACGTGCAGCTTCTGCAGGTGCTCAATCCCTTTGCACCGCACATCACCGAAGAGCTCTACTCGATTCTGCAGGCGGCCTTCCCGGGCCTGCCCGCCGGCCAGCTCTGCCGCCGGACCTGGCCGAGCTACAATCCCGAGTACCTCGTCGAGAACACGCGCGAGATGGTAGTACAGGTCAACGGCAAGCTGCGCGACAAGCTGACGGTGCCGACCGATGCGACCAAGGAGCAGCTGGAAGCCGCGGCTCTGGCCTCGGCGAAGGTGCAGGAGTTCACGGCCGGCAAGACCATCCGCAAGGTCATCGTCGTGCCGGGTCGCCTCGTCAACATCGTCGCCAACTAAACACAAAACAGCGCGAAACTCCCGCAACTTCCGCAGGAGACACACGCCTCTCAAGGGTGGCAGGCCACGGCCTGCCACCCCTTTTTCGACTTCTCGCGTCTGATTTCAATATATTGATAGACAGCCTTGTATATTTTTTTTGCAATTGTATATATACAAACTTTACAATAGCATTTTTTTATGTACAATTAAGGCATGAATCCGTGGACTCCATGGGCCGAGCAGTGGCGCACACTTCTCAATCAAGAGGTTGAATTCACTCCGATTCGACCGGCCGTGTCACTGTTTCTCACCCGTCGCTTCTCCTACGCTCTGATGCGCATGGGTGGGCAACGCCTGCTGGCAGTTCTGGACAGCGTGGGCGACACTCCGGCTCACTACCGCCGATACCAGCAGGAGCTATTCAAGAGGACCCAACTGCCCGTCGTTTTTTTCATCACGCTCACCTCCTCCTATCAGTATCGAAGACTGATCGATGCCGGTGTCTCCTTCATGACGGATCGAGGACACATCCACATCCCCTTTTTCTTCCTTCATCTCGCGCCCACAAAACTCCGGCGCACAGCACGCACACGCACCGAGCATCTCACCCCGGCGGCTCAGGCTCTTTTGTTGCGTCAGCTGCTCTTCGGGGATATCCAGGGCCGAAACCTTCGCGACTTGGCCTCACATTTGGGCACCTACTCCGTCATGACGATCAACCTCGCCAAACGGCAGATGCAAGACTTGGGGCTTTGCGCCGATACCGGCTCAGCCACCCGCAGAAAAACGGAATTTCCCGAGGACCGCGAGACGCTGTGGGAGAAAGCTCTGCCTTATCTCCGCACGCCGGTTCAAAAAAAATACTTGATCCGCACCGAAGTGCCGCTCGACGACCTTCCCCTCGCCGGAGAAAGCGCGCTGAGCATGAAAACCCTGCTCGGTGAAAGCTCGCGCCCCGTCTACGCCGTCGGGAAGGCGCACATCAAAGACGTCCTGAGCACGGAAGGTATCAACGAAGTCGGTGAAGAGGAAGAAGCCAATGCAGAAATTGAGCACTGGAGATATGACCCGCATTTGCTCATGTCCCCCCATGACAAGTGCGTGGACTCCCTTTCCCTATATCTTTCTCTGCGGCATTCGACGGATGACAGAGTTCGTCAGGAACTGAACAACTTACCTCTCTTCAGGCAATGAACGACAAAATCAAGCATTTTTGCTCCCACTTTGAACGGTTCTCGGACTGTTACGTTCTGATAGGCGGCTCTGCCTGCGCCCTCCTGTACGAAAACGAAGATCCTCCGTTTCGCCCGACGCGAGACGTGGATGTTGTCCTCTTTGCAAAGACCTTGTCGTCCGATTTTGAGGAATCACTCAACAGGTACTTGGCTGAAAACAAATACAAGTATTATTCGATCCACTCCGAAGAGAAGCTCTCCTTCCGCATGTACCGCTTCACGACAGATCGGGACTCATCTGCTCCGGAGCAAATCGAACTGCTGAGCTGCAAAGGCGAGCTCAAGCTAGCCCCGGAACAACACATCGGCCCTCTGAAGGCCGGCGACGCCTACACCCGTTTCTCCTGCATCCTCATGGATGACGAATACTTTGACTTTCTGCGCCGAAATACCCGTCATCTCCAAGGCATCCCCGTACCGTCACGCCTTGCCCTCGTCGTCCTGAAAATCAAGGCCTACCTCAACATCAGGCAGATGCGCCGAGCCAAGGCCGGAGAGACACGCCCGCGCTCGGATGAAATGAACAAGCACCGCAATGATGCCTGCCTGCTCTTGCTGGATGCCGATCCCGAAGACGACAAAGAAGTGGAGGGCCTCACCCCTGCCATCATCGCCGATCTCCATCTGTTCGAAGAGGCCTTGCAAGAGCCTCATCTGTGGGAATCCGTCCGCCAAAGTATGATCTCTCACAAAAAAGGAGCCGCAGACATGATCAAAAGCATCACCGTACAAGAGATGCTGGACACCATCGACCGTTTCTTCCGCCTGCAACAGAAAGACGCAGGCTCCGAAGGCCCGGCGTGACGGCCATGCCGCCATGGCCTCCTCCGCCAAAGCCGGCTGCCTGCGCCCTGATTGCCCCCGACACCCGCGGACGGAGCCCCTGCCCTGAGCGGCACCGTCCGACCGACGCCTGCGGGCAAAAAAAAAGCCCCCTGCGGCGCGGGTACAGCGGAAGGGGAGAGGGAGGGGAGGAGGGGGCTTTGCCTGACGGGCGGCAGGGGAAGGGGCTTCAGCTCATGTGTCCTCAAAGCGCAGCTCCTTGACCCAGCCGTCGCGGGCGGTGAAGCTGTTCGGGAAGATGGCGCGGGCGACGTCTCGGTAGGCTTTGGGGTTGGGCAGGGAGGGGCTGTAGTGTGTCAGCCAGAGTTCGCGAACACCGCCGGCGTCCGCGGCGAGGCGTGCGGCTTCGCTGAAGAGCATGTGGCGGTTTTCGCGGGCCTTGGGAAGGGATTCGTCGTCGCCGTACATGCCTTCGCAGATGAAGAGGTCGGCGTCGCGGGCGGCGGCGGCGATGGCGGGTGTGGGGCGCGAGTCGGTGCAGTAGGTAAGCTTCAGCCCGCGGCGGGGCGGTCCCATGACGAGCTCCGGGGTGTAGAGCTGCCCTTCGTGCTCGATGCTTTCGCCTTTTTGCAGGCGGCTCCAGAAGGGCAGCGGGATGCCGAGTTCGCGGGCGCGGGCGGCATCGAATTTCCCGGCGCGAGGCAGGCTGATGCTGTAGCCGTAGCAGGGGACGCCGTGCTGCACGGCGAAGGCTTCGATGTCGCACTCCAGAAAGTACATGAGCTCCTGTTCGGTGTCCAGCTCGCTGACGCGCAGCTCGAAGGGGAGGTTGGGGGCGATGACGCGCACGGCGTCGATGAGGCGCTCGGTGCCGCGCGGGCCGATGACGGAGACGTTTTCCGTGCGCCCCATGTTGCCCATGGTGAGCAGCAGCCCGGGCAGGCCGCTGACGTGGTCGGCGTGCAGGTGGGTGAGCAGGATTTTGTCCACCGGCTTGAGGCTGATGCCGGCGCGCTGGGCTGCTATCTGAGTGCCTTCGCCGCAGTCGATCAGCAGGGCGTGGCCGCTGTAGCGCACCACGAGCGCGGTGAGCCAGCGATTGACGAGGGGTTGCGTGCCCCCGGTTCCGAGCAGACAGATGTCCAGCATGCGCCGGGCAGTGTCTCAGAGTGAGCGGCTTTTGTCAAGCCTCAAGCGCGACTGCCCGCGCTTTTGCTCGGCGGAATGCGCAAGCGCAAGGGCGCGGCGGGATACGGGCCGCGGGATAGGGCTGCGAGCGCGAGCGTCGGGTGCAGGCTGCGGCCACTCGGTGCTTTCCGCGCACGGGCCTGCGTGCTCCGGCTTTCCGGGCGCGGGCTCGTGAGCTCCGGCTTCGGGCGCGGACAGGCGGGTGTTCGGGGGGGGGCGTCTGGTGCGGGTTTCGGCGTTTCGCTGGGGTCTGTGCGGCTCAGGAAACTGCGAGCATGGCGAGGGCTTCACCGACGCAGCCGATGACGTTGCCGGCGGGCACGGCGCGGGTGCGACCGCGGCGCATCTGTGCGAGCAGGGCAGCCTGCCCGCAGGCCCAGGCGCCCATGACGGCGGCGCGCCAGGGGCAGAGGCCCTGAGCCGCGAGGGCGGCGATGACGCCGGAGAGGACATCGCCCTGCCCTCCGCTGGCCATGCAGGGGCCGCCGCTGCTGTTGTAGGCGATGGCTTCGTCGCCGGCGATGATGCTGCGCGAGCCCTTGAGCAACAGGGTGGCGGGATGCAGCGCGCGGTAGTGGCGCACGCAGGCCAGACGATCGGTCGGGGCATCGGGGCAGAGGCGGCGCATTTCACCGGGGTGGGGCGTGAGGATCCAGTGGCGCTGCGGCTGCCACGCGTCGGCGGCGGCGATGTTGAGGCCGTCGGCGTCGAGCACGACGCTGCCGCGGAAGTCGGAGGCGAGGCGGTGCAGGGCTTCGCGCTCCGCCGGCGGCAGCTTGTTGCCCAGCCCCGGCCCGATGAGCAGGGCTTGGGCCTGCGCTTCGTCGATCTCGGCGTAGCTCGGGACGGGGCGGACCATGATTTCGGGGGCGACGCGCGCGGCGAGGATGGGGTAGGCGTCCGGCAGGCAGTAGAGGCAGACGAGGCCGGCACCGGCTTGCAGGGCAGCTTCGGCCGCCAGCTGGGCCGCGCCGAGCATGCCGATGCTGCCGGCGACGATGGCGACGCGGCCGGCGCGGTTTTTGAAGCAGTCGTAGCTGCGCCGCGGGAGCCAGCCGCGCATGAGGGCGGCGTCCGCCAGCACGGTGCCCGCGTACGCCTGTGCCTCGGGCGCCTCCGCGCTTTCGGCGAGCGTGACTTCGGGCAGGGCGACGGGCAGGAGGCGGCCGACGAAGGCGGAGGCGCCGTCGGCGAGCATGCCGGGTTTGACGCAGCCGATGGGGCAGCTGATGTCGGCGCGGATGGCGGAGGGGTCGGCCTGCCCGTCGGCGGCGTCGAGTCCGGTGGGCAGGTCGATGGCGAGGGTGAGGCTGCGCGGGCTTGCATCGCGCAGGGTGTTGAGTTCGTCGGCGAGGCGTCGGATGTCGTCGCGCAGGGGGCCGCGGGCTCCCGAGCCGAGCAGGCCGTCGAGGATGAGGAGATGGGGCTCGGGCTCCGGTATCTCAAGGCTGAGCAGCGAGGAGGGGATGCGGGCGAGCTGGGCGCGGCTGTCGGCGGAGAGGCTGTCGGGCCCGCCGATGCTGCGCAGGGTGACGGGCAGATGCAGGGCGGCGGCGAGGCCGATGGCGTCTCCGGCGTTGTTGCCCTTGCCCGCGTAGACGACGACGCGCGCGGGGTGAAGGTCCGCGAGTTCGCTTTGCCCGGGCGAGAAGAGTGCGGCGAGCCGCCGGACGACGGCATCCATGAGTTGCAGCGAGCTGATGCGCCCTTGGGCGAAGAGTTGCTGCTCGGCGGCGCGTATGGCGGCGGAGGAGGCGATCTTCATGCTGCTACTCTACACGCAGGGGCGGGCCGCGTCAAGGGGGGAGGCTTGCAAATGCCAAGCTTTGCTCTTGCAGGGGGCGGGGCTCTCTGGTAGCATGGGAGCCATGACGGTGCGTCTCTCGATTTGCGCGGCTCTGCTCTCGCTGGCGGCTCTTTCCGGCTCGGCGCAGGGGGCTGACGATACGATTATTGAGACGCCGACGGGGAAGGATCCCGCGGACCTTTTTGATGATTCGCAGCTCGATGCCTCGGGCCGGCCGCAGGGGGCTTCCGCCGATGCTTCGGCAGCGGGGGCTGAGGGCTCGGCGAATGCAGCGGGCAGCGGGGCGCCGAGCGCCGGAGCTGATGCGGGCTCAGCGAGCGGAGCCTCCGACGCCGGAGCTGAGGCAAACCATGGAGCTGCGGGCGGAGCGAGCGCGGTGCCGGGAGCTGCGGGGTCAGGAGATGGCAGCACCGTGCCGGACGACAGCGTTCCGGGCGCAGATGCGGGGGCTGTTTCGCCCTCTGATGCGCCGTCGGTTCCGCCTGCGGTTGATCCGGCGGATGCCGCTGCGGGAGAGGCGTTCCCCGAGCCCTCGCCCTCGCCGACGGAGGCGACGGGGCACGGCCCGGCGGCCCACGGAGGGGAGGCTGCGCCCTCGGGGCATGCGGCGGATGTTTTTCCGGGGGTGGAGGTCAATCCCGAGGGGGAGGATCAGCACGTGGTGTCGCAGTCGCGCATGTTTTCGGTAAGCGGCGGCGAGGCGCTGCGCATGGGGGCGATTGCGTCGCGGGCGGATGCTCTGCGCGCGCAGCTGGTGAGTTTGCTCAACTGCGGCAATCGCTGGCGCTATGCGATTTCGATTCGCCTGCTGGGCCGCTACGAGGATCCGCCTTCGCGCACGCCGGTGCGCGTCCGCGTGCGCGTGATCGACAAGGAGCCCAATTTTCAGATCCGCATTTTCTGCGGCGGCGGCATCAAGCTGGAGCGCCTCGATCGCGCGCTCATCGCGACGATGCTCTACGAGTTTGCTCTGCGCGACCTGAGCGGCGATGAGCTGCCGGATCAGGTCAACATGCCCGACTGGCTGGTCACCGGGCTCTATCAGGCGATTCTCTGCCGCCAGGGCAAGGCGGATCGGCGGGCGTATCAGAGCCTCGCCAATCGCGCCGAGATGCCGGATCCGGAAAAAATTGTCAACGTGAAGACGCCGTGGAAGCTCGATGCGGCGTCGCGACAGGTCTACGATGTCTCCTGCGGGGTGCTCATCATGTGTCTGCTGCATCGCCCGGGCGGCGACGGCTCGCTGCGCGAGCTGATCAAGGCGGCGGCGCTGTCGGATGAGGAGCCGCAGCGAATCATTGCGCGCTTCTTTCTGGAGCTGAGCGATCACGAGGAGAGGCTCAGCCAGTGGTGGGCGCTGGAGCTGGCGGCCTATGCCGCGCCTCTGGCGGACGAGATGCTCACGCCGCCGGAGTCCGACAAGGCGCTGAGCGAGGCGCTGACGCTGCGCTACTTCGATCCCTACACGGCGCTGGTGCGCCCGATCAGTCTGGATGACGCCTACACCGTTACCGGGCTGGAGGACTGGCAGAGCCAGGTGCAGACGAATATCGACCAGCTTCTCCGGCTCAGCCACCGCTGTTTCCCGGGCTATCGCGTGATCATCAACGAGTATCTGCGCGCGATCAATGAGATGGTGCAGGGGGCGAGCGCCGATGAGGTGCAGGCCATTCTCGGGCCGGTGCGCGAGCTGCGCAAGGCCTACATGGTCACCGGCATCCGCGGGCGCGATTATCTGGACTGGTATGAGATTTCAACCCGCGGCGGGGATCACCCGGTCGATCTGGAGGGCTACATGGAGGCCATGCGCCTGCTGCGGCAGGAGGAACCCGGCCCCACGACGGCTATCAGCCGCTATCTGGATGATATCGAGGCGCTGCACACGCTGCCGGAGGGGGAGGGACTGCCGCCCCGCCTCCGCGAGCTCATGAAGAAGCTTCACCCCCGCCCTGCGAAGCCCTGAGGTGCATGGCGACGGGGCGCGGCCGGAGTCGCAGCGGTGCAAGGCCGCGAGGGCTCCCCGCTCTCCCGCCCGCAGTCGCCTGCCTTCCCCGCGCTCCGGCTCACGAGCCTTCACCGCTGACTTTCACACTCACGTTCACTCCCCCGTTCGTCTCCGTTTCCCCGCGCCCCTTTCCCCTTTTCTCTCTCTCTTTCCCCATGT
>URLZ01000039.1 GCA_900548895.1 uncultured Akkermansia sp.
TGAGGGCAAGCAAAACGTGGGTTAGCCTCGTGTCCAGAAACCCGGGGCCAGCATATATATGGCCTGCTCGACGATTCTGAACAGAGAATTCAGCGACAGCTCATCTTCGTAAGACCTCTGTTCCTTTTGCTCCCTTCATAGCGAAAGATCGGCCTCTCCGCTCTTCCCACGCACAAAAAGCGTCGCCCGCCAGAACGCAAAAAACTCCCCTCACCGCCCCAGCCGATCGCGGAGATCATTCAGCCACTCCCCGCGATACTTGAAGTAAGAAGGCCCCGGCACGCCGCGCTCCGCCCCCGTGAGCCGGCGCGCCAGGCCGGAAAGCGACAAAGCCCGCCCCTCATACTCCACATGCTCACCATCGAGCACGGGGCACCAAATCCCCGAGGGCTTGCGATACGTGTACCAGAACTCCACCACCTCCCCGGGCTCAATCCCGCAGAGTGAAAAGGAAACCACTCCATGCTCTTCTTGCAGGTATCTCGTGCTACACAAGTCTTTAATCTGATAGAATAACAATAAATAACTCTTTGACTTTTGGCATCCTGCCTGATACTCTTTTACAGAAATATGAGCCAAAAATATATGCAAAACATCATAAGATCGATAAAAATTACGAATGTAAAAGGTTTTGGAATCCTGGGTAAGGAGCTTCGGGGAAATTTGTATAGTGGAAAGATCAACATATGCGTCGCTCCCAATGGATTTGGTAAATCATCACTAGCGAAAGCATTTGAGGGTTTGAGAAAAAGAAGTTATAAAATTGAGGAGGAGGATAAAAATGATAAAACCCAATCTAAGAGCAGTAGTCTAGAGTTAACTATAGGAGATCAAAAATACGTAGCTGATGATTCGAAGAATGATATAAGCCGTAAGTTGAATGTGCATGTAATACATAACAGAGTATATGCGGAACATACGAGCAAAAAGACACAATATAAAACACATGTAAAGAGTTATATAGGTGTCAAGAAAATATCGATATGCAAGAGTATTAGTAAGCCCAAGAATATTAGCATTAAGAGAGAGATGGCAGGATATTATAAAGTTAATCAGAATTTATTTATTGCAGTAGATATAGATAAATTAATGGGGAAATTATCGGAAAGAGATGAGGCGTGCTTGGTTTTCAATAAGATTGATTATAAAAGGAAATGGAAAGAGATGCTTGAAGCAGTACCTATGGAGATAAATCAACTAGTGTCATCACGAAATTCTAATGCGACTGGACTCTCGAATCGGTACCTTAGTAAATATTTTCTGGACTTCAAGAATAAATATAACTTCCCGGGAATGGACGATTTCAGTTTGTTCTGCGATTTCTTAGTGCTGATTTATATCTATAAAGAACAAAATGATTATTTTGAAGATATGATCAAATATTCAAAGTATCGGAAGCTTCGTGATGAGATTGATTCTAGCATAAAATCATTGAATACAACCTATAGGGATATTAAAACGACAATTGAGAAAGGAGAGCTTGTGATAAAGTTCCCAGATGCAAGCCGGATGTCAAATGGTCAGCGGGACGTTATGACTTTTACAGCCGAATTGCTTAAGTTTAGATTCTTAAGTGAATCGGATCGCCCCAAATTACTTATTATCGACGACGTGTTTGACTATTTGGATGATGCAAACATCATGGTAGCTCAGTACTATCTGTCGGAGCTGATTTTAAGAATGAAAAGTAAGGTCTATGTCGTTATATTGACTCACCTTGACCCAAATAGCTTTAGAAACTATATCTTCAATAAAAAGAGAGTTAATGTTGTATATTGGGGATACAGGAAGATTTCCGAGGCCCCTGGTATGAAGGCACTTATAGATTTACGAAATAGATGCAAGGAAAATAACAAAGATTTGTATACTAAAATATCTAACTACATGTTGCATTATTACCCCGAGGCTCAAGATATTAGAGAGGATCTCAAACAATCAGGTGAAGAGCAGGTTCGTAAAGTGAACATATCTTGGGGAGACACGACAATATATAAGAATTATTTGATAGACGAGATCAATAAGTATTTTTCCGGGGAGGACGGATATGACCACATTGCTGTTGCTATTGCTTTGAGATTACGTACAGAAAAATTGGCCTATGATTGCCTAAATGACGAAGAAAAAAAGGAAAGATTCTTAACAGCACATGCGACTAAGGACAAACTTGCTTTGTGTGAGCAAGAAGGAATAGACATACCGTCGGCCTATTATGTTGCTTTGTCTATTCATAATGAGCTGTGTCATCTCAATTTCAGCAATAACGATGATGAGAGCAAGGAGAAGCAAATCGCTCACAAACTCCAGAACATAGCAGTTACACAAATTCTTAAAACGATATTTGATTTTAATGACGAGGCGATTGAGGCAAGCGCGATATAAGGGAAAATTCCAGTGTGAATAGCACTCCTTCTGCTAGCCACAAAGGTGAGGGCTAAGAATAATGTGGTATATTATCAATTCTTTTAGCATTTATTGTTTACATCGAAACCACCGCTCAGGATAAACCGGCGCAGCTCGCCATCCAGACGAGCCTTCACCAGCAGCGGAGAAAGCGTCGGGCCGCCCTTGCTGAAGAAAGCCGCCGCCTTCTTCAGATCCACCGTCTTCTTCAACTTGTCCAGACGGCCGAACTCATTGATATTGCTCGCCGTCACATTGCTTCCCATCAGATCGCGCAGCAGTTGCTCGGACAAGCCCAGCGCCTCCGCGAAGCGGTGAATCCGGTCATCGTGCGCCCTCGCCATATACTCCGTCAGATAATCGCGGAAGGACTTGCCCTCCTCGGGAATCACATCGCCGCCCAGAATATCATTCAGGAAGAGACTCGCGTACTTCTGCTCCTCCTGCGACAGCAGAGCAAAACTCTTGTGTAGCTCCGTTTCCGCGCGGGCGAGATCCTCAGCCGCCACACCCTTCTGCGTCAAAACCTTCCTGTACTTCTCGAAGCGCGAATTCAAGTAATCGTGATCAATCTTGCCCGTGCTCACCTCAAAGGGAAAGCCCGGAATATCAAAAGGCGCCTCTGACTCTCCATCATCCCCAGTCGGCGGCTTCTGCTCATCCCTCTCAAAAAGCTCATTGTACCTCTTGAGCAGAATTGTGTACGTCACCTGATCCAACTCCACCCGAATGCTGAACTCCTTCCCCGTCTCCGGATCCGGGATACTGTACTCGCGCTGCTCCCAGCGGAAGCCTTGAAGCTGTGCCGCCTTCAGCTTGCCGTCCAGCTCGCGGAAGAGCTTGGCAAACTCCCGCGCCTCACCCGCCTCCTTCGGCAGCGTCATGAAATCCGGCACCCCGGCCTCCTCAAACAGCTCGCGGATTTCCGCATAGCGCGCATTGATCGCCTCCAGATTCCTGTTGAGGCGATCCGCAAACAGAGCCAGCGGCTTGTCGCCGGAATACAACTTCACCGCCTTCTGCACATTCTGCTCCATCGTGTGCGGGCGCCGATAATAGCGAATCACCCCGAAAGGCTTCTCGTTGCCGAACAAGCGATTCGTGCGCGAGAAAGCCTGAATCACATTCTCATAGCGCAGCATCTTGTCCATGTAAAGCGTATTGATCCACTTCGAGTCAAAGCCCGTCAGCATCTGATCCACCACAATCAGCAGATCAATCTGCTGCTCCCGATCGAGCTCCAGCCGCTCATACGGACGCTTGTGCGCCAGGCGCGCCGCAATATCCTTCTTCATCTCCGCGAAGGTCGGAATCGTGAAATCACGGCCATAGCGGCGATTGTAGTCCTCAATAATCTCACACAGCCCCTCCTCCTTCGCAACCCCCCGGCCGCTGTTGTCGATGTTCGGATCAAAGAGCGCCGTAACCTTCAGCCCCGGCGCCTCCTCCTTCAGCAAGCGATAATACAGAATCGCCTCCGGAATACTCGACGTCGCAAAGAGCGCGTGAAACTTCCCGCTGCGGCTCAGCGTCCCCCAAGTCTCCATAATATCCCGCACCACCGCCCGCCGATGCTCCTCGCACTCATACTGACTCTCCGGCAGATAATCCTCAACCCCCTTCGTGTAATTCCCCGCCTCATCCTCCACCCCGTGCATGGGCAGACTCATGATGCGCTGAAAAACCGCCTCCTTCTTCGGGTCGGCGTGCGCCTCCTCCACCGTCTCCGCCTTCGCCTCGTGCAGAGCCACGGCCCGCCTCACATCCTGATCCCTGTAAGTCAGCACCTTGTAGGGGTCAAAGCCCAGCACGTTCCCATCCCTGATGCCATCCGCAATGCTGTAGCGGTGCAGCTCGTCGCCGAAAATATCAGACGTCGTGCTGCCGCACTTCTCATTCTCCTGCTGAATCGGCGTGCCGGTGAAGCCGAAGAAGAGCGCCCGCGGAAAGGTCTTCTTGATCGTCAGCAGCATATCGCCGAAGGTCGTGCGGTGGCACTCATCCACAATAAAGACCATGCGGCGGCTGCCAATAGCCTTGAGATCCGCCTCCCGGAGCCCGCCCTCCGCCTCATCGCGGATGCGGCTCATCTTCTGAATCGAAGTGACAATCAGCGTATCAGACGGATTGCGGCTCTTGAGCTTGGCGACCAGCGCCCCCGTATTCTCCGTGGCCTGCACATCCTGATCATCATCGGCAAAACCGCGGTACTCCTTCAGACTCTGCGTTCCCAGCTCAATGCGATCCACCAGAAAGACCACCTTGTCGGCATCCTTGGAGGCAGAAATGAGCTGCGCGGACTTGAAGGACGTCATCGTCTTGCCCGAGCCGGTCGTGTGCCAGATGTAGCCGCCGCGCTGGTTGGACTCCTCCCACTTGTGCTCGGTCACCCGGTCCGAGATCGCATTGGCGGCATAATACTGGTAACTGCGCATGACCTTCAGCACCCCGTCGGAATCATCCGCCACGGTGTAGAAGCCGATGAGCTGGTGCGCCATGGGGATGGAGAGCAGGGTGGAGCAAATGCCCCGCTTGGGATCGGCGTTCTTCCAGTCGTGAATCGGCTCGTTGTTGAAATCTGCCCAGTGGAAGAAATAATCCGAATTGAAGTGCCCCTCGCGCCCGGGGTTGGCAAAGTAGAGCGTATCCTCCGGCGTCATCGCCACAAAGATCTGGACGAGGGAGAACAGGCCCGTGTACACGCCCTCCTTCATGTATCGCTCAATCTGTAGGCAGGCTCGGCTGACGGGGACACCCGAGCGCTTCAGCTCGATGTGGATCACGGGCATGCCGTTGATGAGCAGCATGAGATCCCCGCGGCGCTCGCCGAGCATGGCGGAGCCGGTGGAGAAGCGCGGCTGCTGGGCGATCTGGTAGCGGCTCTGCCCGGCGGCGATTTCGCGGCGGTCATAGATCTTGAGCGACACCTCGCGGCCGCAGTGCAGGGTGTCGGCGGGGTTGTCGCGCTTGATCGTCACGTGGTGGCCGTTGATGAAGCCGTTGAGCTTCAGCGGGGTTCTCAGCTCGGTGATCTGCTCAATGATCTGCTGCATCTCGCCCTCGGTGAGGGGCTGATCGTTGAGTCGGTCGATACCGCGGTTATTCTCAAAAAGGATGTCGGCCCAGTTCTGCCGGAGTTCGGCCTCCGTGCAGTTCTTCAGAACCTTGCTCTCCCAACCGTATTCGGACAGCACCTTGATGACGGCTTCTTCAAACTCTGCTTCTTGCGTGAATGACATGGCGCGTGTTTCCTTCCTGCTATGTTACACGAACATTTTCTCAAGGCAAGCTTTCTTGATGTTTTGCAGGTGTTCGAGCTTGCGGCGGTGAAGGGTTATGATGTCATCGAGAGATTCAAAGAATTTGGCGATATGATGTTGCTCTTCTTCGGATGGCACCGACACTTCCAGGCAGCCCAGCGCTTTGCCAGAAATCTCAAGGAACGTTGATCCTGAAGCTATTGATTCTGCTTTAGCTTTAATTGTACGGTTCATCGAATAAATGAAATAGCAGGAATACCCATCTTTTAATATCAGAGATTGGAATCCTTGGTTCGTTGCCGCGGGGCTTTTTAAAATGGCCATTTTCCCAATTCCCGCTCTGCTGGTGAAGAGTACAGTCCTGTCTGCAGGCAGTACCTTTGCAGAACTATGGTAAAGCCCTAATTCAGTAATCTTTCTGGCACTTTCTGTTGCATATCTAAGACCTTCCATTTCTGCGGGGGTATACCAATCTATTTGACCATCCCAATATTCAGGAATAATGGTGCTCGGCGTCCCTCCACCCTCAATCTCGGCTATTTCCCCCAGCTTCCGCCTCTCCCACTCCCCCGTAAACCCGGCGAAGCGCAGCTCGGGAACGAGCTCGCCCTCTTTCGGGAACAGCTTTTCGAGCATCGATTTCTTGAGGGTCTCGAGCAGCTCGCACTTGCGGCGGCGAAGCGTGATGAGGGTGTCGAGAATTGAGAGTATTGCTGCAACTTTAGTTTGTTCTGCCTTGCTGGGCAGAAGAGCTTGTAAGGCAATGATCTTATTTACAGCAAGGCCTGGTTGAGCAGATTGGGCGGAATATTGCCCCAAATTTAGCAACTTTAGCAAGTAAAATATAAATCTTGTCTCGTTATTCCGATTTGCTCTTACTGCTATTGCGTGTTCTGTAAAATATGCCTGTCCTGTAGAATAATTCACATTACCGCACAGAGCTCCTTGACGGCCAATGATCGCATATTCACCGCTGTGATTGTGCCTTTGAGTGAATCCTCTTAGTCCATTCCCCCCAAACACGGGATATGTTCCGAGCTTGGAAATTTCAGAAGCTGGTATGAAATCACCGCTTTTAAACTCATCGCAGATTTCTCCCAACTTCCTCCTCTCCCACTCCCCCGTGAACCCCGCAAATCGAATCGCGGGCGTGTTGTTCTCACTCGGCATGATGTTCCCCTCCCAGCAGCTTTTGAAGTTCGCGGATGCCCGCCATATCAAACTCATTGCCCCTCAGCTCGTCCATGAGCGAGACGAGCGACGCCTCCGCCTCGGCGATTTGGCGGTCGATTTCGCTCAGGGTCGTCTCATATTTCTTGCTCAGCGCCGTCAGTTTCGCGACCAGCTCGCGGATGAGGGCATCCGTCAGGCCGGCCAGCTTCTCCGTGAGCGGCGCCACCCACTTGAGCTTGAGCAGCTTGCGGGCCGTGGCATCGTCCAGCCCTTCGATGAGCTTTCTCGTCTCTTGGTGCAGGGCTTCTCGGCCCTCCTTCGCCTTCTTTTTGATCGCCTTCTCCTCCTTGTTCAGGGCTGAGACCTTGGCGAGAATGTCCAGCGTCTCCTTCTCTGCCTCCCGCGCTTTCAGCGCGCGGGTGACTTCATTCGGCACGAAGGCGTCCTTCGCTTCATTGACGAAGACTTGCTCTTTATCCTCTTCGCTCAGCTCTTCCAGAAGGCTTTCATATTCCGCCGCGATCTCGTTCAGGCGGCTGTCGAAGGCGTCGAGGGCGCCGAGCTTGTCGCGCAGCAGCGTTTTCTGCGCCAGCTCGAAGGGAATGACGTGCCCCACCCAGCCGTCCTGCACTTCCTGCTCCGTATTGCCTTTCTTCTTCAACACCATGTTGGGGTCGACCTGATTGACGGCGGCGAAGCCTTCGCTTTGGATGATTTCCAGATCGACGGCGATGGTCCTCCAGACTTCATCGAGCAGTTGGTAGGCGGCATACTTGTCCACCAGTGGTATGCTCGACAGGCGCTTGAAGATTTCATCGCTGATGCGGCTCTCTTCCGCGGAGATGTTCAGCGTGAGCATGGAATCGAGCAGCTCGGCGCAGAGGAAGTTCTCGAACCCCGCGAAGGCGGCGCGGTAGTTTTCCATGAAGTGCGCCACGTCGGGGTGGGCGAGGACGGCTTCCTTGATGGAGCTGACTCGCAACTGCCAGTAGGCCCCGTTATCCGTGCGGAAGAGGGTGTTCTTGAGCGTGGGGAAGGCTTGCCAGTAGGCGTGCAGGGCGGCGAGTTCGCCCTCCGGGATGCCGCCGAACAGGGAGGCGTAGAGATCCCAGCTCTCGGCTTTTTCGGAGCTGTCGACGTAGCGCGGGATGTTGAGGTTGTAATCGTTGCGGCGGATTTCGTCGCGGCTGACGAGGCGGGCGTATCGCTCTTCTTCCGCGCGGGCGGCCACGGTGTCGGCGATTTTTCGGATGTCGCAGGCGCGCAGGACGTTGTTCTTGCCGACTTTGGCGAAGCCCTTGGAGGCGTCGATGATGAGGACGTCTGATCGGTCGCGCTTTTGCCTGAGCACCATGATGATGGTCGGGATGCCGGTGCCGAAGAAGATGTTGGCGGGCAGCCCGATGATGGCGTCGATGTGGTTGTTCTCAATGAGGTTTTTGCGGATGTTGCCTTCTTCTCCGCCGCGGAAGAGGACGCCGTGGGGCAGCACGATGGTCATGATGCCGTCGGGCTTCAGGTGGTAGAGGTCGTGCAGCAGAAAGGCGTAGTCGGCTTTTCCCTTGGGGGCGAGGCCGAAGCGCGCATAGCGGGGGTCGCTCTCTTTGCCGGTGGGGTTCCAGGCTTGGGAGTAGGGCGGGTTGGAGACGACGGCGTCGACGTAGAGGGGCTTATAGGTGTTGACGGGGTCGTTTTCGTCGAAGTAGGGCCAGTCTTCTTCCAGGGTGTCGCCGTTGCGGGTGATGATGTTGTCCGGGAGGATGCCGCGCATGACGAGGTTCATGCGGGTGAGGTTGTAGGTGTTTTCCTTGAGCTCCTGGGCGTAGTATTGGATGCTGTTGTCCGCGCCGGGGCAGTAGCGGGCGATGCTTTTGCCGATGTTGATGAGCAGGGAGCCGGAGCCGCTGGTCGGGTCATAGATTTTGACGCTCTTGCGGTCTTTGAGGTGGTGGGCGACGATTTCCGACATCAGGAGGGCGACTTCGTGCGGGGTGTAGAATTCGCCGGCTTTTTTGCCGGCGTTGGCGGCGAAGTTGCTGATGAGGTATTCATAGATGAAGCCGAGGACGTCGTAGTCCTGCTTCCCGTCCATGGGGATGTTTTTGATGAGGTAGAGGAGGCCTCGGATGGCTTTGGTGCGTGCGCCTGAGCTTTCGCCGAGTTTGCTGAGGCCGGTCTCGAGGGTCAGGAAGATTTTGTCAAAGACTTTTTTGTGCGAGGGGTTGATCAGGCGGCTGAAGGCGGAGAGGGCGTCGGTGACGTCGGCGGCGCTGAAGGCTTCGCCCTTGGCGATCCATGTGGAGAAGAGGTTTTCGTAGGCGATGAAGTAGCCGAGGTTTTCGCGGATGAATTGGGTGATCTCGCGGTTGTCTTCGGTGATGCCCGGGAGGTCCTCCTCGGTCATGCCGTTTTCGATGAGGTATTTGACTTGGCGATCGGAGAGGAACTTGTAGAAGATGAAGCCGAGGATGTAGTCTTTGTATTCGTTGGCTTCGATTTTGGAGCGCATTCTGTTGGCGGACTCCCAGATCTTGGACGCGAGTTGCTGCTTGTTCATGAGGTGGCGCGGTCTGTAGAGCTGCCGGAGCCCGCGGGCGCGGGTGCCGTCTCCGAGAGAGTCTAGCGGATTCCGGCCGGCGGGTAAAGTTAAAAGTGCCGCGCTGCCCGGGGAGAGGGCGGCGGCGCGCTCTTTTGCGAAGGCCCGCGGGGCAGGGGGGCACAAAAAAGGAGCGGCGGGCGCCGCTCCGTTCGGGGTGTTTTGGGGGGGAGGGGCCAGAAAAGCGCCTCACTCCTCCCTCTTGTCGTGGACGGGGAGCATCATGAGGCGGAAGACGGCGAGGACGGGGAGTTGGACCCAGAGGTAGTACCAGGGGGCGGGGCCGAGGTAGTCGAGGAGGGTGCCGGGGACGGGCGCGCCTTCGGTGTAGCCGTAGTTGGTGCCGAGCCAGTGGTTGATGGGGATGATGAGCAGCACGTAGGCGTCCATGAGCAGGACGCTGCGCAGGTCGTCCCAGCCGCGGGCGCGCCAGCCGATGAGCACGGGGATGGCGAGGGCGACGACCATGAGCAGGCCGTGCGAGATGAAGAAGATGAAGAAGGCGGCGCTGGGGTAGCCGTCTGCCATGGCCGGGGTGATGAGGGCTTGGATGCTCGCGGTGAGCACGCCGAAGTAGACGAGGGCGCAGGCCCAGCGCGGGTGCCACCAGAGGGCGATGACGGAGATGATGCTCATGAAGGAGCAGAAGTGCAGCGGGAGGTTCCATTCCCACGGGCCGTAGGCGTCGCTGAAGGCGCGCCAGATGTATTCGCCGATGAATTGCACGGCGATGATGAGGGCGAGGCTGCGGCAGATGATACGCCGCCCGCGCTCGCTGCACTGCCGCCCGAGCCACAGGATGCCGGCGGTGGCGAGGATGGTGAGGGCGATGGCGATGAGGTGTGGGCTGCTCCAGCGCACGAATTCGGTGCCGGCGGCGGCGAGGGCGGGTGTCATGGCAGGCGATAAGGGGGTGAGGAGCAGGGGGGCGGAGAGAGGGGGCTTCGGTGTGCGTGGGGGTGTTAGTAGCCGCCGTCGTCGTTGCCGTCTCGGTGCCACATGCGGGCGAGGTGGGCGCAGGTGACGAGTTGGACTTGGTGGAAGATCATGAGGGGGAGGAGGAGGTTGTTGTCGAGGGTGCCGAAGATGGCCATCATCATGGGGGCGCCGACGGCGAGGCTTTTCTTGGAGCCGCAGAAGACGATGGTGATGCGGTCTTCTCTGCTGAAGCCGAGGAGTTTGCTGCTGAAGTAGGTGGTGGCGTGGATGATGCAGAGCAGGACGAGGCAGAGGAGGATGAGGCCGACGAGGTGCCAGGCGTCGAGCTGGGCCCAGTAGCCGCCGCGGGTGGCGCTGGAGAAGGCGGTGTAGACGACGAGCCAGATGGTGCATTGGTCGTTCCACCCGATGAGTTTGCGGTGGCTGTCGACCCACTGCTTGAGCCAGCGCTGGGCGATTTGCCCGGCGATGAAGGGGAGGAGGATTTGGTAGCAGATTTGCAGGATGGTGTCGAGGCCGACGGAGGCGCCGGAGGCGTTGCCGGAGTGGAAGAGGAGGCCGACGAGCAGGGGGGTGAGGAAGACGCCGAGCAGGCTGGAGGCGGAGGCGGCGCAGACGGCGGCGGGGACGTTGCCGCCGGCGACGGAGGTGAAGGCGATGCTGCTCTGGACGGTGGAGGGGAGGCAGGCGACGTAGATGAGGCCCATGTAGAGGGCGGGGCCGACGATCCATTCGCCGACGGGCTGCACGAGGCTGAAGAAGATGGGGAAGAAGATGAAGGTGAAGAAGGCGACGAGGGCCTGCAGGCGCCAGTGGAGGAGGCCGTCGATGACGGATTGGCGCGAGAGTTTGACGCCGTAGAGGAAGAAGAGGAGGATGATGGCGGCGTTGGTGAGCCAATCAAAAATGTCGGCGCCGATGCCGTGGCAGGGCAGCAGGAGGCCGAGGATGACGCAGATGATGATGCCGTTGGTGAAGCGGTCCGTTTTGGCGAGGATGCTCAGGAGGCGCTGTTTCATGATTCGCGCGGGGGGAAGTCGTAGCCGATTTTGCCGGTGCCGGGGGTGAAGGTGAGGCTGGCGTCAAATTGGCGGCCGCTCTTGTGGCTGACGAAGTTGCGGATGAGTTCGGTCTTGCCTTTGGTGAGCAGCTGGGTGACGAGTTCGGCGGTGAGGTTGATGCCGCACATGGTGTGCGGGATGACGAGGGGTTTGCGGGTTTTGCCGTAGGTGAGGCTGGGGATGTGCCAGGCGTTTTCGGTTTCGAGGAGTTCGTGCTCGCCTTTGCCTTTGATTTTGATGGGGCCGTGCTTGGTGGCGTGGCTGAGGTCTTCGTGGGCGGCGTCTGAGGCGGTGAAGCGGCGGTCGGCGCGCGCGGGGCTGCTGCCGTCTGCTTTGCGCTTGGGTTCGCGGGGGGGGAATTCGAAGGCGACGTTGCCTTTTTTGGCGTCGAGGGTGAGGTAGGCGTCGAAGGGGCGGTGGGTGCGCTGGGAGGTGAAGCCGCTGATGAGGTCTGTCTTGCCGGTGGCGAGGAGTTTGAGGACTTGCTCTTGCTCGATGCTGCGGCCGAGGATGGTGCGCGACATGGCCCAGCCTTTGCGGTTGCTGCCTTCTTGCGGGTAGTCGGGGACGCTCCACTGCTTGTCGTTGCTCTGGAGTTCGAGTTCTCCGTGGCCGAGGACGGGGACGAGGCCGTGGCTTTCCGCGGGGGTGCCGGGGGTGCTGTCGGCGGCTTTGTCGTTGTCGAAGTAGAATTCGGCTTTCCACGAGGCGCGCTCGCTCTGGGGGGCGGTGAGGCGCAGGCCGGCTTTGAAGGGTTTGCCGAATTTGGAGCGGAAGCCTTCCATGACGGGCAGTTCTCCCTTGGTGATGAGGGTGCTCATCTGGTCGTCGGTGAGGCTGAGGCCGGCGTGGACGCGCCGGATGCGGAATTTGCAGTTTTTGCAGGAGACGGCGTCGACGCGGCTGCTGAGGCCGACGGCGCCGCAGGCTGGGCAGGCGATGGGCAGGTCGGGGTTTTTGCCGTTCTTCATGTAGTCGCGCACGGCATCCACGATTTCGGTGGTGTAGTGGCGGATGTCTTTCATGAAGCTGTCGCGGTCGAGCCGGCCGTTTTCCATTTGCTTGAGCCGGTATTCCCACTCGCCGGTGAGTTCGGGGCTGGAGAGGGTGCTCAGGCCGATTTTGCCCAGCAGGTCGATGAGGTCCATGCCGCGCCGGGTGGCCATGAGTTCTTTGCCGTCGCGCACGATGTATTCTTGGGTGATGAGGCCTTCGATGATGGCGGCGCGGGTGGCGGGGGTGCCGAGGCCGCGCTCTTTCATGGCGTAGGCGAGTTCTTCGTCGTCGACGAGTTTGCCGGCGGTTTCCATCGCGGTGAGGAGGGTGGCTTCTGTGTAGGGTGCCGGGGGCCGCGTTTGTTCTTGCCGGGCTTCGGTGTTGAGGGTGCGGACGATTTCGTGCGGGGTGACGGTGCAGAGTTCGTCTTTGCGGTCTCGCTGGCCGGCGGGGTAGAGGGCGCGCCAGCCGGGGGCGAGTTGCACGCGGCCGTGGGTGTAGAAGGTGTCGGTGGCGCCGGGGCTTTCGACGGTGGTGGTGCGCTCGGTGTCTTCGTATTCGGCGTTGGGCATGAAGACGCCGAGGAAGCGCTGGACGACGAGGGTGAAGATGCGGGCGGCGTCGCCGCTCAGGGGGACGAAGCGCCCGGTGGGGATGATGGCGAAGTGGTCGCTGACTTTGCTGCTGTCAAAGACGCGTTTGCTGGGGCGCACGCTGCGCAGCTCGATGATGGAGCGGGCGTGCGGGGCGAATTCGGGCATGTTTTCGCCGATGGCTTGCACGGTGCGCGCGGCGATGCCGAGGTAGTCGCCGGGGAGGTATTTGGAGTCGGTGCGCGGGTAGGTGAGGACTTTGTGCTTTTCGTAGCATTCCTGCGCGAGTTGCAGGGTGCGCCGGGCGGAGAAGCCGAAGCGGTTGCTGGCTTCGCGCTGCAGGGAGGTGAGGTCGAAGAGCTGCGGCGCGGGGACGGAGACGGGTTTCTTGGTTTCGCTGACGCGGCCTTCGCGCCCCCGGCAGCGCTCGGCGATGGCGCGGGCGGTGGCTTCGTCCCAGATGCGGTCGCGGGTTTTCTGCGGTTCTTTGGGGTTTTTGCGCCAGGTGGGGTCGATCCACTTGCCTTCGTAGTTGCCGGCGGCGGCGGCGAAGGTGGCGCGCACTTCGTAGTAGGGCTCGGGGACGAAGGAGAGGATTTCTTTTTGACGCGCGGCGAGCAGGGCGAGGGTGGGGGTTTGCACGCGGCCGGTGGGGGTGACGTTGAAGCCGCCGGCGGCGGATTGCAGGACGGTGAGGGCGCGGGTGCTGTTGAGGCCGACGAGCCAGTCGGATTCGGAGCGGCAGACGGCGGCGTCGGCGAGGTTGGCCATGTCTTCATCGCTCTTGAGGTGGCTCCAGGCGTCGAGGATGGCGTCGTCCGTCATGCTCTGCATCCAGAGGCGCGAGATGGGTTTGCGGATTTTGCCGAAGCGCACGATGTTGCGGAAGATGAGTTCGCCTTCGCGCCCGGCATCGCAGGCGTTGACGAGGGCGGTGACGTCTTTGCTGCGCGCGAGTTTGAGGACTTTGCGCAGGCGGTCGGCGGATTTGGGGATGGGCTCCAGCTCCATGTGCGCGGGCATGACGGGCAGGTACTCCATCTTCCACGGCAGGCTTTTGCCGTCGGCGGTCTGCGGTTTCTTCTGCTCGACGAGGTGGCCGACGGCGGAGGTGATGATGAGGGTGTCGTTGGTGAAGCTGCCCGAGGCGGCGTCTTTCTGGAACTTGCCGAGGCGCTTGCCCAAAACGCGGGCCAGGTCGGTTGCTACACTCGGTTTCTCGGCGATGATGAGGGTCTTGGACATGGGTTCGGCTGCGATGGCGGGGAAAGACGGTGGTGTGCGGGCGGGCCGCCGCGGCTTCGGCGCGTCGTCAGCGCTTCGGGCGCGGTGCCCTTACGGGCTCTATTAGATGCAGGGGATGGCGACAAATGTCAAGCCCAAAGTGAGGCATTGTGTGAGGAAGGCGCGGGGCGGCGGGGCAAAAGCGCTTCTTTGTGGC
Organism: uncultured Akkermansia sp.; assembly: GCA_900548895.1. Classification (GTDB taxonomy): domain Bacteria; phylum Verrucomicrobiota; class Verrucomicrobiia; order Verrucomicrobiales; family Akkermansiaceae; genus Akkermansia; species Akkermansia intestinavium. The sequence continues at coordinate 14,460 of URLZ01000039.1, forward strand.
GCGGGCGGCTTGACGCGGGGGGCGGGTCGCGGCTATAATGCGGGCATGATGACTCCTTCACCGGCGATTGCTGTGGATTTCGGCGGCACGACGATTAAGATTGGCGTGACCTGCGGGCAGGATATTATTGAGAAGGCGGAGCCGCTGCCGACGCCGAGCTATCACAGCCCGGAGGAGATTATGGATGCGATGTGCGCGGTGATGCACCGCCTGCGCGACCGCCACCCGTCGGTCTGCGCGGTGGGGCTGGGGATGCCGGGCTGGGTGGATTTTTACAAGGGGGTGCTGTATCAGCTGACGAATGTGCCGGTGTGGGATCGCGAGGTGCCGGTGCGCGATGTGATGCAGGCGCAGCTGGGCCTGCCGGTGGTGCTGGACAATGATGCGAATTGCATGGGCTATGCGGAGTGGCAGATGGGGGCCGGCCGCGGGCATGAGAGTTTGGTGTGCCTGACGCTGGGCACGGGCATCGGCGGGGCGATGATTTTGCAGAACCGCCTGCTGCGCGGCCGCAATGTGTCGTCCGGCGAGCTGGGGCAGACGAGTATCCATTACCGCGGCCGCGTGGGCCCCTTCGGCAACCGCGGGGCGATTGAGGAATACATCGGCAACAATGAGATGGCGGCGGATGCGGTGGAGCGCTACGCGGCGGCGGGGATCACCCGCAGCGCGGCGGAGTGCACGCCCTACAAGCTGGAGCTGGCGGCGCGCGGCGGCTGCCCGATTGCGCAGCAGATTTACACGGATTTTGCGGAGAAGCTCGCCTGCCTGATGATGAATATGATGTATGCCGTGGTGCCCGATGCCTTCATCATCGGCGGCGGGGTGGCCAAGGTGGGCGATTTGCTCTTTGAGCCGCTGCGCGAGTTTTTGCGCGCGCAGCTTTTCCATGTGCATTTCAATAACCTGAAGATTTTGCCGGCGAAGTTCGGCTCGGATTCCGGCCTCATCGGCGCGGGGCTCATGGCCTCGCACTACGCCGCCGGCTGCCTCGACTGAGGAGCCTCGCTTCAACCCGCCTCAACCGGCTGCGGCGCGCTTGCAGAGCGCACGCTCGGTGCCGAAGGGAAGCGCATAAAAGGCGCAACGAAAAAAGCCCCCGCAGGCCGCGAAGCCTGCGGGGGCTTTTTTTCATTGTTGCCTCGGCTGCCCGGCCGCCCTCGCCGACCCCGCCGCGCGGCCGAGGGGGTCGACTCGCGGGGCAGGGGTGGGGCAGGGGGCCGAGCGGCCCGGCGCTTACTTCTGAAGCAGCTTTTCGATGAGGGCCGAGCTGTTGTCCGCCAGCTTCGAGGGATCCTCCAGCAGGCCGGCGCGCAGCAGCGCCGTGTCGATCACCTGACCGGCCAGCAGGCGGGCCAGCTCTTCATCAGAGCCCTTCAGCTCCGCGAGCTTCTGCACGATCGGGTGGTGCGGGTTGAAGGCAATCTCGGGGTGAGACTCCGGCACCTCCTGGCCCATCGCCTTGAGGTAGGCGCGCACCTCGGGCGTCACATCGTGCTCCGCCTGCAGCGCAATCGCCGGCGCGCTGCTCACGCGGTCCGTCGTCGTCACCTTGCTGAACTGATCCTTGAAGGCCTCGCTCACCCAGTCCGTCAGCCCCTTGGCCGCCGCCTCGTCGAGGCCCGGCTCCTGCTCCTGCGTCTCCAGCGGCGGCAGGTCGAGATTCGCGCGATCAATCGCCTTGATCTCCTTCTCGTCCACCCGCATCAGGCTGTCCATCACAAACTGGTCGCCATTCTCCGTCATGAAGGCCACCTCAAAGCCGCGGGCCTTGAGCGCATCCAGATACGGCGAATGCTCCAGCTGGGCGCGCGAGAGACCGTAGAGCACGTAGATGTCCTTCTGATTCTCCTTCATGCGGCTGATGTAGTCCGCAAAACTCGTCAGCTTGCCGGGCTCCGTGAAGGTCGACTCAAAGCGCAGCAGCTTGCCGAGCTCATTCTTGTACTCCCACGTCGTCACCACACCCTCCTTGATGTAGCGGCCGAACTGAGCCCAGAATTTTTCGTAGGTCTCCGGCTCAGACTTCGCCACGCCCTCCAGATGCTTGATGAAGCGCTTGGTGATGATGCCCGAGATCTTGCGCAGCAGCGAATTGTCCTGCAACATCTCGCGAGAGATATTCAGCGGCAGATCCTCGCTGTCCACCACACCCGTCAGGAAGCGCAGCCAGTCCGGCAGCAGCTTCTCCGGCTTGCTGTCAATGAGCACCTTGTGGCAATAGAGCGCCACATTCGGCTCGCAGCGCCCGAAGCCCATCGCCTCCGGATTCTCCTCCGGCACAAAGAGCACCGAATTGAGCACAATCGGCGCATCCGCGCTGAAGTGCATATAAGTCAGCGGCTTCGAATCCGTGTGGCTGATGAACTGGTAGAACGCGTCGTACTGCTCCGGCGTCACATCCTTCTTGTTCTTCATCCAGATCGCCTGCACCGTGTTGAGGTGCTCGCCGTTGAAGTCAATCGGGAAACCGACGAAATTGCTGTACTTCTCCACAATGTAGCGCGTGTGATCCGCCTTGCTGAACAGCGCCGCATCCTCCTTGAGGTGAATCAGAATCGACGTGCCGCGCGGCGTCTCCGCCGGAGCCTCCTCCAGCGTGTAGCCGTCCCGGCCATCGCTCGACCACTTCACCGGCGTCGCCTCCGGCTGCCACGAGCGCGTCGTCACCTCCACGCTATCCGCCGCCATGAAGACGCTGTAGAAGCCCACGCCGAACTGGCCGATGAGATCCTGCGAGCCGGCCTGGCTCTCCTTCATCGCCTCGAGGAACTTCTTCGTGCCCGAGTGAGCAATCGTGCCGAGATACTCAACCACCTCATCCTGCGTCATGCCGATGCCGGAATCTGCAATCGTCAGCGTGCGAGCCTCCTCATCCGTCGTAATCGCAATGCGCAGCTCGCGCTCCGGCTGATAAATATCAGCCTGCGTCAGCTGCTTGAGACGCAGCTTCTCCAGCGCGTCCGAGGCATTGGACACGAGCTCGCGCACAAACACCTCGCGATCACTGTAGAATGCGTGAATCACAATATCAAGCAGCTGTCGAACTTCCGTCTGGAACTGATGTGTCGTATTTTCCATAAGTCTGTCTGTCTGAACAATCAGAAACACGGCCGCCAACGCGGCCCTTCACGTGCCCCTATTGTACGAGCCAAAGCCCGCGCGTCAAGGGGCAAAATGCGGCATATTAACCCCCGCCCCCAAACAAAGCGCACCCCCGCCCCCGACCGCCCGGCGCCCCCGGGGCCACCCTCCTTGACGGCGGGCGAAAAACTGCTATACTCAGCCCGTAGACCGCCCCCATGGAACAGCCCGACATCGACGACCATCTCAGCCGCGACGCCCGCGAGCGCCTGCAACAAACCCTCGCCCCGGGCGAAACCCTCCTCTGGGCCGCCGCCCCCATCCCCCGCCTGCACCTGCGCCGCCACATCCCCGGCTTCATCTCGGGCCTGATCTCCATCGGCGTCCCCCTCTACATCGTCATTCCTTTCTGCTCGGCAGACAGCAACTTGCCGACCGTCGCGCGAGCCCTCTTCATCCTCTTCCTCATCCCCTTCATCCTGCCCGGACTCCACAGCCTCGCCCTCCCCTGGATCGAGCGCCGGCGCCGCCGCAACATGATCGCCGCCGTCACCGACCGCCGCTGCCTGCTCCTCTACCCCCGCCTGTTCCGCAGCCCCGGGCTCGGCGAATGGCCCCTCCGCTACTCTTCCGTCGACGAACAGCCCGACGGCAGCGGCGACATCATCTTCATCACCCCCGCCCATACCCGACGCGCCCGAACAAGCGGGCCGAACAGCTTCCCCGACATCCCCCGCGTGCGCCGCGTGCAACACATCATCGATAACGCCGCCCGCGCCGCCGCCCCGAGCCCCGAACCCGACGACGACTCCGGCGACGACTCCGGCGACGATAAGAACTCCGACGTCCCCGGCCGGAGCGCCCCAACCCCTCGGCGGAAGCTCATCGGCAGCATCATTGGCGGCACCATCGCCCTCCTCATCGCCGCCGCCCTTGCCATCCCCCTCGCCATCACCACCCGCAGCAGCTACCGCATCATCCGCGACTACCTCCCCGCCACCGCCACCGTCACCCACGTTGAATGGAGCGAGGACCTCGCCCGAGCCCACTACCGCTTCACCCTCGACGGCCAAAGCTACACCGGCCGAGAACAGACCGCCTCCAACGTCGGCGTCAAGCAAGTCGGCGAACGCATCGACATCCTCTACAACCCCAACAACCCCGCCGAAAACAGCCCCCGCAGCTTCTTCGACCTCTGGCTCCTCCCCCTCATTCTGGGCATCCTCTTCCTCGTTTTCGCCGCCTTCGGCACCCTCAGCTTCATCAACGTGCGCAAAGTACGCCTCAAAGGCCCCCCTGCGCCCACCCTCCCAGACGGCGGCCGGACCGCCCCACCCCCTCGGCAGAAGCTCATCGGCGGCATCGTCGCCCTCCTCATCGCCGTCGGCCTCTCCATCCCCCTCGCCATCACCACCCGCAGCAGCTACCGCATCATCCGCGACTACAGCCCCGCCACCGCCACCGTCACCCACGTTGAATGGACCCGGAGCCACAGCAGACACGGCAGCTCTCGCGTCGCCCGAGCCCACTACCGCTTCACCCTCGACGGCCAAAGCTACACCGGCCGAGAACAGAGCGCCTCCAACGTCGGCGTCAAGCAAGTCGGCGAAAGCATCGACATCCTCTACAACCCCAACAACCCCGCCGAAAACAGCCCCAGCGCCTTCCTCGACCTCTGGTTCCTCCCCATCATCCTGAGCATCTTCTTCCTCCTCGCCGCCACCATAAGCATCCTCTCGTTCGGAACCTATCGAGAAAAACGCCGAAAAGACACCGCAACCCCCCGCGACTAAAACACCCCGAAGCCCTGCCGCCCGCTGCGCCCGCTCGCATGGACAGCAGACAAAAAACGTCTACACTCAGCCCTCAACTCGCCGCCCCATGGAACAGCCCGACATTGACGACCATCTCAGCCGCGACGCCCGCGAGCGCCTGCAACAAACCCTCGCCCCGGGCGAAACCCTCCTCTGGGCCGCCGCCCCCATTCCCCGCCTGCACCTGCGCCGCCACGGATCAGACCTCTTCTCAGGCCTGCTCTGCCTCGCCTTAGCCTTCGCCTGCGCAGGAAAAGCCGGACTGTTCAGCGCAGAAGAGACCCGCATGACACTCAGCGGGGGAATCTTCATCAGCATCGTCCTCACCTTCATCCTCCTGCCGTGCCTCAGCTACCTCAGCCGCCCCTGGATCGAGTACTGGCGCCGGCGCAACATGATCGCCGCCGTCACCGACCGCCGCTGCCTGCTCCTCTACCCCCGCCTGTTCCGCAGCCCCGGGCTCGGCGAATGGCCCCTCCGCTACTCTTCCGTCGACGAACAGCCCGACGGCAGCGGCGACATCATCTTCATCACCCCCGCCCATACCCGACGCCCCGGAACAATCGGGCCGAAGAGCTTCCCCGACATCCCCTGCGTGCGCCGCGTGCAACACATCATCGACAACGCCGCCCTCGCCGCCGCCCCGAGCCCTGAACCTGACGACGACTCCGACGCCCCCGGCCGGACCGCCCCAACCCCTCGGCGGAAGCTCATCGGCAGCATCGTCGGCGGCACCATCACCCTCCTCATCGCCATCGGCCTCTCCATCCCCGTCTACCTCACCACCCTCAGCAGCTACCGCATCGTCCGCGACTACCTCCCCGCCACCGCCACCGTCACCCACGTTGAATGGATCGAGAGGGAGAGCGGGCGCGGCGGCTCACGCGTCGCCCGAGTCCTCTACCGCTTCACCCTCGACGGCCAAAGCTACACCGGCCGAAAAGAGGGCGCCACCATCGGCGTCGAGGAAGTCGGCGAACGCATCGACATCCTCTACAACCCCGACAACCCCGCCGAAAACAGCTCCAGCCGCTTCTTCGACCTCTGGTTCATCCCCGTTCTCTTTGGCGGCTTCCTTCTCCTCACCGCCTCCCTGAGCACCTACTCCTTCATCACTCTGTTCAAAGAACTCCGCAAAGCCCCCCGCGACTGAACCTCCTGCCCCCACGACCCCGCTGTGCCCCCACCCCACAGCCCGCGCGCAGGGCAGGGCACAACCCGGGCAGAAACACCCGCCCACCCCCGGCTCACCGTCCTTCGCCTCCGGCAGCCGAACAGCCGATAAACGCGCAAGAGCTTGGCCACCAGCGCCCCCGAGGCCTCACACACTCCCCGGATTCCGCCCGCCCATCCCGCGCCGCCACACCCCAAGCCCGCACCGCAAAACACTTTCCGCTTTACAGAGGCGCCCGACTCTGATACACTCCCCGCGGGGCTGTAGCTCAGCGGTTAGAGCAGAGGACTCATAATCCTTTGGTCGTGGGTTCGAACCCCACCGGCCCTATTATGGGAGCGGTCGTAACCAAGACAAAATGGTAACGACCGCTCCTTTTTTGTGCCTGGATTTAAGCGACTTATAAAATCGCAACTCATAACGAAAATCGGACTTCCCGGGCTGATTTTGCATCCATTTTGCCCCCATTTTGCAGCCAAAAGGACTCGCTTAGACTCGTGCGTTCACAGTCACATTACATGCAATTAGCTGATTATCGGGTCAAGCGCAAAGTGTGTGGAAACCGCCCGTTGAGCCACCTAGAGTACCG
>URLZ01000040.1 GCA_900548895.1 uncultured Akkermansia sp.
GGGGGGGGGGGGGGGGGGAGGGGGGGGGTGGGTGGAGGACCGGAGGCTCGGGGAGCTGTGCGGAGACCCAGAGCGGCGGGGAAACCGGGAGATGGCGGGGAGAAGAGGAAAGGAGAAGAGGGAAGGTGGGAGTAGGCCGGAGCACGAATGCGGCGCTGTGACACGCAAAAACCCCCGGCATTCCTTCGCGAGGGGAGAGCCGGGGGCCGGGTTGCACCCCTCAAGACCGCGGTTGCTCCGGGCGGAGCCTGCGTGAAGGGGGCGTATCTGTTCGACCGTTGAGGCGGTCAGTAGCGTCGGTTGGGGGCCATGTCCGTCCGGATGGCGGCGCGGACGGCGTTGTCCGTTGCCTGCTCGGATGTGCCGCCGCGAATGGCCGTGCCGGCCGCTGCGGCACCGGCGTTGCGCAGGGCACGCTCGCTGCAGGAGCTCAGGGCAAGGGCGCCCAGACCGAGTATCAGAAGTGTTATCGTGGTCTTCATGATGGTTAAGTTATCATACCGAAACAGTTTGTCAAGAGGGCAATGTCCTTTTTTTACGCGCCCTCCCCTTTTCTGCGAAAACCGCTTTCGAACGCGCCCCCTCGCATCTTCGTCGCGGGCGGTTCCGCTTCGCCGGGCGAAGGACTCGCTCCGTTCCATGTCGCCATGAGTTCCATGCCGCCATGAGTTCCGCGTTGACCCGAGTTCCTCGTCGCCATGGGCGGAGACTGGAGTCATCAGAGCGGAGGAGGGAGGTATCGTAATGGGGAAGCAAGGCGCTGGCGGATCGGCGAGTCGGCTGAGGTAAGGTGCGATTTGCAGGAGGGAAGAAACAGGGCTCGGGAGAGGTGCGGTTCGATTGCTTCATGCGTGTTTTGCCGGGGCCGGTTGGCCTGAGCGCCGCCTTGGAGGGGTGTTGAGCACGGGAGAGGGCGCGCTTTGTTCTTGACTCCGCCGGCGGGCGTGGTAGTCTCATGGTGGCGTTGTTGTACAGGCGCCTCAGCGAATATGGATGAAGACCCCCGGGAGGCTTGGAGTTGGCTCCGCAAGACGGTTGAGGATGTGCGCCGTGAGACGGCGCGCGTGGTTGTTGGTCAGCAGGAGGTGGTTGAGCAGATGCTCGCCGCTCTGATTTGTCGCGGGCACTGCCTGCTGGTGGGCGTGCCGGGGCTGGCCAAGACGCTGCTGGTTTCGACGCTCGGCCGCATTCTGGGGCTGGATGTGCGCCGCATTCAGTTTACGCCCGATTTGATGCCGACGGATATTGTCGGCAGTGAGATTTTGCAGACGCGCGAGGACGGTTCGCGCCGCTTCGAGTTTGTTCAGGGGCCGGTGTTCACGAATCTGCTGCTGGCTGATGAGATCAACCGCACGCCGCCCAAGACGCAGGCGGCGCTGCTGGAGGCGATGCAGGAGAAGCAGGTGACGGTGGCCGGCACGACGCGCCGCCTGCCGGATCCCTTCGTTGTGTTCGCGACGCAGAACCCCGTGGAGCACGAGGGGACGTATCCGCTGCCGGAGGCGCAGCTTGATCGCTTCTTCTTCCAGATCAATATCGGCTATCCCTCCCCGGAGGAGGAGGAGCTGGTGCTGCGCCGCACCTCGGGCCTCGAGATGCCGAAGCCCGAGGTGCTGCTCGATGCGGCTCGCGTGCTGGAGCTGCAGCGGGCGGTGGTGTCGGTGCCGGTGCCCGAGGATGTGTATGGTCTGGTGGTGCGCACGGTGCAGAGCACGCGCCCGGAGTCTCCGTTTGCGACGGAGGAGGTGCGCCGCTATGTGTCCTGCGGTGCCGGGCCTCGTGCCGGGCAGTGCCTGCTGGCGGCGGCGCGCGCGATGGCCCTGCTGCGCGGTCGCTATTCGGTGAGCCCCGACGAGGTGAAGGCGGTGCTGCACCCGGTGCTGCGCCATCGCCTGCTGCCCAATTATCGCGCGACGGGTGAGGGGGTGACGATGGAGTCGGTGATTGACAGCCTGATGTGACGGCATGGCGGATGCCCCTACCATTCTCGGGCCTGAGGACATGGCGAAGCTGGGTCGCTACCGCTTTGCCGTGCGCCTGATGGTTGAGGGGTGGCTGAGCGGTCGGCACCGGGCGAAGGGGCGCGGCAGCGGCAGCGACTTTTTGGAGTACCGCGCCTATGCGCCGGGCGATGACCCGCGCCTTGTGGATTGGCGGGTGTTTGCCCGCACGGATCGGCTTCAGCTGCGCACCTTTGAGAATGAGACGCACGCGGAGTGCCACCTCATGGTGGATTCGTCGGCGTCGATGGGCTTTCGCGGGCTCGGCCCGGTGAGCAAGCTGGCCTTTGCGTCGCACTTTGCTGCCTGTCTGGCTTGGCTGGTGGTGCGCGGGGCGGATCGCGTGTCGCTGCACCTGTTTGATGAGCAGGTGCGCTTCTCGCTGCCGCCGGGCTCGACGGCGGCTCACCTCAATGAGTGTCTGCGCCGCTTAGAGGGCAACCGACCGGGCGGCAAAACGGATGTGCCGCGGGCTCTGGAGCGCTCGCGCCACTTGCTGGTGCGCCCGGGCGTGCTGGTGCTGATTTCCGATTTTTACTGTGAGCCCGAGGCGCTGCGTGAGGCGCTCAATCCCTACCTTCACCGAGGCTGCCGCGTGGTGCTGGTGCAGGTGTCGGATCCGGCTGAGCTGGAGCTGCCTGGGCAGGGCTTGTCGCGCTATGTGGACATGGAGACGGGTGAGCGCCTGACCTTTCGCCCGGAGTTGCTGCGCAAGGCCTACGCGGAGCGCGTCCGCGAGCACCGGGCGGCGCTGCACGCCATGGCCGAGTCCCGCGGAATGCTCTTTCTCTCCGCGCAGACGGATCAATCGGTGTTTCCCCTTCTGGATGCTCTCTCGTCATGACGCTGGTGTTTGAGAACCCGAACGGGTGGCTGTTGGCGGCTGCGGCGGTGCCCCTGCTGGTGCACCTGTTGGCGCGCTCGCGTCCGCGGGAGACGGCGTTCAGTTCACTGCTGTTTCTCCGAGAGCTGATGCGGCGCTATGCGCGCCGGAGACAGCCGAAGGACTGGTTGCTCCTGCTCCTGCGCACGCTGCTGTGTGCGGCTCTGGCGGCGGCCTTCCTGCTCCCCGTGCTCACGCGCGAGGTCGGCGGGCAGGGCGGGCGCGCTCTGGTGCTCGTGCTCGATAACACGGCGTCGATGGGTGCGGCGGACGGGCAGCAGCTGCGCATGGCGCGAGCGCTGGCGGCGGCGGAGGGCGCCGTGCGGGAGCTCGGCGCTGATGATGCCGTGAATCTTGTGACGCTGGCGGGCTATCCGCGCTTCCTCTTCGACCGCCCCGAGGCCGCGCGCGAGATGGTGCTGCGCGAGCTGGCGCGCACGCGCAGCGTTCCGGCGGCTTCTTCGGGAGTGCAGGAGGCCCTGCGCGCCGCCGTCGAGCAGATTCGCCACCTGCCCGAGGGGGTGAAGGGGGAGTTGATGGTCATCTCGGATTTTCAGCGACGCGGCTGGGAGTCGGTCGATTTTGACGCGGTGTTGCCGCGCGATATCCCGGTGAGGTTTGTCAATGTGGCGCAGGCGCAGCAGGTCGAGAATTCCTTCATCGCCGGCTTGAGTTTGCACCCGGCTCACCCCTTGCCGGGGCAGGAGGTGACGGCTACCGTGCTCGTGCAGTCCAGCGTGCCCCCCTCGGCGGAGTCTCGGGGGGCGGAGGTGTCCCATGGCTCGCAGGTTGCGAAGGGCTCTGATGGGGTTCAGGGCGCGCAGAATGCACCAAGATCCGAGGCGGCGCAGGGCGGCGGGTCGATGAGCGTGACGCTGGCTGCCGGCGATCTGCGCCTCACGCAGCCCTGCGCGCTGCGAGCGGATGGCTCGGGAGAGGTTCAGTTTCGTCTGGAAGCGCCGTCTGCCGGCTCGCAGTGGGTCTTGCAGGCGCGCACGGAGGGGGATGCCTTCCCGGAAGACAATGTGCGCCGCCTCGCGGTGCCGCTGGCGGATCACCTCGACTGCCTCGTGATTGCGCCCGAGCGCTCGCAGGGCGGTTTCCTGCTCAGGGCGCTCGAGAAGGTGCCCTTCCTGCGCACGCTGCAACTGCCGGCGCTCTCGCAGCAGCGGGCTGACGTGATTGTGTGGACGGCGCCGGAGGCGGGTGACGCCGAGGAGATTCGCCGCTGTCTGGATGAAGGCGCAACGGTGCTTCTGGCGCCGGACCTGCGAGAGGACGGGGCTTTGTCGGCCGTGCTGGCGGGGCACGGCGGGCGTTTCCGGGGGGAGACGCGCTCGGGCGGCAAAGGCTGGCGGCTCCGCCTGTCTGCCCCGGGGGATCGCGTGTTTGAGCTCTTCCGCGGCATCCCGATGGAGGCGCTCTGGGACTGTGAGCACTACGCGCGCCTCGAGGGCTCGTGGGAGGATCTGCTGCCGCCGGGGTCCACGGTGCTGCTGCGCTATGAGGACGGGGTGCCGGCTCTGGCCCGCGCCGCGCGCGGGCGCGGCTGTTTGCTGATCTGGAACATGGCGGTGACGGGGCGCGACAACCGCATGGGCTACTCGCCGCTCTTTCTGCCCCTGCTGGCGGAGTCGCTGCTGCGCTCGCGCGAGGATCAGGCGCCGCCCGAGCCCGTGGCCGGGCTCGATGTGCTGGAGTTCGAGGTGCCGGGCCGCGAGGAGGTCGCCGACCTGAGCCTGCGCAACGAGGCCGGCGAGGAGCTCGAGGTGCAGGAGGCGCCGTTGCGACCCGGTCGGCCTCGCGTGCTGCGCTCGACGCAGCCGGCGCTGCCGGGTCTGTACCGTTGGATGCGCGGGGAGACGACGCTCGCGCAGACCGCCGTCAACTTCCCGTCCGAGGAGTCGGAGCTTCGCCTCATGGATCTGCGGCGCCTGCCGCAGCAGCCTGTCTCGGCCGATGAAGAGGCCGAGGCCGGTGCGTTGGCCTCCGACCTGCCGAACCGCGTGGAGCTCTGGCCTTGGCTGCTGGTGCTCGCTCTGCTCTGCTGGCTGACCGAGTTGTTGTTGTGCCGTTCCCCGAAATCGCCCCGACTGTCATGAGCCTCCACCCCCTTCTCCCCCTGCCGCTGGCCGTTCTGCTGGCGCTGCTGCTGCCGCTGGGCGCAGCCTGGCTCTGCCTCGGCGCGTGCCTCGCGCTGCCGCGCTGGTCTCGCCGCTGCTGCGTGTTGCTGGGCGCCCTGGCGGCGCTGGGGATGGCGCTCTTGCTGCTCAACCCGTGCAGCGTCAGCCGCCGCCCGCTGGCGCAGGTGCCGGTCTGGATCGTCGGGCTCGATGTGTCGGCGTCCATGCAGGCCCCCGTGCGCGATGATGCCGCGGCGCCGTCGCGCCTCGAGGTCGCTCGCGAGGCTCTGCGAGCCCTCGACGCTTCCGTGCGCCATTCGGGGCGCGAGGTGCGCTGGCTGGCCCTCTCCGATGCGGCTCGCAGCACCGGGTCGGCTGCGGAGCTGATGGAGCAGGAGGCCGATGCCCCCAGCTCGCGCGTGCTCGATTCTCTGACCGGGGCGATCGAATCGCTGCGCCGCCGCGGTCGCGTGGTGGCCGGGGCCCTTCTCATTTCCGACGGCCGCGACTCACACCCCCAGGGCTGGCAGTCGCTGGTCGGCCGCGCCGGGGCCGCGGGCTGCCCGGTGCACGTGCTGCCGCTCGGTGCCTCGTGGCGTGAGCCCGATATCGCGCTGGATCCCCTCCGCCCCCTTGTTGTCGCGTACCCCGGCGTGCCGGTGACCCTCAGCGCCCGCCTCGGCAACACGCGCATGGGTGACCGCCAGCTGCTCGTCGAGCTGCTCGATCCGAGCGGGCGTTCTCTCGAGACGCGCCCGGTCGAGAGCCGGAGCGACGGGACGAGTGATGTCTCCTTCCGCCTCGATTCCGCCGCTGCGGGCGAGTACCTCGTGCGCGTGGCCGTTCAGCCCGGCGAGTCCCGCGCGGACAACAACGAGTGCCGCATCACCGTCAGCGCGGCTGATTCCCGCATCCGCGTCTTTCTGGCCGAGGGTGCGCCGTATTGGGACAGCAAGTTCCTCGCGCAGTACCTGCGCGCCCAGCCCGTCTTCGACGTGCGCTCCGTGCACCGCCTCAGCGATCACCGCTTTTACCACATCAACTCCGGCGATGACGACGCCGAGCCCTCGGACTCCCCCGAGATGCCGACGACGCCCGAGGGCCTCATGGGCTACGATATCGTCGTGCTCGGCAAGGGCATGGAGACATTGCTGGATGCCGAGGCCGTCAAGGCCCTGCAATCCTACCTGCGCGACCAGGGCGGCATCGTGGTGATGGCCCGCGGCCGCTGCTACGCCGGGCGCCTGAAGGGGATGGAGGAGCTGGAGCCCTTCGTGTGGAGCAGCGCTTCGCGCGGCGAAGCCCGCTTCGTGCCGACGCTCGAAGGCGAGCAGTCGGGGCTCTTCGGCCAGGCGCTGCCCGCCGCCTCTGACCCGATCTGGAAGGATCAGCCGCCTCTTGCCGAGGTGCGCGAGGTCGCGGAGCTGCGCGCGCAGACGCGCGTGCTGGCGGCCTCGGAGGACGGCGAAACGCCCCTGCTGGGGCTGATGCGCTGCGGCATGGGTGCCGTGGCCTGCATCAACGGCGAGGGCCTGTGGAAGTGGGATTTTTACCCCGATGCGCGCGAGCGTGGCAATCTGTACCGCGAGTTCTGGCGCCGTTTCCTGCCCTGGGTGCAGACGGCCGCGGAGTTCTCGCCGGGCTTTGATCTCTCCCTGCATCCGGAGCGCGCCTCGGTGCCGGAGGGCGAGGGTGTCGTCTGCCGCCTCGGCTGGCGCGGCACGGGGCGCCCGGAAACGGTGCAGGTGGAGGCGGTGTCGCTGCGCCAGTCCGCACTGCCGACCCTCGTCACCGCCGTGCCTCAGGCCTCTGCCGGACTGCCGCGCTGGGAGGCGGCCCTGCCCGCCCTGCCCGCCGGCGAATACCTTCTGAGAGCCCGAACCCCCGGGCTTGACACTCCGTCCCCCTCCTGCCGCCTGACGGTGCGACCCTCCCCGGGCGAGCGCGATTGTCTGGATGCCGATCCCGAGCTGCTCGCGCGCGTGGCCGAGGCCACTGGCGGGGTGCAGATGGCCGCTCCCCCGAATGCCGAGCAGCTCGCGGCCTTTCTGGCGACGCCCCCCGGCGTGCGCACGGACGAGGAGCTGTTCACGCCCCTCTGGCCTCGCTGGCCGCTGCTGGCCTTCATCGTGATCTGCCTCGGCCTGCTCTGGTTCATCCGCCGCCGCAAGGGGCTCCCCTGAAGTTCCTCTCCCTTGATGTTTTGAGCCTGTTCCCCGCATTCCTCTTCGTCCCCCTCTTTCCCCCATACTCACCCCGCTCATTCGCCTCTTTCACTCGCCCCTTGACGTTCCCCGTTCGCCTCACCTTCCGCCATGCCTGCCCCTGATTCCCCCCCTTCTCGGAGCTCTGCGCCTGATTTTCGGTCGCAGCTGTTTCGCGCGCGCCTGATCTGCGGCCTCTGCACCTGGGTGGCCGGCGCGGGGCGCGCCTGCGTGGTGGCTCTGTTGCTGGCCGTGGCCTTTGCCCTGCTGGACTGGGCCTTCACCAACGAGGCCGCGCTGCGCGAGCAACTGCTCGGCATCTGGGTCGGGGCCGTCGTCCTCTGGCTGCTGGCCGAGGTCGGCTGGGCCATCCGCTCGGCACGACATCTGCCCGAAGAGCTCGACCTCATCAACCGAGACCCGCGCCACAGCATCGCCTGTGCCCGACACCTCAGCGCGCCCGACACGCCGCTGGGCCGCTGGCTGACCGAGCAGAGCAGGGGGGAAGCCTCCGACTCCCTGCGGCGTGCGCGGCGCCGCGGCCACCCTGCATGGAGGCGCCTTGCCTGGGCCCTCGGCTACGCGGCGGCGGCCGCGGGCGCTCTGGCGGTGCTGCATGCGGCAGCGCCGCGAGCGACGGAGACCTTGGGCCTGCGCCTCTTCTGCCCGGCGCAGGATACGCCCCCCTACTCCCCCTACTCGTTCAGCGTCTCGCCGACCGATGCGGCCGTGCTCTACGGCGATGACATCACCCTGTCCGCTTCCGTCAGCGGCGGGCCCGAGCCCGAGGAAATCGTCCTGCTGCTCGACACGCCCGGGCTGCCGGTGCAGAAATTGCCGGCCTTCCGCGACCAGCGCGGCCGCTGGGTGCTGGAGCTGGAGAAAGTCACGGCGCCCTGCCGCTTCGCCTTCGCCCTGCCCGACGGCCGGGCGCGCAGCCGCTTCGCCGACCTGCGCGTCGTGCACTATCCGCGCATCATCGCCGCCGGCGCCACCGTGCGGCCCCCGGCGTACACCGGCCTGCCCGAGCAGCACGTCAGCCTCGGCGGCAGCGAGATTACGGCGCCCGACGGCGCGACGCTGGACTTTGAGCTCTCCTGCAGCATGGAGATAGCCTCCGGCTATGCCGAGTTTCTGGAGGCCGGTCGCAGCGAGCCCCTCCGTTTGGAGGGGAAGGCGAGCGGGCGCAGCCTCAGCGTCAGCCTGCCGGTCCACCGCCCGGGCATCGTGACGCTTCAGGTGCGCGACGCCGAGGGACGCGAGGCCCCCATGCCGATCAAAACACGCATCGGCGTGCAGCCGGATCTCCCCCCCGAGGTGCGCATCACGGCCCCGGAGGACGGCGCCTTCCTCGTCGCGGGCTCGCCGCTGACGATCGAGGCTGAGGCGGCGGACGATTACGGGCTGTCGCGCTTTGAGCTCTACAAGGCTCTGTGCCCCTACCGCCAGCATGGCGTGCCTGTGCTCGACGGCTCCAAGGCCGAGCAGCGCTACAGCTGCACCATCGACACGGCTGCGCTCGGGCTGCGCGACGGCGACGCCATCGAGCTGCGCGCCGAAGCGAGCGATGCGAACCCGAGGCGCTACAACATCATCTCCTCGCCCACTGTGCGCCTCAACGTCATCAGTGAGGAGCAGTATCGCCTCCTGCTGGCGATGGAGACGGGCTTTGAGGAATTCATGGCCCGCTACCGCGTGCTGGCCGAGGCTCGGGAGCGCAGCCTGCGCGCCATCGAGAGCGCGCTTGAGGCGAAGCTCGCCGAGCGGACGGGTGCGCTCACCGACGTCGTGCAGCACAGCCGCGAGGCGAGGCGGATCGCGGAGGCCCTCGCCGGCGACTTTCCCGTCTTTGACATGGACGGCAGCCTCTCGGAGGTGGCCGCGGAGCTGGCGGCCGTCTTCGCTCAAAATGAAAAGGAGGCGGCTTCTCTGCCCGTCTACCTGCCCGCGGAGGAGTACCGCGAGCGCCTGCGCGCGATGTACGAGCGCCTCGAAGCGCTGGAGAATGAGATGGACGCCCAGATGCAGGAGGCCGAGCGCGTCGCCCTAGCCGCAGAGGTGCAGGAGGCGACGGCCCGCTTTGCCGAACTGACGGAGGATCAGCGCGACCTCGTTGACCGCCTGCGGCGCTTCATGGATGAATACGGAGCCTCAAGCACGACCCAGCCGGAGCGCTTGGAGGGCCTCGGGGAGGATCAGAACCTTATTGCGCGCGATTACACGGACTGGCTGGAGGGCCTCAGCGGTCTGCGGGAGCGCCTCGCCGCGCAGCCGGAGCTCGAGGCCTCGGTCGCCATGGTGCAGCGCATGCAGGAGGCCTGCCGCGAGGCCGGCATCGGCGAACTGATGAGCGAGGCGGCGCGCTGCGCGGCCAACCACGAGCCGGCCGAAACGCATCGAGCGGCGGAGACGGCGCAGCAGCGCATGGAACAGCTGGCCCGCAGCGAAGCCTCTCAGGAGGCGGCTGAGCAGGCTGCGGAGCAGAGCATGCAGCAGATGAGCCGCCAGGCAGCCGATACGCTGCGGCGCATGATGAACGCGCAGCGCGAGCGCCGCCGTCAGCAGGAGCAGCAACAGCAGCAACAGGGCAAGCCTCAGCAGCAACAGCAGCAGGGCAAGCAGCAGCAACAGGGGCAGGGGAGCGGATCCTCCAAAATGGCCTCTGCACCCCCTCGCTTTCGCCCCGAGCAGGCTCTGCCCCGGCAGAAGGGCGATGCCCGCCGCCCCGCCCGCAAGCGCAGCGAGGGCCGCGGTGAAGGCAAGCAGGGCGGCGAGGGAGGCGACAAGCCTTCGGACGGCCAGCGATCCCCGGGAAGCGCCGCCGGCAGACCTGACGCGGAGTCGTCGGACGGGCGCCCGCGCGAGGCCGATCTCGAGCAGGTGCCGCCCAACTACCGCGAGGCCGTCAAAGCCTATTTTGCCGATTGAAGCCCCCTTTTCCTGATGAAGTCGCCTCTTGTCGGCAGAAGGCCGATTCCGCCGGCGGAGGCCTCACCGGCCCGTCTCGTCCTTTCGTCTCGATTTTTTCCCCTGATCCCTTCATCCCGATCTCTCCGTCTCAGCCCCTCCCCGCCTCATCCCTTTCCCGCCTCTCAGACCTTTCCGAATATCCGCGCCCACCTTCCGTCCCCAAACCCAACGACATGAAACTTCGCACATGGTCCCTCATCGCCGGCGTGCTGCCGGCCCTCCTCTGTCTGTCCGCCCCCGCTGACGCCAAGGAGGGCGTCGTGCAATGCGGCAACCTCATCTACGCCGGCACCAAGACCTCGCGCTGCTTCTCCGACGCCTTTCTGAGCGCCGTGCAGCAGCGCACCAGCATCAACACCGCGCGCCGCTTCCGCTCGCTGCGCCTCGACAGCGACGAGCTCTTCCGCTTCCCCTTCGTCGTGCTCACCGGCGAGGGCAACTTCAGCTTCACCCCCCGCGAGCGCGAGAACCTCAAGCGCTACGTCGAGGACGGCGGCTTCCTGCTCGCCTCGGCGGGGTGCTCCAACGAGGACTGGGACAAAGCCTTTCGCCGCGAGATGGCCTCCCTCTTCGGCCCCGAAGCGCTCAAGCCCATCCCCATGACGCACCCCATCTTCTCCACCGTCTTTCCCATCAAGGCCCTTCAGGCCGGCAAAAAGCCGACCTGCGGTTACCTCGAGGGCATCAGCCTGCGGGGTAAGCTTGTGCTCGTTTACTCGGCCGACGGGCTCAACGACAGCGCCAACGCGCGCAACTGCTGCTGCTGCGGCGGCAGTGAGCTCGGCAACGCCCTGCAAATCAACGCAAACATCCTCGCCTACGCCCTGCTGCGCTGAGCCCCCCAGCCCGCCAAAATTACCCCTCCAAAGCGGTCGGATACCCCTTTTCAGAGAGGGAACAAGAGACGGTGCCGGCTTTGACGAAAAATCTGATTTCGGGCCGGAGAGCTTGACATGCGAAGGAATCAGCGCCGAGCGGGCTCTCCGGGGCGCGAGCCTTTGCGTGTTCCGTTCGTTCGCCGAGGACGGGTTTGGGCAGGCTCGGGGAAATGGAGCTCATCATACCGGCCGCGGAAAACACCACCAGCGGAACCGGGACGCCATTGATTGGTGCGCGGCATCCTTCGGCTTCTGCGAGGGATTTCCCCGCAACGTGTACGCCATCCGCTGTCATGACTGAGAGCTCGCCGGGAGCTATGACGGCACTCAGGCTTTCATCGACGGCCCTTTGCTCCTCCAAGCCGTTTTCGGTGCACAAAAGACCCGGGCGTCGGTCTTGCCGTCGCCCGGGCCAAGGGGAAATCCGCCGCCTGGCTCGTCCCCGGCCGTGCCTTTTTGCTCTCTCTCCCTTTGCTCAGTGGGCGACCTCGACCCAGGGGAGGCGGTGCGAGGCCGGGGCGCATTGCACCTCTGTGGGAAGACCCAGATCGTCGATGGTTCGCTGCATGTTGTCGAGGGCAAGGGCCGGGGTGTTGCAGTCCTCGCTCAGGTGACCGAGGACGATCTGCTTCAGGCCGGGGTGGGCGATGTCGCGCACGAAGTCGCTGGCCTGCTCGTTCGAGAGGTGGCCCCACTGGCCGGCGATGCGCTCGATGAGCGGGTACGGGCGCCCCGACTGCCGGAGCATGTCGGGGTCGTAGTTGGACTCCAGGTAGAGCGCGTCGACTCCCTTCATGATGTCGCGCATCTCGCGCATGATGCGGCCGGTGTCGGTGATGTAGCCGAGGCGTGCGCCGTCGCATTCAAAGAGGAAGCCGATGGGGTCAATGGCGTCGTGGCTGGCGCAGAAGGCCGTGACGCTGATGCTGCCGATGCGCACGGGCTGCCCGGGCTCGATGCCCGTCAGCGGCGAGCGCGGGGCGATGTCGCGCAGATCCTTGAGCACGTAACGGCTGCAATAGATCGGCAGCGGATCCTTTTTCGCCAGCACGCCGAGCCCGTTGACGTGGTCCCGGTGCTCGTGCGTGAGGCAGAGCCCGGCCAGCTGCGCGACGCGCAGCCCGCACTCCTCAAGCCCGCGGCGAATGCGCAGCGCGCTGATGCCCGCATCGACCAGCAGCGAGGTGTCGCCACCGCTGATGACGGTGGCATTTCCCTTGCTGCTGGAAGCGAGAACGGAGAATCGAATCATGCGCGCGTGGCTCTTTACTGCTGCTCAGCCGCCGCGCCGAGGTATTTCGCAGGCGTGACGTCCTCCGGCTTGAGCTCGTTGAGGCTCTTGCCCTTGTAGCGACCCGTCGTGGAGCGCAGGAAGGCGCTGACCTGCTCGACGTCCTTCTCGCTGAACTTGCTCTCAGACTGCGTGCGGAACATGATGCGCACGGCGTCCTCCAGCTTGTTCACGCTGCCGGTGTGGAAGTAGGGAGCCGTCAGTGCGACATTGCGCAGGCTCGGCACGCGGAACATATCGCGGTGCTTCTCATTCTTCGTGAAGTCGTAGCGGCCGAAGGCCCCCTCCTTGTAGTCCTCGGGAGCCGCGGCGCTGCGCAGATCGGCAAAGGTGTTGATGTACTCGAAGCTGTTGCCGCCCATGGCCGAGCCGCTGTGGCAGGTGGCGCAGCCGTGCGCGAGGAAGGTCTTCCAGCCGGCCTTCTGATCTTCGCTCAGCGCGCCTTCGTCACCCATGAGGTAATCGTCGAAGGGAGAGAAGGGCGTCACCAGCGTCTGCTCGAAGGCGGCGATGGCCTCAGTGATGGTCTCCGCCGTCATACCGCGCTCGCCGAAGACGGCGGCAAAGCGCGCGACGATGTCCGGATCCTGCTGAAGCTTGGCGACGATCTGATTCCAGTCCTCAGGCTTGGCGTAACCCATCTCCACGGGGTTGAGGGGAGGGCCGCCGGCCTGCCCCTGAAGGTCGCGTGCGCGGCCGTCCCAGAACTGGCAGATGTGGTTGGCGGCGTTGTAGACGGTCGGGGCATTGACGCCGCCGAGCTGCGGCTTGCCGTCGGGGCCGGGCACGCCCTCGGACTTGGCCTTGTTGTCCGTGCCGCCCTTCGTGAGGTCGTGGCAGGAGGAGCAGGAAATCTTGTTGTTCGTCGAGAGGCGGCCGTCATAGAAGAGCATCTGGCCGAGCTCGATCTTGGCTGCCTGTTCGGCCGTGGGCTCGGGAGCCGGCATGATGGGGGTGATGGCGTCGACGTTGCCGTCCGCCGGCAGATTGAGCGCGCGGCGCACGATGGCGACGTCCGACGGCGTGAGGCGGCTGCCCCAATGGATGGCGCTGTAGGAGGTCGGCGGCATGTTGCGCTTCGTCAGCGTGTTGTTGAGCTTGAGGAGGTTGACGCTGTCCTTGCGGATGCTGCCGTCATTCTCCATGAGCCAGGCGCGCTGGGCGCCGTTGACGTGGCGCTCCATCAGGCCGAAGGTGAGGTGGTTGAGATCGCTGTTATAGCCCGCGTTCGGGCCGTGGCAGCTGGCGCACTTGTCCTGCAGGATGGCGTCGGCCATCGGTTTCGCCTCTTCCGGCGTGAGAGAACTGCGGCGCAGGTCCTCGGAGGAGGGCGAGGTCAGCAGGATGGACAGGGCTGTGCAGACGGCCGCAGCGCCGCAGACACCGACAAAAACGGTGCCGTAGAGCAGGGGGGATGAGCGATGAGCTTTCATAAAAAGTCTGTGGGGGAAAACTCCCGTATTTTAACACGGATTCCGCAGGACTCAAGCCCAATTTGACGCTCTCACAAGCCCGGACGGTAATAACCTGTCACAGTGGTCGGAGATGTAAACGACTCGGTGGCGTTCCGAGCTCTGCACGGCGCTCGGTCGCTGAAGTCGGTTCTTCGTGGAACGGCTCGAGGCCTGCCGCAGCAGCGTCGGGGTTTCAGTCTGTCATATCCGGCGCATTCCTCTCCTGAGAAAGGCGAGTTGATGCGGCATCTTGGGCTATTTCGCCGAAGTTCAGGCTGCTTGACAAGTGTCGCCGCAGCTGCTATAATGGCGCGACACACCTCTGCCATGGGCCCATTCCTTGCCAGATTGCTGGGTGTCCCGGAGGGCGACCGACGGACCGCACAGCTGGACACAAAGCCGAGCGCTATGCTCTGCGTAGCCGTTCTCGGAACGCTCTGCGTCTGCGCTGCCGCGGCTGCGGCTGCTCCGGATCTCCCCAGTGCCGCCTATCGGGTCACTTGGATCATTTTCGGTACCTTCGTGCTCGGTTCCCTCAGTGCCGTTTCCCGAGTTTTTCAGCAGCAGACCTGCCGCAAGCTCGGCATGGCCTTCTTCATGGTGGTCGTGCAGATGCTCATCCTCTGGATGATTTTTTCCTGTTACGACTTCCTCGCCAGCCACATTCAACTCGGCATCAGCTACCGGCAGTTGCTGCTCGTCATCCCCTACATGCTCGCCCCGGTGACGGTGACGGTGCTCGCGGGGCGCCAGCTCGGTGTTTATTCGGCCCTGGCCTGCGCGCTCTTCGGCGTGGCGATGTTCCCGGAGGACTCCTCTGAGGTCGCGGTCAACTATCTCATCATCAGCCTGCTGGCCGGTGTGGTCAGCACGCGCTTTGCCCGCTATGAGAAGCGCTCCGAGCCCCTCATCGGCGGTATGATGACGGGCCTGATCATCTTTGTGGCCGTCGTGCTGCTCAACCTCTTTTCGTTCGGCAGCTCCTCGCTGACGGTCGGGCGTCTCGGCACGGCCTTCGGCGTGACGATGGGGGTCAACCTGCTCACCGTGATCATTTTCGCCGGTGCGCTCCCCGTGTTGGAGTCCCTCTCCAGCCTCTTCACGCCGATGACGTGGAAGGAGCGCGCCGACACCAATCACCCCCTGCTCGTTCAGCTCAAGGAGAAGGCTCCCGGCACCTACTCCCACTGCCAGGAGGTGAGTCTGCTGGCCAAGTCCGCCGCCGTTGCTCTGCAGGTGGATGCGGATATGGTGGAGGCCTGCGCTCTCTTTCACGATATCGGCAAGTTGCAGCGCCCCGAGTATTTCTCCGAGAATATCGCCAATCAGGAGGTGACACCGCACAGCCGCCTGACGCCCGAGGCCAGTGCCCGCATCATTCTCGGCCATGTGGATGACGGCATCAAGCTGGCCGAGGAAAACGGGCTTGAGTCCAGCATCGTCAACGTGATCCGCGAGCACCACGGCAAGTCCCTCGTCTACTTCTTTTATCGCAAGGCCTGCGATCTGTATGATGAGGCGATGCGCAAGTTTGATGAGGGGCTGACGGATACGCGCCCCCAGCCGGTGGACGCCTCGGTGTACACCTACAAGGGGCCGATTCCCCAGTCCCGCGAATCGGCTATCGTCAGCATGGCGGATGCCGTTGAGAGCGCGACGCGCTCGCTCAACCATGCCTCGGAGGAGGATTACCGCAGCATGATCGAGAACATCTTCCGCAGCCGCATTCTGGATGGTCATCTCACCGATAGCGGGCTGACACTGCGCGAGATTGAGCAGATGAAAGAGGCCTTTGTGAAGGGCGTCTGCGCCTCACACCACAGCCGTATCCGCTACCCCAAGGCCGAGAAGTCCTGAGCTCGGCGGGCTCTTCGTTTCTGCGAGCCCCGCCGCCTTTCCCGGCTGATCCTGCTCAGGTGGTTCGGCTCGGCTCCTCCGTCGGGTGCCTGCCGACTGCTGAGGGCGTCTACACACCGCCGACGGAGTGGGCGAATGTTGGTGAGAACTCTTGTTGGAGAAGCTCTTTTTCGATCGCCTTTTCAGGCTCTATGCAGACGGAAAAAGGAGCAAAACAGCTTGACAGACGGTTATAAAACTGATAAAAGGTATATCGGTTCCCGTCATGAAACTACGTTCTCTCTCCGTTATCCTCCTCCTTCAGGCTCTGCCGAGTCTCATCTTCGCTGCATCGACCGATAGCTCCCTCAACGCCGTGATCCGCCCCGGGGCGGACGGCTCGGTGCAGTTCGTCGCTTCGGGTGTCAATACCGGCAACATCTCATCTTCCGACCGCTTTTACGACAACGGCAAGGGTTTTTACTGGCAGACTTGGACCCTTCAAAGCGCGGCCTTGGATCTGTACGAGAAAACCGGCAACTGGAGCTTTCTCGGTGATCTGTCCTCGCGTGTTCCGGCAACAGCCAACCAGACCGGTGAGTTTTATGCCAACCTGACGGATGATGCGAACACCTGCTGGTACAATGCCGGCAGCAATGTCATCCAGTACTGGCAGACCTATTACGGCGTCTTTTATCGCGGTGTCGGCGACAACGGGACGGACAGCGCCCTACCTCACGGCTACACCTACGATGAGAGCCACCTCGCAGCGTTAGCGGGTACGCAGTCGCTGCAGGTGGATATGCTCTTTTACGACAACTGGGAGAACGTCGGCGGCAATACGGAGATGAGCATGTACTGGTATCTGACCGGTTATACCTCATTTGACGACCTCCGCAACAATCCAGCAAAAGCCGGTTTCTTCCGTGACTATTTTGCCAACACGGAGCCCTGCGTGATAGAGTTTGAAGATGGTGGCCTCAGCATGAGTGCCATTCGCCGGATCCTCACTGACGGGCTCGGGTTGACAGCGAATGCCGACGGCACCTTCACCCAGAGCACGGTTGGTCAGATCATCGACTTCGGCATCAGCAGCAATGTGGGTGGTCACGCCATTACCTGCTACGGGGCGGAGTTCGATGCCGCAGGGAACGTGACATCCGTGTTGATCGCCAACTCTGACGATATGGTCTACGGCACCGAGCGCCTGTATCTGAAGAGCGAGAACGGCCGCGTCTACCTCTACACCGATGAGGCCTGCACTCGCCGCTGGGATTACGCCGCCGCAGACGACTGGTATGTCGACATGATCGGCTACATCAACACGCCGGATTCCCTCAAGCGCATGTATGCCCAGTACACCGATGCGCAAAATCCTCTTGTCTGGAACGGCAGCAGCAGAAGCTGGGACGCCGCAGCAGCCAACCCCGATCTGTTGCCCACCGAGGCTACCGGCTGGGATGTCTACGTCTCCGAAGGCGCCTTCACCGATTACTACCACTCGTGGTATGACGCCGCGCGCCCGCTCGAGTTCGGTGACAGGGGGCAGGGCGGGGAGATCTCGGTGAAGGGCAACATCGCGGCCGGAGCCGTCAGCTTCAACAGCGACGCCTACCGCTACAGCCTCAGCGGTGATGGCAACAACACCGTCACGGCGGCTTCGCTGAGCATCACGGGCAAGGGAGGCGTCAGCCTCAGCGCTGTGAACTTCTATGCCTCCGAGGCCTCTCTCAGCGCGGGGGCACTGAGTATCGGCAGCGGCGCTGCCCTCACGGGCGGCTCTCTCGGGGTCAACGGCGGAGCCTCCCTCGTGCTTGACGGCGGCAGTCTGGGAAGCGACTCGGCCTATTTCAGCACCGGCAGTCTGCTCTCCGTTTCCTCGGCGGGTGGCAGTTTCACAGGCGACTTGCTCACCCTTGGGCCGGGAGCAACCCTGTCCATGGATCTCAGCGGCGCGGCGGATGCCACTTCGGCGCTGTTGAGCGTCAGCGGCCGATTGAACCTCGGAGGCAGTGTCACGCTCGATCTGGGCGATCAGTTGGAGGAAGGAGCCGTCTATCACCTCATGGACTTTACGAACGGCACCGCTCCCTCAAATTGGGAGAGCCTGTTTGTCGGCTACACCGGTACGCTGGAAATGCAGGGCAATGAGCTCCTCCTCATCAACGACGGCGGCGTGCTCTACTGGAAAGGCGGCAACGGCATTTGGGAGGACACCAACTGGGCGCTGTCGGAAGACGGTACGGAGAGTCTCGACTTCCGCCCGCGTTCCCTCGTGTATTTCACCGGCTCCACGTCTCAGGAAGCCATCGAGGTGGGAGAGCCCCAGCAGGTGAGGGGCCTTGTCTTTGACGGGCAGTACAGCCTGTATTCGATCAGCGGGAGCACGCTTGACGTGCTCAGCAGCGTGGAGCTCCTCGAGAACGCCTCCGTGGATCTCGGCTTGAGCGCCAACCTGGCTCAGGCCTCCGTCACGCTTGCTTCCGGCAGTTCGCTGAAGATCTGGAGCAGCGCAACCATCCGCGTGCTGGAGAACGACGGAAGCTTGGTTCAGTTGCATGGCGACTTGAGCATCACAGAGGCTGTTTCGGGCCCCGGTGCCGTGGATGTGCAGGATGGCAACCTCAGCCTCGGCGCCCGTGAGAACAGCTTGGGCTCGCTTCAGGTCAGCGGCAGCCTGTCGGCCGAGGGGCAACTGAGCCTGACGAGTGAGGGGGCCTCCTCCTCCATCGGCTCCGTGAGTGGTAACCTGAGCATCAGCGCGGCCGACGGCCATCAGCTGACTCTCGGCAACGACTCTTCTCTGAGCTTCGTGCAGGGGGGTAATCTGAGCCTCGGCGGCAGCCTCGCGCTGACGGAGAGCTCGGCCGTCGAAAGCCTGAACCTGGGTTCTGACGGTGCGCTCACCCTCAACAACGGCGCCGTCATTTCCGTGTCCGGCGAGCTCAGCGGCAGCGGTTCCGTGACCATTTCTCAGCCGCACGGTGTTGAAGCGCCCTACCTCTCGGCCGGCTCCGTCAGCGCCGGCAGTGTCGTGGACTTCTGCGGCCTGAGCGGCAGCAGCATCCTCGACGGGCTCACCTCGGGCCAGACGCTCGTGCTCGCCACCGTCAGCGGCGACAACAACGGCCGTTTCACCTTTGACGGCAGCACCTCCGCCTCCGGCAGCGATGGTGAATACCGTTACAACCTCGTTAACGAGAATGGTCAGGTCTACATCCTCTCGCACCTCAATATGGTGGAGTGGGTTGGGAAGAGTGATGACCTCTGGGCATCAGGAGGCTCGTGGAGCGACGGCAGCGCTTCGTCGACGCAGGCTCCCGACAGCGAGACGGACCTCTCGTTCCAGGGTGCGGGCGAGGCTTTTGTCACGCTTCAGCAGGCTCAGGCGCACGAGGTGGTGGTTGAGTACGTCGCTGGCGACAAGCCTGAGGGCTACACGTGGAAGGGCGGGAGTTTGGAGGCCGACAGTCTCAGCATTCGCAGCGGCAGCCTTACCTTGGCCGCCGATGCCTCGGCGTCGGTGCAAAGCACGCAGGTGAGCGGCGAGGCTTCCCTCCTCGTTCTGGGCCATCTCAATGCCGGCAAGACGGAAGCGACGGCCGTCACCTTGGGCGGCAGTGGCCATCTGACCATCGCCGACGGCTCGCGCCTTGACATCGTTGACATCGACCCGCAGAGCGGGGGGACGGACACTTCGCTGGAGCTGACGGCGGGCTCCGCCTCGCTGGGCTCGGCGCTGGCGGGCAAACTGGTTCTGGGCTCCGGTGCATCGCTGAGCGCTTCGGAGATCATCCTCACCGGCAGCGGCACGGCCGCGGAAGGCTCGATCACGGCGGACGCGATGGGCTCCGTTGCCATCGGCAACAGCTTTGCGAACGTGACGACGGCGGAACTCGTCTTCGGCGAGCTGAGCGAGGCGCAGGAAGCCTTCCACATTGACCATCTCGCCGCCCTCGACGGGCAGCAGATTGATGTGACCCTGCTGGATCCGAGCTCCCTAGGCCTGACTCCGGGGCAGGACAGCGTGAGCACGGGACTGGCCGAAGGCGCCTACCGCCTGATGACTTGGACATCGGGCTCGGCGGACTTCCGTTTGTCCGAGCAGGCCGAGAGCTATCTGGCCGGACTCATGCTGACGGGAACGCTTGAGGCGAGCGCCAACGGGCTCACCTTGACGCTGGACACCCTCTCCGGCCTCACGTGGTACACCTCGTCCGACAAGATCGGGAACTACACGCTTCAACTCAGCGGCGAAGGGGCCTATAACTCGCTCGTCCCCGTGTCGGCGGTTTCCGTGACGCGAGACAACACGCTGGATCTCTCGTCGTCGGAGATCACAACGGCCAGCGCCGGCACACTGGGTGCCGTCGTGCGCCAAATGACCGGGCAGAGCGGCCGAACGCTCAGCTTCATCGGCAGCGGCGCCAAGGTCGATCGCGTCACCTTCATCAATGACGAACGCTCCACCACGGGCGCGCATCGCATCGCCGGCCGCAACATCACACTTCAGGTCGGCGGCAGTGAGGATGATTTCCGTCAGCTGATCGAAGCCAAGCTGCTGGAGGAGTCTGCAGCACCCGGCAACCACGCGCTCACCGTGGGTGGCGTTGTGCTTGAGTCTTCTCGCCTCGAAGTAACGGATGCTCCGGGGGTGAGCTTTACCACGGGGACGCTCGACGGTGATGCAAACTCCGTCATTGCCGGAACGATTCACATCAACGGAGCCGGAGGTCGCTTCCAAGGTTCGGCTGACGGCCTTGAGGGCGCCACCATCGTGCTGCAGAGCGGGGCTGATCAGAGCTTCAGTGATGGCGCGGGGCTGGTTGTGACCGGTGCTGCCGGTGCCGCCTCGATTGCAGGCGATTCGCTCGGTGCCCTCAGCACGACCGGGGCTGATATCACCCTCTCGCCGCTGGGCAGCGCCGCCACGCCGCAGCCCGTGGAGCTGGGCGCCGATTCCTCGATGTCCGGGGGCACGCTTGCCGCCAAGGTCGACACCGCCGGTGTCTTCCGCGGTGAAGGCGAGACGGCGGCTCTTTTCAGCGGGGCCTCCATCGCGCTGAACGGCACCCGACTCGTTCTCAATTCCGGGGGCAGCGCCACGCCGTCCACGGCAGCCGAGGTGGATCTGAGCAAGAGGGACGGCTTTGTGATCGCGCAGCTGCACGAGCAGGGACTCGGCAGCGCGACGGGCGTTTCCGTCGGCTTCGGTCCCGGCCTGCTCGACAAATACTTTGCTCATGCCACGGTGCAGGGCAATCAAATTGTCGCCTCGCGCAACACGAGTTATTACGTGA